>NZ_JH815205.1:636768-721957 GCF_000296465.1 Barnesiella intestinihominis YIT 11860
TTCACTATATTTGTAGAATATCGGAGGCGGTTCGGCATAGTCAAGCCGAAAATGTAATTTTCGCTTGCCTCTGCGCTCTCCTTTCACTATATTTGCAACAAATACGAAGGCAGACAACGGTTATTTCCAACCACCCGACCCTTTGCACTACGTGCCGCCTCTCCTATATTTTGCCTTGCAAAACACAGGGGAAGAGGCTAAACCCGGAGATACCTTGCTCTGTTTGCACAAAGACAGTTAAAACAAATTGACGATGGAACCGATAGAGGCACTGAACCGACCGATAAAAGAGAGTCACAAATACATCTTGGCGATGTATGCCGACGGTTCGTATCTGTATATTTTATTACAACACACGGAGAATCGTGACGAAATCGTAACGGAACGTTTATCGCTGACCTCAGAAAAGGGAGTTCTTTCTATCGAAGAGGCGGTTTTCTCCCAACCCATATTGACCCGTCCGTTCGAGAAAGTCTTTTTCATAGCCGACTCTCCTCGGTTTATCTTTATCCCCGACGCATTCGCTTCGACGGAGGACAATCCTCTCTATTTCGATTTTTGTTTTCCAGACAGCGAGGGAACTTTGATTTCGACCGACCTACCTCAAACGGGAGCGAAAATACTTTTCGACCTGAACACAGAGCTGTCGTCTTTCGTGAAGCGCACGTTAGACCGCCCCGCACTGCTACACAGGCTGGCTCCGGCGTGCGAATACTTTTTCAGGAAAAGCCGCTTGGGATATACATCTAAAATGTATGTTCACTGGGAAACCGACCATATCGATTTGTTTTGTTTCAACCAACAGGGCTTCCTGCTATCCAACAGCTTTCGCATACGCCATATCAACGACGGTATATATTATCTATTAAACGCTTGGAAACAATTGGGATTCCATGCCGGGGAAGACGAACTGTCCCTGTCCGGGGACCATGAGAATCTCCGACAAAATGTTATCCCGGCTCTTCGGAAACATCTGTCTTATATCACCTTGACGAAGTTCCCTTCCCACGCTCTCACCGGGAAAGAGAATCTGCCGTTACCTCTGCGCCTAATATCCGTCTACATGCGATAATCCGACACCGCCGTATCCCGTAAAACAAAAAATGCTTTCGGGATTCGGTCGAACCCCGAAAGCATCTCTAACCTAATCTCCCGAAAAGCCTATAATTCGAATTTATACATACGAGCCAATCGCAACTGATACTCATATTCCAAAGAGAGTTTATTCTCAAAAGCTTCATAAAGTTGCGTAGCATCTACCAAGTACTCCACCATCGAGATCTTGCCGGATGCCAAAGCCTTCTGTAACAATTCAAAATTATTCTGCCGAGTCAACAACTCATATCTCTCCCGATTATCTTTCAATGCAACCGCTTCGTTATAGGAAGACTGCAACGCCGCCAACGTCTGCAACTCCTTGTTATTAACGGTGAAAGAACCGGCCAGCGCTTGTGCTTTGGCTATCTTCACTTTCTTGCGATTGGCAAACAAAGGAATGGAAACACCCACGGATAATCCGTTGAAACGCTCGCCCAATTCGTAGGCATGACGATAGCCCAGCTCGAACTTCGGCAGCCAGCCTGCCCGGTTGAGAGAGACCTCCTTACCGGCAATCTGGTTTTCCTGCCGCAACATTTGTAATTCGGGATCGGATTGCAACGCCTGTTCTTTCAAGTCATCGAACGATGCCGGCAACTCCCTATCGGAATATTCCGTCAGAGCCGACTCCGCCAAGTTCAACGGCTCACCGCCATTCAACGCCTGCAACTGCGCCAGACAAGCGGCCAGCTCATTCCGGCGTTGTATATTGCTCGTCGTGATATTTAACTGCTCGATTTCGATTTTATTCACGTCCAGAATATTGGCATCGCCAGAGGTCAGCCGTTCACGATATAGTTTGACCAACTCGTCGGCGGCAGCTTGCCTCTCGTTTCCCAACCGAATACAACGATTCAAATAGATCACCTGCAAACACAGCTCCTTTGCCTGCAACAATATTTGTTGTCGCAAAACAGCCTGCTGCCCATCGTACAAAGTACGTTTCAAATTCCCTATTTTATTCCGCTGAACATATAGCGAAGGAAAATCGAACGACTGGGAAACCGAAATATCGTACTTGCGGTCTTTGGCATTGTCGGCTCCCCATAAATGTTCGAACTCGAAGTTAGGGTCTTCCAATGTGTTCTGTGAAGATACTTCGGCTTTCTGACTCAAAACGATTTGAGCCCCGGCTTTCAATTCGGGATTGTTCGTTTCGATAGAAGCCAATATATCCGCCATATTATTTTGTGCTCCCATATTCGCAACAGCGAATACAAAAAGACATAAAAAGCTATTTCTCATCGATTTTCTTTTTTACGGTTCATAATCCAATAAACGACCGGAACGACAAAAGCATTGAGGAAAGTCGAAGTTATCAATCCTCCTAAAATGACTTTTGCCATAGGGCTTTGTATTTCATTCCCCGGCAAATCGCCACCCAAAGCCAAAGGAATGAGTGCAAGAGCCGATGTGAGTGCCGTCATCAATATGGGGTTCAACCGGTCGAGCGAACCTCTTAAAATGGTATCGTGCAACGAATTACCTTCGGACAGCATCGTATTATAGTGCGAAACCAACAACATACCGTTACGCGTGGCGATTCCGAAAAGAGAAATAAATCCGATAATAGCCGGTATGCTTATCTCTCCGGTCGTAAAGCGCAAGATAAACACGCCTCCGATAAGTGCCAACGGAAGATTCAGCAAGATGACCGCCGACTGCGATACGCTTCGGAACTGATTGTATAACAACAAGAATACAACCAGCAAAGAAAAAAGCGAAACGAACGAAAGCGTACGAGAAGCTGCCGCCTCGCTTTCAAACTGTCCTCCATACTCGATGAAATAACCTTCGGGGAGCACCACGGTTTCTTTGATACGTTCCCTTATATCGTCCACTACACTACGCAAATCGCGGTCGCTGACATTGGCCGATATGACAATCTTACGTTTCACATTCTCCCTATTAATCGTATTGGGTCCTGTGGCGGACTTGATTTCCGCCAGATAACTCAATGGAACTTTCCCGTCCTGGGTATCGACCATCAAATCTCCTATCTTGGCCGCCGAAGAACGTTCATCGTCTTTTACTTTTACCGTCAAATCGAATGTGCGGCTTCCTTCGTACACCTGCGACACAACCTCGCCAGCCAATGCGACATCGATAAATTCGGCAAACTCGGACAGCGATACGCCATAACGAGCAAGCATTTCCCTACGCGGAGTGATTTTCAATTGCGGGCGTTCGATTTGTTGCTCCACATTCAAGTCGACCACTCCATCGATTGCCGAAATATTCTTCTTAATCTGATTGCCCAACATAAACATGCGATTCAAATCATCGCCGAAAAGTTTAATGGCAATACGTGCCTGAGTACCGGAAAGCATAGCGTCGATACGGTGAGAAATGGGTTGTCCAATCTCGATATTCACCCCCGGAATCACCGACAGTTTTTTGCGTACATCGGCAACGACCTCGGCATGCGAACGGTCTCCCAATACAAAGGGGGCTTCTATCTCGGAGGTATTCACGCCCAAAGCATGTTCATCGAGTTCGGCACGCCCCGTCTTCCGGGCAACAGTCTGTATCTCGGGAACTTCAAGTAGAAGTTCTTCTGCCCGACGACCGATATTGTCCGATTCCTCCAACGAGATACCGGGCAAAGTGCTCACGTTGATTGTAAACGAACCTTCATTAAAAGGAGGCAAGAAACTACGTCCCAACGTGAAAAAGGTAATCATGGCAGCCACAAACAGGGCGATAGTTCCGCCCAACACACCGGTACGGTGACGCAGCGCCCACTCCAAAGCTTGCCCATAATATTTTTTCAAAGTACGGGCGACAAACGGCTCACGACTAATATCCTTATCGGTCTTTCCTTTGCCTAGCAGATAGCTGCACAGTACCGGCGTCAACGTCAATGCAACGACTGTCGATGCAAACAACGCGACGATAAAAGCGATACCGAGAGGCACGAGCATGCGGCCTTCCATACCGGTCAGGAAAAAGAGCGGAATAAAAGTGACGATAATAATCAATGTAGAATTGAGAATAGGCATACGCACCTCGCGCGAGGCCTCGAACACGACTTCGACAATCGGCTTTCGTTGTCCCAGTGGCAACAGTCGATTTTCCCGCAGATGTTTATATACATTCTCCACATCGACAATGGCATCATCGACCAAAGATCCTATGGCTATGGCCATACCCCCGAGGCTCATCGTATTGATGGTCAACCCCATAAAATGGAGCGCCAATATAGAGAACAGTAAAGACAACGGCAAAGCGACCAACGAAATGAGCGTCGTACGCACATTCATCAAGAAGAAAAACAGAACGATCACTACGAATATAGCCCCTTCGTATAAGGACTTTTGTACATTGTTTATGGAACTCTCGATAAAATGAGACTGACGGAATATATCGGTCGAAACCGTGACATCGGCCGGCATATTTTTCTGTAACTCGTCCATCGAAGAAAGCAGTTTTTCCGTGAGGTCGAGAGTACTCGTATTGGGCTGCTTGGTAACTGTCAGCAAAACGGCAGGATTGGCCCGAACCGAAGCCGTACCCAATTTAGGGGCTTTGTCTCCTATCTTCACCTCGGCAACGTCGCCCATCAACACAGGAACGCCATCGACCCGTTTTACCACGGCTTTGGCAATCGCATCGACGTCGGTCGTAGCGACAGCTCCCCGTACAATGTATTCATTGCCATATTCATACAAAATACCTCCGTTGGCATTCCGGTTCATCTCACGAGCAGCATTGAGAACTTCGTCCAATGTGACACCGTACTGTTTCATACGGGGCAAGTCCAAAAGAATCTGGTATTCCTTCATCTCGCCGCCGATAACCGTAACCTGAGCCACACCGCCGATAGAAAGCAAGCGGGGACGGATAGTCCAATCGGCCAACGTGCGCAAATCTCTCAAAGATGTAGAATCGGACGTCAGACCGATAATCATCATCTCGCCAAGAATAGAGGATTGAGGGCCTAATGTGGGAGTTCCCACTCCCTCGGGCAAACTTTCACCCACAACAGCCAATTTCTCGGAAGTAATCTGCCGTGCCCGATAAATATCGGTTCCCCAATCGAATTCCACCCAAACCACCGAAAACCCGGTCGTCGAGGAGGAACGTACCCTACGCACATCGGTCGCTCCGTTCAATGCGGTTTCTACGGGGAAGGTCACCAACCGTTCCACCTCCTCGGGCGCCATACCCGGAGCCTCGGTCATGACGACTACCGTAGGAGCATTCAAATCGGGAAAGACATCGACGTCCATTTTCATAGATGTGTACAATCCCGCAAAAAGTAACAATACAGATGCCACTAAAATCAGCAGCCGATTGTTCAAAGAATATCGGATAATTTTATTCAACATGGCTGTAATGTATTAGTGGTTGTGCGAATGGCCTTCGGGAATCACTCCGCTATTGGCGGCGAGTTTTACCTGATAGACACCCCGTGTAACGACTTGGTCGCCTTCGTGCAAACCGGACAATATTCTCACATTCTCGCCATCGGAATTTCCGACTGTAACTTCTTGCTTTTTATACCCTTCTTCGTCCAAACGCAAATAGACGAAATAGAGCCCTTGTTCCTCGGTTAGTGCCGAAACAGGAACCACGATCGCATTATCGATCGATGTCGTCAACAAAAAGACTTCTATGTAGGCTCCGGGAACTATCTCGCCCTTATTGTCCAATTCGAAAACCACGGGGATATAAGCACCTCCCGCCAAAGTTCCCTTTCCGTAACTCAACAATCGCCCGTTCAACCGAGAAAGCTCATACACCCGGTCGTCATAAGGTGTCTTGAAATTGGCCGAAACAACCGCTGGCAATTCCTTATAATAACGTTGAGGAACTTCGGCCCGCAATTGTAAACGTTTATTTTGCGAAAGGGTCATCAGCGGTTGTCCCATCTCTACAAAATCACCGTCTTTCACCATGATATTTTTCAAATAACCTCCCATAGGGGCTTTCACGGCACTGCCCGACTTTCCTCCGCCAATGGCTTCATAAGCCAATTTCGCCGTCTCATAGTCTTTATATATCTGTTCGTATTCCTGTCGGGAAATGATCTGATCCTTTACCAACTCCTGAGCACGCTCATAGGTCTTGCGAGCAGTTTCGTAATCGATATAAGCCCGTTTAGCCGGATCTCCGGTAGCCATCTTCTCGGCAGAAACATTCAACAACACACTGCCTTTGGCAACCGAACTACCGTCGGTAATATGTTTACCGGCCAATGAAACCACACCGGCAACCGGCGAAACAACGGTTACTTCATCTCCCTGCGCAGCCAACAAAGTTCCCGAGCAAGAAATAACGCCATGAAATTTTTCGGGACGGATAGTCTTGGTCGTTAAACCTATGGCTTCGGCCTCGGCTTTTTTCAAAATTATCTCGTCGCTATGTTCTTCGGCTTCATGGTCATGACCTTCGTGTTCGTCGTGATTATGATCATGAGCTTCTATATGATCGCTATGTTGATGCTCATGTTCATCACTGTGAGAAGAAGACGAACCCGAACACCCCCAGAATATATAAGTGAAAAGAATTGAGAATATAATATTTCGTTTCATAGGTATAATTAATTATGGAATAAATAATAGTTATCAGTTCGAATACAAAAATACCGAACGAATTCTCTCTTATGGAATTAAGAGATATTTATACCTATGCGACGGGAGGAGCCCGCAGCCCCAACGTTTTAAGAAAAGTAAATGTATGCAGCCGCTCGATGTAAATACCGAAACAGGGAGATACTTCCAAACTGTCGATAACGAAATCGGACAACATAGCCCACGTCCCCAACAAAATTTTTACCGGGGCAAACTTTAATGTAAGGTATTGATTTAAAGAAACTATATCGACCGGAGCCTTATATGCAAACCAACTACAACCGCTGCAATCGCCAGCCTTTTCGGGGACATCGGACGAATGGGTATCTCCCGACTCTGCGGCATCGATTACCCAGCAGATCATACCATTCTCATGATGGTGATGAGGAATCACCGTCGAAAAAACAGCCAGACAACCGGCCAAACAAACGAATAGTATTTTCAGTTTTTTCGCCCACATAAGACTTAATCTTGCAGACAAAGGTAAGGGAGATTATTTCAGAGGAGTTATACGATCCTTTCTTTTTTAGAAAATTTAAATATTCGACTTTACCCAATGGGAAATACATTCCGCTATCCCCTATTCGTCCAAGTCGTCATCTTCGAAATCGAAATCAAAATCGAATCCATCATCGGCATACTCCGATTCGAGGAATTGCTTCATTTGACGACCGTCTCTTTTCGTCGGTCGTCCCAATCCTTTTTGGCGATTGACAAAACCTCCTATACGCACCATTTCGAGCAATTCGTATTGTTCCGGCGGAGTGATATTCTCCAAATACCCGGGAACTAATTTTGCCCCCATACGATTTTCGGAGAGAGCCAAAACTCGAAAAGAATATGCTACAGGCGGTTTTCTCACCTGTATGACATCGCCAACTTTGATCATTCTGGAAGGCTTCACCGCAACTCCGTCGAGCATTACCCTTCCCTTTTTACAGGCTTCGGTCGCTATGGTACGAGTTTTAAAAATGCGGGTAGCCCACATGAATTTATCAATTCTTACCTCGTCTTTCGCCATATCTGCTATTTATTGTTATATTGATTCATAGTTTGCTGCACGCCGGCTAAACAAAAACTCTTGATAATCTCGCCGGCTCGTTCCAACTTTTCGGGGAGTTGCTTCTCCTCTTCCGGAGGAAAAGATCCCAAAACGAACTCTATTTGTCCCCCTCGCGGAAAATCATTCCCTATACCGAATCGAAGACGGGCATAGCATTGTGTACCCAATATTTCGCAAATATGTTTCAATCCATTATGACCGGCATCGCTGCCTTTGGGTTTCAATCTCAATGTACCAAACGGCAAAGCCAAATCGTCTACGACGACAAGCATATTCTCTACCGGTATATTTTCTTTTTGCAACCAGTACCGAACCGCATTTCCGCTCAAATTCATATAGGTCGAAGGTTTCAACAAAACCAACACACGTCCTTTTAACCGAAGTTCACATGTAGCACCGTAACGTCCATCGGTAAAAACGAGATTGGACGCCTTAGCTAAGGCGTCCAATACTCTGAATCCTATGTTATGTCGGGTATTCTCGTATTCATAACCGATATTCCCCAACCCTACAATCAGATATTTCATCAATAAAACAGGTTTATCGATCGTTATTTAGCGGCAGCTTGCGCACCACGAGCGGCACGAGTCAAGTTAACCGCACAAACTACGGCATTCTTGGCGTTCATCAATTCCAAACCTTCGAAATGGAGTTCTCCCACTTGCAAGGTTTTACCCAATCCCAAATTGTCGATATTGATTACCAAACGTTCGGGGATATTGGAATAGATGGCTTTTACTTTCAGTTTTCTCATCGACAAACTCAATTTACCACCGGCACGTACACCTTCGGAGTGTCCTTCGAGTTGAACCGGAACTTCCATAACAACGGGTTTCTTATCGGATACTTCCAAGAAATCCATGTGCAGAATAGCATCGGTTACAGGGTGGAATTGCAAATCTTTCAATACCGCCATCTTTTTTTCACCATCGATAGTCAACTCGACTGCAAAAATATCGGGAGTATAAACCAATTTACGAACGGCATCCTTAGTCACAGTGAAATCGGTAACGATAATACCTTTTTTACCACCGGGAAGTTCTACCAACTTTTCACAGGGTTTGAGCGCTCCTTGATAAGGCAATTCTACCAACTCGCCACCATTCAGCACTGCGGGAATCAATCCTTGCTTACGCAAACCTTTTACTGCTTTCTTGCCCAAATCGGTACGGGCCGTACCATTCAATTGAAATGTTTTCATCGTTGTGTTGTTTTGTGTTACTCAAAATTAAGCTTTCACTGCTCCTTAATTTCCCATCACACGGAATTTTCAAAAAGCGGGGCAAAGTTAACATTTTATTTTCTTACCTACAAGCCTTTACGAAATTATTCCTCTCGAAACAAAAAATCGGGGAAGCGTTTTTTCTCCGCTCTCCTTTCGCTATCTTTGTCACTATGAAGATAGGTGCGGTTCGGCATAGCCAAATCGGAAATAGAATTTCCGTTTGTCTTTACACTCACCTTTTTGTATCTTTGCAATTCATAATAAAGAATTTAAACACACCAACCACCATGAAAGGAAAAATCTTGGTTACCGGAGGAACGGGATACATCGGGTCTCATTCCACAGTAGAACTGCAAAATGCAGGTTACGAAGTTGTCATCATCGACAATCTATCCAACTCTAACATCGAAGTACTCGACGGAATCGAACGTATCACAGGCAAACGTCCTACGTTCGTTCAAGCCGACTGTACCGATATGGAGGCTTTGCGTCAGCTTTTTAAAGAGAATCCCGGAATAAAAGGGATCATACATTTCGCGGCGAGCAAAGCAGTGGGCGAATCGGTTCAAAAACCTTTGCTCTATTACCGCAACAATCTAATGTCTCTTGTTAATTTATTAACTTTAATGCCGGAATATGGCGTAGAAGGAATCGTATTTTCATCGTCTTGTACCGTTTACGGACAACCAGACGTTTTACCGGTAGACGAATCGGCTCCTATCAAACCCGCCTTATCGCCCTACGGCAATACCAAACAGATTTGCGAAGAAATTATTAAAGATACCATTCATGCCAGCGCTCCTTTCAAATCGATCATTCTCCGTTATTTCAACCCGATAGGGGCACACCCAACCGCCGAAATAGGAGAACTGCCCAACGGCGTTCCCCAAAACCTTATCCCATACTTGACCCAAACCGCCATCGGTATTCGCAAAGAATTGAGCGTATTCGGCGACGATTATCATACTCCCGACGGTTCTTGCATTCGCGATTACATCAACGTCGTAGATCTTGCAAAAGCTCATGTGACAGCCATGAATCGTATGCTTGAAAATAAATCGCCCGAAGCTATCGAGATATTCAACCTCGGTACGGGGCGAGGGGTTTCCGTGCTCGAACTAATTTCTGCATTTGAAAAAGCTACGGGGGTAAAAGTTCCTCACAAAATAGTAGGACGTCGAGAAGGCGATATAGAACAAGTGTGGGCTAACCCTGAAAGAGCGAATAAAGTTCTAGGCTGGACAGCACAAGAAAGCATCGAAGACACGCTTGCTTCTGCTTGGAAATGGCAATTGAAATTACGCGAAAGAGGTATTATGTAATGTATAATCATCTATCTTTCTAAAAAACAGAGCCTTTAATAAAGGCTCTGTTTTTTTGTTTCTATCAAAATTATCAGAAAAAAATATCCACCTGTTTTATTGCATTATATTGTTCCCCTATCTTTGTGAATACGAAGACAGGCTGCGGTTCGGCATAGTCAAATCGGAAATGGAATTTCCGTTTGCCTCTGCACTCACCTTTCGCTATCTTTGCCTTAAACAGAAATAAGAAAATATGCCGGAGGTATGTAGATTCTTTGGAATTATAATCAGTTTATAAATGCATCAACGACCCAAAATCCAGTATAACAACAATAAATAATTATTTTATATCTCTTTCGTCAAGCTAAACTCCTTATCGGCAAATAATTCGGCTAACCCGGATATTTGTTTAAACCGTAATAATTCGTCCTTATCCATACCAATATTCCGCATAATCCAGCTATCGGACATACCGGCTTTCGTCAACTCCGAAACAATTTCGCACATCAATTCGATACAATGCGTACCTCTCGCCCTATTATGCCGTATGGTAGAAGCCATTCTGTTCGAAAGGTCTTTATCTATCACCACCACCGGCAACAAACCCTTTTCCCTGTCATATATACGCTTGGAGGTTTTCATAACTTTATAGCGATGAAACCCGTCAACCAGTTCATACTGGTCTTTCTCCGGAATATAATAACACACACAGGGCATCGTATATCCGTCCTCCCAAATAGAAAGTTCGAGTAATTTCATCTCGGGCGGAGCAACAATATTCGGATTATACGTATTGGCGACCACTTTTTCCACGGGAACAGCAATCACATTGTAAACCGGACTTTTATACTTTTCCATTTTTCAAATCAATGCTTTATATTTTTCCATCACTCGTTCTTTTTGTTCTTTCTCGGCCTTATTCAAAGAAAAGCCCATGTATTTGCATGTATGATCGTTTTTAAGAATACATATACACATGCGTTTAAATGTGGGGAGTTCTTTAAATTCGGGGATATCAATATCGTCTAAATATTCCATTCGTACAGGTTTTTTCTCGGTCCTGTAATTGGAATGGTCACCTACGGTAATAGGAATTCCCATCTTTTCCAGCTTTCGAATGGTTTCATCTGCCAGACACCCCCCTTTATCCCGCCAGAAGTTCATACTCACCGACAATTTTCGCTGGTAATTTTTACGAGTGTTTTCCGGAAGCGTTTTCAACAAAAAATCCAAATATCCTTCCCATGTCATATTGGGTGGAAGTTTGATAGAATGCCAGCCCATCATAGATGTATTCCCATACAATCCGGCAAAATTCACCCCATTGACCCGACTTACCATTTTCCCCCACATATCCGGGTCTATCGCACGATACAAACGGAGGCTCGATATGGCCTGCGATATAAACGGGCTGGCCACCCTTTGCTTATCCAACGGGACCCCAGCTCGATAGTAGAGATCGTACAGCTTGTTATAATCCCAATGATACCGGCCGTTAGCGACCCACACGTCGGTCGTCAGCCAATCGTGTATGGGATAGGCATTGCAAATGCCATATTTCATCTCACGAATCCACTTCAAACCTTTATACTTCCTGTAATTCTTATCGCTATGAATCGTGCGCCAACGATTGAAACTTTCTTGTGTGCGAATGCCGATGAGACAACAAGTCCTGCGAGCCGCATTCCGCTTGTGCAACCATTCGGCGAACTTAATCTGAAACTCATAGTCCCATAAATCATCTGTATAAAAATCGAAATCTTCTTTCGTATAACAGTTTTCTGGTTTTTCTCTTACCCATAACGGGCGCATAGAGTCCTCCCACGGGCGCCAATAGTTTTGATACATCGAAGCACACGTCGTAACCTTGAACGGGACGCAAATCCTATATACATCTAATATATCGGAATTAGATGCCAATACTCTGTCTACATAACGCGTCGTCTCCTCATATTGGACTTCATAGTCGATATGAAATACCCCCAATCTACGATTCAATTTATTCTGACGAATATAATCGATACATAAATTAAGAAGCACACCGCTATCTTTTCCTCCCGAAAAAGAAACATACACATTATCAAAATCGGAAAATATCCGATTCAATCGCTCCAAAACGACTTCATACACACTGCTTCTCAGATTCTCCATTTGCCTCATACACCATTTTTACATACAATTTCCACGTTTTCAATTCAGAAAATCCACACGCCCGAAAGGCATCAACATGCCGAACATGAGAAATCGCATAAAGAGTGCAGTCTTGGGCAAACTCTTCTTTCGCTTTTTCGATAAGAGAAGTCAACAATTCGGAAGAATCTCCCGCCAAATAGTAATTATCGATACAAGCTCCCGCAGTTTTTCTTTCAACAGGCATAAAACCTTTTACCTCGCCTCGTTCCAAAGCGATGAACCAAAGGTGTTTACGAGAGGTTTTAAACGGATAATTATTGTTCTGACGAATAATGGGAACACTCATAACTAACGGCGCAACAAGGGCATATAGCCGCGCATCTGTCCCCGGCAATTTTTCTACTATCATGGTGGAGCATTTTTGTGATTCATTCGAAACATAACATCGGTATGTTCCAAATGCCTCTATCTTATTTTAGTCACAAAAATAAAAAAAGAATGAATATATACAGCAACAAAAATGTCACAATTTCACTATAACAATAATATATAAAATACGATTTATCGTTATTCTATGGGCAAACCGTACATTTAAAATGTTTTAGAACATATCCATTTATATTTTTTACAACACCTAAAAACCTGTCGCGAACAAATTTTTTCACTTAAAAATCATACCTATCTTATTCCCTTTGTAATCTTTGTTTATTCACAAAAAAATTTTATCTTTACCCATAATTATAAAACTTTCTTAAATAATCGTTTTTTGAATTAGAAATATTTCAATTTTAGAATTATTCTAATTATATTTGTACCAGAATTAAAAACACATCAAAAACAAAGAATGCTATGAGTAGTATTAAAGGAACAAAAACAGAACAGAACTTATTGAAAGCTTTCGCCGGAGAATCGCAAGCTCGTACTCGTTACACTTTTTTTGCCAGCGTAGCAAAAAAAGAAGGTTATGAACAAATCAGCGCCATTTTCATGGAAACAGCCGAACAGGAAAAAGAACATGCCAAAAAGTTCTTTAAATTTCTCGAAGGTGGTATGGTCGAAATCACAGCCTCCTACCCTGCCGGCGTAATCGGAACAACCGCTGAAAACCTGAAAGCGGCAGCAGAAGGTGAAAACGAAGAGTGGGTAGATCTTTATCCCGAATTTGCCAAAATCGCCGACGAAGAAGGATTCCCCGCTATCGCACACACATTCCGTAACGTCTCCAAAGTAGAAGAAGAACACGAGAAACGCTATCGCAAACTGTTATCAAACATCGAAAACGGAACCGTGTTCTCCGACAGCGAAGAAATCGAATGGCAATGCCGCAACTGCGGATATGTGTTCCGTGGCAAAAAAGCGCCCGAAGTATGTCCCGCATGCGCTCACCCGCAAGCTTTCTTCGAACGCAAGAAAAATAACTATTAAAATTCAGTTTTAAAAATCTCAAAACAACCCATCGGTCTGCCCTTATCGGGTAGACCGATATTCTTTAATTATGGATATTACAGCATTACGAAACCTCACCTACGGGCTATATGTCGTAGGCACTAATGACAACGGCCGCCCTACGGGGTGTATCATAAATACTTGTTTTCAAGTAACCAGTGAAAATCCCATTGTCGCTATTTCCATGAACAAAAACAATTATACCCACGATATAATCGTACGACATGGGAAATTCAGCTTAGCTATTCTCGCAGAAGAAAGCGACACATCTTTAATCACTACTTTCGGGTTTCAATGCGGCCGAGACCGAAACAAATACACAAATTACGATTATGAGTGGCAAAACGATGTCCCCATCTTATCAGGGATATTTTCGGGACATATTATCTGCGAGGTATTGCACATTGCCGACAACGAAACTCACGACGTAATTTTTGCCCGCGTCCTCAATACCATTCCCGACAATGGTACTCCTATGACTTACGCCTACTATCACCATGTAATTAAAGGAAAAGCTCCCCAAAACGCACCGACCTACATCAAGGAGGAAAATGTTTCCCCAGAAGATCCGAAACCAAACTCTGGGAAAAAGTACATTTGCGAAGTATGCGGATACATTCACGAAGGAGAATTGCCAGACGATTTCAAATGTCCGGTCTGTCAAGCACCGAGGAGTTGTTTCAAAGAAATTTGATTTACTATGAACCAAATTCCCGATCGAAAGTTCTATTTTCAATCGGGAATTTTTACTGTTTCAAAAGATAGGAACCACCGAGAACCCAATCTAATTCACCAAACTTGCTTTGGCTTATAGTTTACACTATCTTTGCATAAAATGCAAAACAGACGATATTATCTTTTATTAGAACTTTTAATCTTTACACAATGGATTTTATAATCGACAATCATCTGCAAGGCCTCGTTATTGGAATCTGCACATTTCTAATCATCGGAATGTTCCACCCCATAGTTGTCAAAGCCGAATACTATTGGAGTACTCGTTGTTGGTGGTTATTTTTATTTTTGGGGATAGCAGGCGTGATATCGTCTCTATGCATTGAAAATGTAGTTATATCGTCCTTGTTGGGTGTTTTTGCCTTTTCTTCTTTTTGGTCGATTAAAGAAATCTTCGAACAAGAAAAACGCGTGCAAAAGGGCTGGTTTCCCAAAAATCCTAAGCGGACTTACAAATTTTAAAGAGCATACCCATCATATTTAACGCCTTATCCTATACAATACTACAAAAAAGAGCTATCTTTGCAAGAGATATAAATAGATGCCATACCGGCATAATCGAGTGAAACATATCGATTTGCAAGACATTCTATTTTTAGATAGTGTTGTTATGAAGTATCTTTACGCAGTCTTTTTCGCGTTAGTATTCAGTGGCTTCGTCCTTCCAACGGCCGTAGCTCAAACAACTATGGAGAAAGAGATCTGGAAGATCGACGACAACCGTCAAAATGAACCCGTCCAAGAAGCTCCCATAGAGGTTTCGAGCAAGGACGGAAGTATTTATATTCGTACCCCACGCAAAGTACAAGTAGTAGTCTACACGATATTAGGACAGATCGTAACCGACCGGACCATCAATCCCGGCCTCTCTGAATTAAAAATAGGTGTCCGAGGTATTTATTTAGTTAAAATAGAGGGACAAACACAAAAGATTGCTCTTTAATATATCCTTTTTACTTCAAATCGATATTACAAAAATAAAACCTTAAACATTGTTTCAATATTTCATGAAATAGTTTAACTTTGTCCCTATAAAGTTAAACTTAAAAACCGAAACAATGGAAAGTATCGATTGGTCAAACCTGTCATTCGGCTATATGCCTACCGATTATAATGTACGGTGTATTTACAAAGACGGGAAATGGGGCGACATTACAGTTACCAGCTCACAAACATTCGAAATACACATGGCAGCCACTTGCCTTCATTACGGACAAGAGGCATTCGAAGGAATGAAAGCCTTTCGGGGTAAAGACGGAAAAATCCGCATTTTCCGTATGGACGAGAATGCAGCTCGCTTGCAGAGTTCCTGCCGGGGAATCATGATGCCCGAACTGCCCACAGAGAAGTTTAACGAAGCCATACTAACCGTAGTCAAGAAGAACGAAAGGTTCGTACCTCCCTACGAAAGCGGAGCTTCACTCTATATACGCCCATTACTAATAGGGACATCGGCACAGGTAGGAGTCAAACCGGCCAAAGAATATTTGTTCATCGTCTTCGTATCTCCGGTAGGTCCTTATTTCAAAGAGGGTTTCAAACCTACCCCTATGGCGATACTCCGTCAATACGACCGCGCCGCTCCACTCGGAACAGGACGCTACAAAGTAGGAGGGAATTACGCAGCCAGTTTAGTGGCTGGCGAAAAAGCCCATGAACTGGGATATTCCGCCGTACTCTATCTGGACGCCAAAGAGAAAAAATATATCGACGAATGCGGCCCGGCCAACTTCTTCGGCATTCGGGGAAACAGCTATATCACCCCGAAATCGACGTCCATTCTCCCTTCAATCACCAACAAAAGCCTCATGCAACTTGCCGAGGACATGGGCATGACGGTAGAAGTACGACAAATACCGGAAGATGAAATCGGGACATTCGACGAAGCGGGAGCCTGTGGAACAGCTGCTGTCATCAGTCCTATCGCCCGTATAGACGACCTCGATGAAAACAAATCGTATATTTTCTCCAAAGACGGTAAACCCGGTCCTATTTGCGAAAAGCTATACAATAAGTTACGCGCTATACAATATGGCGACGAACCCGATACTCACAAATGGATTACTATCGTAGAATAACTACAAGATTATACAACGGCAGCCCGGAGAGACACTCTTTCGGGCTGTCGCTTTTATAACACATTTTTTCAGTGACAACCATGAATATCCAACAAATCTTCGAAAAATACTATCAACCCGGAACGCCTCTTTATAACAGCGTATGGTCCCATAGCAAACTGGTTGCCGAAAAAGCCCTGAAACTAGCCCAAGTCCACCCAGAATTAAATATCGATTCGGACTTTGTTTACGAAGCCGCCATGCTTCACGACATCGGCGTATACCTCACCCATGCTCCTTCGATTTACTGTACAGGAGAAGAGCCCTATATCCGTCACGGCATTATAGGAGCCGAACTTCTTCGAAATGAAGGATATCCCAAACACGCTCTCGTTTGTGAACGACACACAGGAACCGGACTGACGGTCGATGACATCATCTCCCAAAACCTCCCGCTTCCACACCGTGACATGTGCCCTATAAGTCTCGAAGAAAAACTCGTTTGCTTCGCCGACAAGTTTTATTCGAAATCTACTCCCGACCAAGAAAAACCGTTCGATAAAGTTCGTAAAAGCGTTGCTAAATATGGCGATGCGTCTCTACACCGTTTCGACGAAATGGCCACTCTGTTTTTATAGAAACCTATACAATCAATAAAAAGAAGATACTCTGAACATTGAATAAAATATATTAAATAAAGCCCAAACGCCGATAAGTCATGGAAAATGTGTATTTTTGCGAGTTGATTACAGATTGACAGCCGGATGCCAAAAGACAGCAAAAAATACGCTATACTTTTATCTCTTCTATGCTCCTCACTGTTTGTGTCGCTCATCGCACAAGACAGGCATCCGTCTTATAGCGAAGTGACTTCACTCGATTCCACCACGAGCAAAGATAGTGTTACTTTATTATCAAATAAACCGATAACACTTTTAGACAGTATTTCCAAAGATTCGTTACAATCGGATTCGTTAGGAGTCGATTCGCTTGCCAATGATTCTGTCTCACCCAAGAAAAAGAAAGCCGGTTTGACATCGGTTGTCGATTACAAGGCCAACGATTCTATCGTTTTCACCCACGGTAACGAGGTGTACATGTACGGAAAAGGGGTAGTACAGTTCGATGGCATGGAGCTCAATGCAGATCAAATCGAGATGAACATGGACAGTAGCTTAGTCTACGCCGTGGGTCGTCCCGACTCTGTGGGAGATATAGTGGGCCGTCCCGTTTTCAAGGATAAAAGCGGAGAGTACGAATCGGAAACCATGAATTATAATTTCAAGACAAAAAAGGGATATATTACCAATATTGTCACCCAACAAGGCGAAGGTTACTTGACAGGCGGACAAACCAAAAAAATGGAGAATGACGAATTCTACATGAAAAGCGGACGTTACACGACATGCGACAATCACGATCACCCGCACTTTTATCTGCAATTAACCCAAGCGAAAGTCCGTCCCAAAAAGAATATCGTAACGGGGCCGGCGTATATGGTACTGGCCGATGTTCCTCTTCCACTCGCCATTCCGTTCGGCTTCTTCCCTTTCACCGAAAAATATTCATCGGGTATTATCGTTCCCACTTTCGGAGACGAACTGGCACGAGGATTTTATTTGCGTGACGGCGGTTATTATTTTGCCATCAACGATTACATAGACCTTGCACTGACCGGTGAAATTTACACAAAAGGTTCATGGGGTATCAACGCCCGTTCGGCCTATATCAAACGATACAAATATTCCGGTAACTTCGATTTGAGTTTCATCACAACCATTACCGGAGATAAAGGATTGCCAGACTATTCAAAAATGAAGAACTTCAAAATAGCATGGACCCATACCCAAGACACTAAAAACAACCCGAACATGTCGTTATCGGCAAGCGTTAATTTCACAACCAGCGGATATACCCGAAACGATTTGAACAGCTATTACAATTCCAACAGCTTTACCGAAAACACCAAAAGTTCTACGGTAAACATGACCTACCGTATTCCTAACTCGTCATGGAGTTTTTCGGCAACCGCCAATATCACTCAACGTACGCAAGACTCGACACTAAATGTTTCTTTTCCCAATTTAACCGTGTCAATGGGGCAAATTTACCCATTCAAACGGAAATCGGTCGTGGGCAATGAACGTTGGTATGAAAAAATACAAATGTCGTATAGCGGTCGTTTCCAAAACTCGATTCTCACCAAGCAAGACCAGATACTTAAATCGAATCTGATTAAAGACTGGCGAAACGGTATGTATCACAACATTCCCATATCGGCGACTTTCAATGTATTCAAATATCTCAACCTGACTGCCAGCTTCAACTTTACCGACCGTATGTACACCAACAAAGTTATGAGAGAATGGGATACACAGCAGTCAAAAATAGTTCAAGACACGACCTACGGATTTTACAACGTATTTAATTATTACGGTTCGTTAAGCGCAGATACCAAACTATACGGATTCTACAAACCGTGGAAAATATTCGGCGACAAAGTACAGGCCATACGACACATTTTCACTCCGTCTATATCGTTCAGCGCTGCCCCCGATTTCAGTTCTCCCCGATATGGTTTTTGGAAAACACTTTCCTACGTAAACGAGCGAGGAGAAACGGTGACCGAAAAATATTCTCCTTTCTCAAACGGAATATTCGGCACAGTGTCACAAGGAAAACAGGGAACAGTATCGTTCTCGGTATCGAACAATTTGGAAATGAAAGTCAAATCGGACCGCGACTCGACAGGAGTTCGCAAAATATCCCTAATCGAAAACCTATCGGCCAATATGAGTTATAATATGGCTGCCGACTCCATGAAATGGAGTAACCTGAACACCTCAATACTCATTAAACTAACCAAAGGGTTTAATCTACAAATGAGTGCGACATGGGATACCTATACTTATCAATTGGACAGTTACGGAAACCCTGTACGAGTGAACAAACCCCGGTGGACCGTAGGCAAGGGATTAGGCCGTTTGTCCAGTACAGGAACATCTTTCTCCTATACCTTCAACAACGATACTTTTAAAAAGAAGGACAAGAAAAAAAACGACAACAAACAGCCTCAACCACAACCCAATACACTGCCACCCGACCCGAATGAAGAGCCGGAAGACGATACAGCCTCGGAAGAATCGGACACACAATTCGGGGCCGACGGTTATGCGATTTGGGAGGTCCCGTGGAGTCTATCTATCAACTATTCGGTCAATTACGGATATGGGTCTTTCAACAAAAAGAAAATGGAATACAACGGCCGGTTTACCCAAAACCTAAGTTTTTCGGGGAATATCAACTTTACGAAAAACTGGTCTTTTAACTTCTCGGCTAGCTATGATTTCGACGCCAAGAAAATTGCCTATATGAACTGTAACATCACCCGAGACTTGCATTGCTGGTCGATGAGTGCCAGTTTCGTCCCTGTGGGACCTTACAAATCATACAATTTCCACATTAGCGTGAAATCGTCTTTATTGCAAGACCTCAAATATGACAAACGAGGAAACTCTTACAGCCGACTCGACTGGTATTAAACCCGGTCGCATTTGTCGCAACCCGTAAAAACCAACACATTTATAAGCTATTTTACCAATAACCATGCAAACCGACAACGATCTTATACTCGACCATTTGAACGACCCGATATTTCATCTCATCGGTGAAGTCGCCGATGAGATGAATCGCCCGTGTTTCGTCATCGGAGGATATGTACGCGATATTTTTCTGGACCGACCGTCCAAAGACATCGACATCGTAACCTTAGGCAGCGGTATAGAACTCGCCGAGGCTGTAACGACCAAACTGGGGAAACGGGCCCACCTGTCGACATTTCGGAACTTCGGAACAGCACAAGTAAAATACAGTGACCAGAAAGAAAATATAGAGATAGAATTTGTCGGAGCTCGAAAAGAGTCATACAGCCATGACTCGCGTAAACCGATAGTCGAAGACGGAAGCCTGCAAGACGACCAGAACCGAAGAGACTTCACCATCAATGCTTTGGCTCTTTGCCTGAACAAAGAGCATTGGGGCATGCTCGTAGATCCATTCGACGGTATGAACGATCTGAAAAAGGGAATTATTCGCACCCCCCTCGATCCTGACATTACATTCAGCGACGACCCCTTACGCATGATGCGTGCTATCAGATTTGCCACTCAGCTAAATTTCCACATCGAGAAAGAGACATTCGCAGCCATCGAACGAAACCGAAAACGAATCGAAATCATTTCGAAAGAACGCATCATCGACGAACTCGGCAAAATCATACGTTCGGATATTCCCTCTCGGGGATTTATTTTATTAGACGACTGTAAACTGCTGCCTATCATTTTTCCCGAAGTCGCCGCACTCAAAGGAACAGAAACAATCGAAGGACGAGGACATAAAGACAATTTTTATCATTCGCTCGCCGTCCTCGACAATGTGGCACTACGCAGCCGCAACGAATGGTTACGTTGGGCTGCACTACTCCACGACATCGGGAAACCACGTACCAAACGCTATGATTCCCGCTTGGGTTGGACATTCCACAATCACAATTTCATAGGAGAAAAAATGATTCCCGGTATTTTCCGCAAAATGAAACTACCGCTCAATGAGAAGATGAAATACGTACAGAAACTCGTAGGATTGCACATGAGACCTATCGTCCTCGCCGAAGAGGTCGTTACCGACTCGGCCGTAAGAAGACTCTTGTTCGATGCCGGCGATGACATAGACGATTTGATGTTTCTTTGCGAATCGGATATTACCTCCAAAAACAGAGAAAAGGTGAAACGATTCCGCGACAATTTCGAATTGGTGCGAACCAAACTGCGAGAAATAGAAGAAAAAGACAGCATACGCAATATGAAGCTCCCGATACGGGGAGAAGAAATCATGGAAACCTTCGGGTTACCGCCGTCCCGTCCCGTAGGTGAAATTTTATCGGCTATCAAAGAGGCCATACTCGACGGAAAAATTCCCAATGAATATGAACCGGCACGACTTTTTATGCTGGAAACCGCTGCAACAATGAATTTATTTCCGACAAAGAAATAATATCATATCAATTTTGCCGCAACTACAACACCAATAGTATACAAACAGATAGATTTTTATCATTTTTATTGTAAAGTGAAAGTTTTTATAAGAAAATGCTTTCATTTTACGTATTTTGTATTATCTTTGCAACGAAATCAAAGAGAAAGATTACATATTTATAGGGACTTTCCAAAACTCAAAAAACATACTTATCAATGAAAACAACAGAAGTATTGAGCGAATTAAAACGCCGTTTCCCTAACGAACCGGAGTACCACCAAGCAGTGGAAGAAGTGTTATCGACTATCGAAGATGTGTATAACGAACATCCCGAATTCGATCGTTACAACCTGATCGAACGGTTGTGCATTCCCGATAGAATGTTTTCATTTCGGGTAACTTGGGTCGATGACAAAGGTCAAGTCCATACCAATATGGGATATCGTATCCAACACAATAACGCCATCGGTCCGTATAAAGGAGGCATCCGTTTTCACTCATCGGTCAATCCTTCGATCTTGAAATTCCTTGCTTTTGAACAAACCTTCAAAAATGCCTTGACTACTTTACCTATGGGCGGAGGAAAAGGCGGATCGGATTTCAACCCCAAAGGAAAATCGGACATGGAAATCATGCGATTCTGCCAAGCATTCGTTACCGAACTTTGGCGGCATATAGGCCCAGATACCGACGTACCCGCCGGTGATATAGGTGTAGGCGGTCGGGAAGTAAGCTACATGTATGGTATGTATAAAAAGCTGGCCCGCGAAAATACCGGGACATTCACCGGAAAAGGTCTTGAATTCGGAGGCTCACTTATTCGCCCGGAAGCCACAGGATACGGAAATGTATATTTCCTACTCGAAATGCTTAAAACCAAAGGAATAGATATTAAAGGGAAAGTAGTCACCGTATCGGGGTCGGGAAATGTCGCTCAATATACGGTGCAAAAACTTATCTCCCTCGGAGCCAAAGTTGTCACCATGTCCGATAGCGACGGTTATATCTACGATCCAGACGGAATCGATGAAAAGAAACTGGCTTACATCTTCGAACTGAAAAACCTCTATCGAGGACGCATTCGTGAATATGCCGAAGAATATGGCTGTAAATACGTAGAAGGAGGACGTCCGTGGGGAGAAAAATGCGACATAGCCATGCCTAGCGCAACACAGAACGAGCTAGATGGCGACGACGCCCGTACCCTGCTTGCCAACGGCTGTTTCGCCGTTTCGGAAGGTGCAAATATGCCTTCTACTCCCGAAGCTATCGAACAATTCCTCGCAGCCAAAATTTTATATGCTCCGGGTAAAGCCGCCAATGCAGGAGGTGTCTCGGTAAGCGGATTGGAAATGACACAAAACTCAATGAAAATAAGCTGGACAGCCGAAGAGGTAGACCAAAAACTGAAACAAATCATGCACGATATTCATGAACAGTGTACCCGCTACGGTAAAGAAAGCGACTCTTATACCAATTATGTGAAAGGAGCCAATATCGCCGGCTTCATGAAAGTAGCCAAAGCGATGATGGCACAAGGGATATTGTAAACAAGTAGATTTGCCAACCGACATAAAACTGAGAGTGTGTTTTACGAACACACTCTCAGTTTTATTTTTAATATCTTACTTAAAATTATCCTCCGGCCTCTTTTCCCGTCATTATTCAAACATCAGAATCACCTAAGCATAATATTCCTCCTTATAAAAAGTTTCTATAAAAAATATTATCTTCGCTATTCAAAACAAATCTAATTATGGCAAAGCAGCCCTATATTCAATCGCCGCTTAATTATATTGGAGGAAAATATAAAATACTTCCTCAAATATTACCACTATTCCCCAGTCGAATACGAACATTCGTCGACTTGTTTTGCGGAGGATGTAATGTAGGCATTAACGTTTCTGCCGATAGAACGATTTTCAATGACAATATTTCGTATTTGATAGATTTGTACAGAAAATTTAATGACACTCCTGTACAAGAAACGATGGATTATATCGAGCAGAGAATATCGGAATTTCAGTTATCGTTGACAAATGAAAATGGATATAGAGAATTGCGTAGGATATATAACGAACAGAAAAATCCATTGGATTTATTTGTCTTGACAGCTTATTCATTCAATCATCAGATCCGATTTAATAACTCTCACGAATTTAACATTCCGTTCGGTCGGGAACGTAGCCATTTCAACTCTACTATGAAATCCAATTTATATACTTTTCTAGATAGATTGCATACGAAAGATTTTATTTTTTCATGTACCGATTTCGACAAATTCGATTTTTCCGAATTATCAGAGAACGACTTTGTCTATTGTGATCCTCCTTATCTCATAACGACAGGAACATATAATGATGGAAAGAGAGGCTTTACCGGTTGGAACGAAAAGCAGGAATGCAAACTATTGAAAATATTAGACATGTTACATGAACGGGGTATCTCTTTTGCTCTTTCGAATGTCCTTATTCATAGAGGACGGAGAAATACTACTTTGTTAGAATGGATAGAGCATAGAGGGTACACAATTACTTATTTAAATAAAAATTATGCGAATTCCAACTATCAGATAATCGACCGTGAGAGCAAAAGCGAAGAAGTATTGATAACGAATTATCACCATGAAATACAGCAAGGAGTTTTATTTGAATGAGATATATAGGGAATAAGGAAAATGTAATACCTCGTATGTATGAAATATTGATACATAAAGGTATAGCGGGGAGGAGTTTATTTGATTTCTTTTCGGGAACAACCAGTGTATCTAAATTTTACAAACGATTGGGATATACAGTATCGTCTTCTGATTTTATGTATTTTTCATATTGTTTGCAAAAAGCCTATATTGAAAATAATTCCACGCCGACATTCGAGCGACTACTACCTTTACCGATTGTCTCGCCTTTGAAATCATGTGCGAGCCCACTTGATCGGGTTATTGCATACTTGAACGAATTAGAACCAGAGGAAGGTTTTATTTATAATAATTATACTCCCGAAGGAACTTCTCATTTATCTCAGCCGAGAATGTATTTCAGCAATGAAAATGGGAAAAAAATAGATACTATCCGCCAACAGATTGAACGATGGAAAAATGATAATTTGCTTTTGGGAAACGAGTACTACATTCTTCTCGCCAGTCTTATAGAAACAGTTTCATTTTATGCGAATGTCGCAGGTGTTTATGCGGCATTTCAAAAAAAATGGGACCCGAGAGCAATCAAACCGTTCATATTGAGACCCATTGAAATTATTTCGAATAGACAGGAAAATAGAGCGTATCATGCCGATTCAATGAAAATTTTAAACCAAATAAACACAGATATTTTATATTTAGATCCGCCTTATAACGAGCGTCAATATGCTCCGAATTACCATATACTAGAAACAATCGCCCGATATGATAACCCAGAAATTCGGGGAGTGACCGGCATGCGAAACTATGATAGCCAAAAGTCTCGCTTCTGTAAAGCCTCTACTGCCTTAGAAGATTTGGATAAGGTGGCTCGGATTGCCACCTACGAATATCTCGTTTTGAGCTATAATTCAGAGGGCATTATGCCACAACACAATATTCTTGATGTATTGTCGCAATATGGCGAAGTGGAATTGGAACAATTTGAATATCTGCGATTTAAAAGCAATAATAATGGATTATCTAAAACAAAGAAGCATATTTGGGAACAATTATACATTTTGAGAAGGCTATGAATGCGAAAAATTTGTGGATATTGACCGAAGAAAGACCTAAAAAAGAGGTCTTAAAAACAATTTTCGAATATTTTGCGAAAGATCATCAATGCGGATTTTTCGGAGATACATTGAGAATTATTCCTATACTGAACGAAAAACACGAGTTCGCTTTTATTTATGAAGTTGTCGGTTTTACTTGCGCAAAAGTTAATCGGGTCTTTATAAAAACGATTTCGGGATATTCAAGTTTTGTGGATTTCCTCATTTTCTATCAAGATGCAATGCCCGTACAAACAGATACCCCTATTTATGCGATTGAAGAGACAAAAACCGATGATAAGAAAAGCCGGAATACCGGAGTATTCCAAAGATGTACTAAATTTGTTTTTGTAAAGCATTACTATCCTTCTGTCAAGATGATCATGCTATATGCCTTACAGGTTGAACAAAAGAAAGAACCTACACAAACCTATATCTTTGGGACTCGGCTTTTACTAACTTTCGGAGTAGAAATTCTTGGAAAAATATTAAATCCGAATGTGTTCAAACCTTTCACTTCGATCAATGACATTATAGCATTCAAACAAAACATGCGAAAAGCTCCCAAAGGGAACGTCCCGATTATAATATTTAAAGAAAACGATAAAATTTCCATTTCTGGGAGACTATACAAGAATAAAGGCCTTTCACATGACCCTAATATAGGTGCATTAAGTATTTTATCCGCAATCTTGCGAATGTTGGGTTGGACAAGAAAAATAGAAATAATCCGGCACGGATTATTACCACAACATGTAGGAGTGAGGAATAAATTCATACAAGTGGCTAATCTATTAAAGATCAAATTGGAGAACCTCGAAATTCCTCAAACCAACATGCCTGAATTCTATTGGAAATACGATACAACAGGAGAGAAGTTAGGAACTATTTTCATTCATATTATCGTTGAGAATTTCACAGAGGGGTATTCTATATTCGAGAATCACGCCGGATGCGAAAAAGGCTACTTTATGAAATCCGATGGCACGCCTATACCATTGGCAAAATATAATGACCGAAAAAAATATAAAGAGGGAGATAAAAAAGAGAAAATTGCTATTCCCGATTTAGTCTTGATCGATATATCTGAAAACGAAACGATTACAATCGAAGGCAAAAAATACCAGTTTAGGCAACAGGGAATAAGAGAATTGGAAGATTATGATTCTTTTGAAAAGCGATATTTAAAATATTATTATCCCGATTATAAAGTAGTGCGAACTGTCGTACTATACGGAAGCAGAGAAGAACGAATCATAGAAGCCCAAATCGGATTCCTTCTAAATAAAGATGGGAAATTGGTTTTGGGGATACAAGCTCCTTTATTATTTCGTCGGGCTATTGCTCACTTGTTGGATTATTGGAATTGATTATCAGAACGGATATCCAATAGCCAAGTGGAATGCGAGACTGTTTTTGAAAGAAGTCATATTATAATATCCTTTCTTTCCAGTGTCATAGGGCGCATGTATCCCGATACCTAAATCTCCCCGTAAAACAAGCACACCGATATCGTAGCGTAATCCTATACCTGTACCGAGGGCTATATCTTTGAGAAATGTTTTCCGGTCGAGTTCTCCACCGGGACGTTTCGGATCTTTTTTCAATAGCCAGATATTCCCGGCATCGACGAATGCCGCACCGTGCAAATCGCCCCAAATGGGAAAACGGTATTCGATATTCGCTTCGAGCTTGAAAGTACCTGTCTGGTCGAAATATCCGTCGACATCGTCTTTTGCCGGAATATAACTTCCGGGACCGAGCGAACGTATAGTAAAAGCTCGTATGCTGTTCGCACCTCCGATATAAAATTGTTCGCTGTACGGAACTTCTTTGGAATTTCCGTATGCATGTTCCGCACCTATAAACAACCGGGTCGCCAACCAGTGTTCGGCACGGAAACGGTGATAATATTTCATTTCGGCACTTCCCTTTACGAATTGAGAAAAACTGCTGCCAAAGATATGTTTCTCCCCATGCTGTCCAAAAAGCGATGTTATCCCACTAAGGATATTTCCAGCCGACATTCCCATGAACTGCCAGATAAAGCGGTTATCCACTTCCCGGCCGTATGAGGTGTCGTAAGTATAGGTGTAACTCGAAGAAGGAATGAACTGATCTCGGAAACTGAGGGCAATGGCCGGATTCTCTTCCATCGTTTTATCGAACGATTCGGTCGTATTGAGCAGTTTTGTATATACCAACTTGAATGGCGTAACCGAGTGTCCGGCCCGCAAGGAGGTACGATAGTCGTATGACATCGAACCGTTGAAAGAGACCATACGAAAATAATGAGGCCGATTCATCAAGTTTGCCCCCAATTGGAACCGAGTATAAGCGGGATATTTTCGGGTACGGGGTAGTTGCGGTAGAAATCCCGGCACGATACGGGGATAGGTTAATGACGAATTCAAACCCACTTCGTAAGAGTTGAATAGCGAAGCCTTACCATGCTGCGAGCCTCCGCCTGTCTGCCACTCATAACTCCCGTTGAGTTTGACCGAAAGTTTTTCACCGCCCCCGAACACGTTGTTGTGATTAATACCGAAAATAAGTCCAGGGCCTATATAGCTGTTCGATTTAGACGAAACATTGGCTTCTATGGTCGCTTCGAGTGGCACGTCGAACGTCGCCTGTATCATTACATCGAGGGAATCTTTTCGTATCAATGAATCGAGAGGGGTTACTTCGACAGCGACAGTACGGAATATTCCTAACCGCCCAAGATTGGATTGCGTCTCATTTTGGGTCGCAATCGAATAGATTTCGCCCGGTTTGAAGGTAATATTTTTGGGCAATACCCATTTCTTCAATCGTATAGGCTTGTAATAAGCGACAGTCATGCGAGGGTAGCGAATGGTATCGGGAGTTCCGTCGCCGGTGGCACGGTTGAGTCGAACTGTTACATCTCCCACATAATAAAGTTTGAGCGCTTGTGCCGGAATCCCTTTTTTCAACGTCATTCTCAACGCCACTTTACCCGGAGACAACGTAGTGTCGGCAAGGTATTCGATGTATTCGGGGCGGAAATAAAAATATCCGTTATTTCTCAGTGCGGTAGTAATTCGGTTTCGCTCGAAAGATAAAGAATCGAGGCAATAACGGTCGCCCTTTTGTAAAATCGAAGAACTATTTATACTATCGATAAACCGAGTTACCGGAGTCGTAGGAGCCGGTAATTCTATGGTATCGAGCGTATAGGCTTCGGGAACTTCGATTCGATATTTAATGCGGGCTTTTTTAGGGTTCCGTTTGTTGTATATCAATTCATAATCGGCTTTCGCTCCGAAATATCCGTTATTTCCGAGAATGTCTTTGACTACCCTCATACGCAATTCGGGCTGTACGGTCGAAACAAGTACCGGCTCCTTGGCCAACTTCTCGTATATCCAGTGCTTCACCCCTTTTTCCCGCTTGGGTTCCATGTAATTCCACACCCACAAACCTATGGGAAACGGCGTGCGGATATAAGGAGAGAACAAAGGATTGTTGGGTGCGACGGAGAGAGTAGATCGAACGTCCGATGCAGCTGCATCGGCGATTTTCACACCTGAGTCGGGTATGATTTCCATTTTCTTTACGCCGGTATACAATACTTCATCATCGGCAATACGCTTTGTCGTGGAACAGCCAATCAGTATCAGCAATAGAAAAGCGGCGGTAAATACATTTCGGAATACTTTTTTCATAGGTTCACCCCCTTTCTGCTTTTCCGTGGTCGAAATAGCTCCATCAGATTGAGCAGCCTTTTCTTAACGACAAAACCGACACCGGTTTGAGTGATCTCTCCTTCGAGAATACTTTCATATCCCGTATGCCGGAATATTTTAATATACATGTTATCCCTTTGATTCAAATAATATTCGAGGGAAATGTCGTCTATGAAGTTCTCTTTGAAATTGACATCTGCGTTGTCGTCCGGGCTGAGGCTTCCGCCAATGACGACTTTCACCCTATTGTTAAACAGACTTTTAGCCGCCCTATAAGAATAATCGGTGCGAGTATTCACTCCCGAAGCATCGGTGTAGGAATTAATATCGAAAGACAAATCGATACCTTTCAAGTTATCCTGAGCCCATTGGTTCAATTCTTTTTGCAAGAATGCGTTAAGCGGATTACCCAATAAATCGGATTTCGTAGTCGACGTTCCGGGACCGGTATATGTATTATAAATGAGCAGGCTCATGGCTTGCGAAGCCCGTTGCTCGGCCGTGAGCGATGTCAACTGATTTTGCAGAGTGAGGTCTTCGGGTGCGGAAAGATCGAAAGAAACAGACAAATTTTCCAATGAATTTTTAATGATGATACTGATGTCAAAATTGACTTGCCGGGTATTTTTCTCCTCCTCGGAGATAGTCGTGCGTACGGTCTCGACAGCTGTAATAGACATTTGAGGATCGGCGATATCACCGTTCCAAGACACATAGCTTCCGTCTTGAATTTTAAACAATTTTTCCGATATGATAGGCGGGTTGTAACGGACGAAACCTCCGGTGAGATTGTATCGACCGGTGAAACGGCTGTCGCCCAACGTATTCATGGTATAGGCCAATTCCCCTCCGCCTTGAAGGTCTATCCGATTTTTTCCGTCCACCGAAAGATTCACACCCATTTTAACAGTGGGAGCAATGTTGATATTAACCAATATATCCATGCCCAACACACTGCTCTTTTGCAAAGTATCTTCTTCGGCTATTTCAGTACTGTCGTTGAACGAAACGAATGTAACGATATTGTTCTCTTGTTGTTGAAGAGCGAAAGGAGAATCTTGCATAACGTAGGTAACTTCCGTTCCCGTGAGCAACCCTACATTTCCCCGAATTTTCAGAGCATCAAGCGGACCGTTTACCGCCATATCCATATCTGCGATAACCGAACCGTAAACAGTCGCTTTCGTACTTCTCGCCGATTTAACCGGTTGGAAAGCCGATGCATATAATCTCAAATCGGTAACGATTTTATCTAATTTTTTGAAATCGATATTTCCATCGATGTGCAGTGGATTTTTATTCGCTCCCGTGATCTCATAATTGTCGAAATGCAAAACATTTTGTTCCACTCGAATCTGGCTTTGAGGAAATTTCAAAGTAGCTCCCATCGATTTAGAATTAGCCACGGCTTCTTCCATCTGTATGTAACCATTCAGGAGAGGCATATCGGTACTACCCGTAATTCCCATTTTCCCATTCAAATAGCCTTGTAATTGTGCCATCTCGGAAGGGAGGAACGGATTGGCTGTCGCCAACGGGAACTCATCTATGGACAAGTTTAACCGAACGGGATTTTCTGCTTGATTGTCAAGAAGCCCGTTCAACGTCAATACTTTCTTATCATCTATTTCCAAATCGGCTTGTGCTTCCTGACGACCCAAAGAGTCTAATTGATAATCGACGTTCAGATTAAAATTTCCCACACGTTGTTTCCCATAATATAAATCACCAATACCCATACTACCGGATATTTCCGTCGCACTCTGCGGAAAGTTTACCAGCAAGTCGGCAGAAATACTTCCGTCGATTTGAGGAGAGAATGGCGATAAAGCCAACCACGGAGCTATCTCCATACCGTTTATATCGACTTTCAATGCCTCTTGGTGAGAGAAATCATGTGATTGTTCGTTGTGTAAAGTCTTGATAATAAAATGCCGATCCTCGTGAGTGAGAGCTATGTTGGCATCGAAATGTCGCCCATAGTGGTAGGCAAAAAAATTGTCGGGATTCAATGTCCACGTTTCAAAGCCGATAATCGGATTTTTAGGGAAAAACGACACTTGAATCAATGAATCTAAAAAATCGGCTTGGCAACCTATTCGGAATCCTTCTTGTCCTTGTCTGTTTTTTTGCACACAAAACAATTTAGTCGTATTCCCGGAGAGGAATCCGTTAAGGATTACAGAGGCTAATTGATCGAGGTTTCCGGGCTTGTTGCCGACTTGAAGAGAGTAATATAATCTTTCCTCCTTTTCACGACGCTCGAATAAAGAGAGTTGGAGGGTATCGATAGTAATTCCCCCGGTCGAAAAGCGGTCTATCTTACCCGTCGTATTCAATAGAGTATCGTTCTGGATATTCAGGCCGATTTGAGAAAATCCCATGTTCATTCCTTTGAGATACTGCTGTATGAGATTATTCCGCTTTGCGTTCGCATGAAACTCAAAAGGAGGCAGAACTTGATGCAACGCTTTCATATCCAATCGCTTTTCTTCTTGAACCGTAGCAATAATAGGTAACGACTGGTTCAGCTTTTCCAAGAAAGAGCTAAATCCTATACTCGAAACAAAATTCATAGCCATGTCTCCGCTTCGGACAGCGGCATTTATGTGCGTAGAGTCTGTTTCGGCCGAAATCGACAATGCATTGGTTTGTAACCTGCTGGTCGGCAAGAGGGCAGAAAAGTCACTTAACCGTATGTCTGCCCGATAAGATTCGCTCATGGGCGAAACATAGCCAGAAAGAGAAAGGCCGGTAGAAACCGAGCATGCTTCGGTTACCAGTTTCAGAGCTTCCAAATCGGTATGAATCTCGCCAGTCAAGTCGGCCGTATATTCTTCGGGAGACAGCGATCCCGATACGGAGAGTCCCATCAACAAATTAGGATCGGTACAAGTTATACCGCCACTCATTTTACCCCTATTCAATTTTGCTTCGATAGACAGTCCGGTATACCGGTAACCCGAATAATCCACGGAATCTATTTTCAAGTCGACAGTCGCATACATACTGGAATCCATCGGATTGTATTTTTCTCCTGAGAACCGGGTCGAAGCAGAGAGTACTCCCAAAGAATCATGAGGCAGGAACGAAGATAGAGGGAATCGATCTATCAGTATCCGTCCATCATATTGCTCTTTTTTAGTATTTAATCGAGCAAGGAGAGTGATGAGGCCATCGCCGGATTCGATTTGGGCTTTCGACCGGATCATCTCCGGTGAAAGTCGGGCATTACCGGTGAATCGGGTCGGCGGTATATGTATTTTTTTGCTTAGGGAGTCCGGCATTACATTCGCAAAGACCGGCGAATTTTTCAGACGCAGATCCCATTGGAGACTTCCGTTAATCCGATCTGCTTCGTGCAAATTTTGCACATTGCCTGTCGCTTGGCAAACGAATGTTCCCGGCAGGGATATATCGGCCTTTTCCAAATTTAAATCTCCCAATTTACCGTTCATCGAGATGTTTGAAAGAAAACCGGTCGACAACAACAACCCTCTGGTATAATTGTCGTATTCGGGTAATACCCGAATAATGTCCCCAATAGCGAGTTTAGCCTGTAATCGGACCTCAACCGGTGTCTGTGAATTTTGTGTAAAAATACCGTTTCCAGCTTTAATCTGCGCCGAAATCTCGGATAAAGCAGTGTTCATCTGAAATTTTTGCAAGGAGATACCTGTCGAATCCATAGTAAAAGTTCCTTGTGTTCGAGTTACGGCTATCCCCGAACGTTCGGTGAACGCCAATTGTTTGATAGGAACGCATATTTCGCTTCCTCGATTATAGAGGGAGTCGATGGCAATCTCAATATTATCGAGAGAAAGATACCCGAAGTCGAGCCCTTTTTGGGGGATTCGGGTCGGCAACGCATAAAGAGCTTGATTCCGATGCAGCCGCAACTTTTGAATTTGTACGGTCCACGGCGGCGAAACGATTGTATCGTCATCATTTTCCTCCGGTTCTGCTTCATTATTTCCGCTTCCACTCCCCGGATAATAACGATAATCCCCTTTGTCTATAATCGCCTCGGAGACTCGAACCGATTGCCCGTATAAATCTATTTCTCCTTGCAAGAGTCTCGCTTTTTGTATCGAAGCATCCAAATCTTCGATAGTGGGCTTCATCTGCATAGAATAATGGATATTCGATAACCCTACTTCTCCTACCGAGATGCTCCAATTCAATGGAGCGCTTTCCGCAGAAACAGTATCGGGGGAACTCTCCGACAAGTTCAAAGTTATTTCCCCTCCGTCCAATCGGGTAGAAGGTAATGAGATATGATAATCTTTTAAATTAACGTTTGCTTTCTGTGTGGAGAATTGTTTTATGTTTGCCGATAGTAATAAAGTAGAGTCTGAATTCGAAAAACGAAAAAGTGTTTCGTTCAATGCTATTTTCTGGATTTGAACTTGTCCACGCAAAAGTGCCGCCGGGGCTATCCCTACTTGCATACTTGAACTTTGCAACAGCGTATCCCGACTCGAAGTCAATAAAAGTATATCGTCGATTTGCAGTCGGAACGGGAATTTAAGAGACAACTTTCCTATGGAAAGCTCCATTCCTGTCGATCGGCCGACATAACCGCTAATCTCATTCTTTCCCCATCGTTGTACTGCCGGAATATAAATAGACAGAGGTAAAGTCAACAATAGCACTAAAAGTGAAATCAATACGATAGCAATATATTTTAGTGCTTTTTTCATTTTGGAGGAATTCTTTTTTGAAAGACTCTATATACACCTTATTTAACTGTATTCCGGTGGCTATTTTATAAACATTGGCACGACAGAATTTGTTTTTAGAATATACAGAAAACCTAAAAAACAAGGTAAATATATGAAAAATTATTTGTACCTCATTGCTTTATTTACAATGATCGCGTTAGGAATAAATTCGGGGCATGGCCGAATCAGAAAGCCGATCAACGACCGGAATACCCCATTCCTATACCGATGAGTTTATCGTAACGTACTCCCTGCGGCCGATGATAAACCTTTACTAAATATTCGTTTACCGTTTCATAATAGTTTCCTTCGATAGGACCTGCCGAAGCGGCACTCCCTCCATCGGGCAAAAATAGGTATTGATAATTGTAAGAACCCTGTTTCAAGAGCAGGGTTTTCTCATATTTCCCAGAAGCAGGATTATAAACCATTTCGTTATAAGGGGTATACCGATGATTCGTCATTTCGCCATCGATATATATTTTTCCTCCCGGAATCGGATCGGAATCAAGCGTGAAATGCACGACGAAATAATCGGCTTCGGTATTGCTGTCGTCTGCCCCGCTTTGGCGTATGACGAAACGCCCGTTTTGGGTTTTATCATAAAGATAACTCGTTTGCGCTCTGGGAACAGACGTAGCTAACACGACGTGATAATATGGGTCGAAATAGTATATTTTTTCAACCCCTAATCCGGCATAACGGGTAGCTACCATTTCGAACCGACGAAATTCATTCCCCGCTTCGAATATCATATTGCGGTCATGACCGAAAACAATTTGATTCCCTTGTACCCTTAAAGGTCTATTTATAATAACCTCCTTATCCCGTCGGCTATTTTGAAGAATACTTATTTTCAATTCGTTATAAGGATTTTGAACCCGATAATTGTTGGTATTGAGAGCGACTTCTACCTGTTGATGCTCACGGTTATAATCTATATCGGTGCGAGATGTTACAGAAGGAGCGACCAAAACTTGGTTTTCATAGACCGAAAAACACACTTGCAACAAAATATTTTCCGGTTCGTTTTCGGGATAAACCACAAGCACATAATTACCCGATACTTTAAACTGTACATCGGCATTGGGAAGCGTAATCCTGTAATGCACATAATGCGCGAAAGTCGCAGTAGAAAATTCATATTCTTCGACAGAATTCGTATTGAAGCCATCGAGATATTCCAAATCCGACAAGTCGGAAGGACGCCAATCTGCATTACAATGTATAAGACTGTATTGCAGATAAGTGACATCTTCGGCCAACTCATCGAACGAAATCGTTATGTGTTCGTCGGTATTCAATTCAATAATGGGAGGGAACAATTCCCTACCTTCCACCTCGGTCTGTATAGTTCGAAATCGATCGGAGAAGGCTTGTGTTTCATACGGTTCCGAACGATTTTGGGCCGTTGCAGAAATGCCTCCCAAAAGGACACAAACAGAAATAAGCAATTGAAAAATATAACTTGTTTTCATAACCATTCCATTATCGAGTTACTGATGCAAACATACGAAATTTTACGCCTATATCCTAATATATCCCTTACAGCCATCAATTCTATCGCAATAGAACGAAAATAATTTATAACTCGAATCATACAGAATGCAGTTCGGCATGAAAAATAAATATATTTATTTTATCATACATCTACCTTTCGTTATATTATTCTGTATAATATAGGATGCGGTTCGGCATAGTCAAGCCGAAAATATAATTTTCGCTTGTCTCTGCACTCACCTTTCACTATATTTGTACCGTATTTTAAAATATAGTTGTGTATGAATTGTAAGTTTTTCACTATCGCTTGTGCTTTATTGTCAATGTCTTTCTGTTCATGGGCAAACGAAAATAAAACGGATTCTGTGGGTTACCAATTTACTGTAACCAAAGAATTGAATACCAACCCGGTAAAAGACCAAAGCAGATCGGGAACGTGTTGGAGCTTCTCGACTTTATCGTTTATCGAAGATGATTTGTTGCGTCAAGGAAAGCCTGCGGTAGACTTATCGGAAATGTTTATCGTGCGTAACGATTATATAGAAAAAGCGATTAAATATGTACGCATGCACGGCGATATCGCCTTTTCGGCCGGAGGTAGCGCTTATGACGTGCTCTATATCATCGATAAATATGGCATTGTTCCCGAGGAGGTTTATACCGGTTTGAATTACGGGACAGACAAGCACCAGCACGGAGAACTCGACGCTATCCTCAAAGGTTATGTCGATGCTATCATTGCCAACCCCAACAAAAAACTTTCGACGGCATGGCTCGATGGATTCAAAGCCGTGCTGGACACCTATTTAGGCAAAGTTCCCGAGAAGTTTACTTACAACGGCGTAGAATACACACCTCAATCTTTTGCAAAATCATTGAGTATAAAAGCCTCGGATTATGTTCCGTTGACATCATTCACCCATCACGATTTTTACAAACCTTTTGCCATTGAAGTACCCGACAACTGGTTATGGTCGGAATATTATAATATCCCGCTCAACGAATTGATGGAGACAATCGATTATGCTATCGATAAAGGTTTTACAGTCATGTGGGCTTCCGATGTAAGCGAGAAAGGATTCCAATATCTGAAAGGGTTTGCTGTGGTTCCCGTAGAGAAGAAAAACGAGAACCTGTCTGGAACCGAATTGGCTCGTTGGGTAAAATTGTCAAAATCGGAAAAAGAAGGAGAACTATATAAATTCGAAGAACCGGAGGAAGAACAATACATCGACCAAAAACTTCGACAAGAAGCATTCGATAACTACGAGACTACCGACGACCACGGCATGGTATTCGTAGGGACAGCCGTTGACCAGAACGGTACAAAATATTATAAAGTGAAAAATTCGTGGGGTACGGAACAAATTTATGGAGGCTTTTTCTACGCATCAGAAGCATTCGTGAAATATAAAACTATGGATATCTTGGTCCACAAAGATGCTGTTCCCGTAAAGATTCTGAAAAAATTACATCTGAAATAGCACGATGAAACGGCTTCGTCTATCTGGACTTTTGCTGTTGATATTGTGTTTGTCTCTATTGGCTATCCCGTTTTGGAACGACCGAATCGTACGCCGTTATATCGACAAAATATGGTTACACCGGACGAACTCGATCGAGAAGTTGCACGAGTTTGAACAGGAGTATAAAAATTTTGAGTGCGACGTGCTGTTCCTCACCGATTCAGCGACATTCGAGATAGGGCATGACGAACCTTCGGGCGAACCGTTGAAGCCCTATCTCGACTTTTTAGGAGCTAACCCCGACCGAGAACTTTGGCTCGATTTAAAGAATCTGGACGAAAGTAACTGCATACAAGCCGAAACGACACTTACCGGACTACTGGCACAGAGAGATGTCGATAAAGATCAATTGATTATCGAATCTCGTGATTGGAAAGCGTTACACCATTTTACACAAGAAGGGTATTACACTTCTTGCTATCTGGATATTCCCCATATAGACGAATTGTCCGACGCAGAATGTTTACACAGACTGGATTCCATTCAACAAATAGCCCATAGCGGAGCTGTTTCGGCGCTCTCCTTTCCGGCTTCGTATTACGCTTTTCTAAGGAATCTGGATTTCTCAGTAGATTTACTCACTTGGGAACATCGTCGATGGGCTTGGCAATTACCCTTCTTTTCCCGATCAAGGGCGATTCTGAAAGACGGGAGAATAAAAGTCGTTTTGGTGAAAGAAAAGGGACATTATCACAAATGAATCTTTTTATAAAAACAGGTCAAACACAATCGATATACCCACGCAACAACGATACAAAGCAAGAGATACAATAACCCGGATATCTCTGGGGGAAGGGCTTGATCGTGCGCAAGAACTTGTTGACGCACAAAAGCATGAGTTACAAACAGCGCAGCTGAAAGTTTTCCCATGAAAAGCAGAACGTTTTGAAGAGGTTCCTTTCTGGCAAGCGGGAGAACGGCAGCCACAGGAAAGAGGGCTAATATGGGACTAACCACCCACAAATAGCGATTGAACAAACTCAGAACAAAAAGAACGACTCCCAAAGAAATCCATCTCCACGAAATATATACAGGGTGACGAGACAGGAGAATGCCTACACAAAACACCGGTAACCACCCTATGCTGTTATAACGAAAAGCAAAAACCCAGTTATCCAACCCGAGACTAGACAACACAATGAGCAACGTCCACACCCCTGCTATAATACCCCATAGAACCTTGTCCGATGATTTCCGCAAGAATAATGCGTAAATAACATACAACAGAAATGCCATGCCGAAATACCACCACGGCCCGGCAATGATAAATCTGTCGGCAAGGCCATTGGCCGTAAAAGTAAGCATAAACAACATGTCGGTCCAAATCTTGTTATTACCCAGATAGGCATAGGTAAAATGCGTATACCCCGAATAACGGTCGAGAATAAGCAGTAGCGCCATAGGAACGAGCCATTTCCACAGTTGTATGGCTCGGCGCAAAATGATATACCACTTCGATTCCCCGCTGTGGTCATAACATTTGGAAAGTCCATAACCACTGACAAAGACAAAAATCGAAACTCCGTAATGTCCTAAAAAGGAAAATAGTGATAAAATTATAATGCGTAAATTACCAGACAACATGGCCTCGGTAAAACGGGAAACATTTTCGGGAGCATACTTAAACTCACATTCTGGCGGAAACTCAGGAAACGTATGAAAATAATTATGTAATATAATCAATAAAATACCAATACCTTTTACAATATCCAGATTTTTATCCCGCGTAAATGTTCGTAAATTACCCCCCCCCTTAAATATTCACATTCATTAGCATTATTTGTATTTATTTACATTCATCAGATGCAAAATAACATGAGATTACATTTCTTCCGATACCTCATTGAGCTTTTCACCGATCAATCGAGCAGCCGATGCTACATAATCGGCACAAGGGCGACGCTTGTAATACGTTTCGGTACGAGCCTCGGGAGTAGGACTATCGCTTTTATGGTCGAGTCCCAACAGCTCTCTGCAAATAATAGAACCGTTTAGGGCCTTCGATTTCTCTGCCAAATCCTGCACCGTGCCGTAAACGATTTTTCGTTTAGTCATATCCGACGGGATATCATTTTTGTAAAATAACCCAGCAACCATAAACATGCCGCTAACTGCACCGCACACTTCCCTCAATCGTCCCATGCCTCCACCCAACGGGGCACTGATAGACGCTGCCAAAGACGGGCTTATATCGAACAAATCGCAATAAGCCAACACAACGGCTTGCGCACAATTATATCCTTCCAGAAAAAAACGACGAGCCTTCTCCGCTCTTTGTTCCACATCTACTCTTTCCATACCGTTACCATTGAATAGGATCGACTCCATGAGCCTCTAAATATTGGTTAGTTTGACTAAAATGATGATTCCCGAAGAACCCCCGATGTGCCGACAAAGGCGAAGGGTGTGGAGATTGCAAAACAAGATGCCGACTGCGATCTATAAAATCGCCCTTCCGTTGGGCATACGATCCCCATAGGATAAATACCAAATGCTCCCGCTCTTCTGCCAATTTATGAATAACTGCATCGGTAAATGTTTCCCAACCTCTACCTTGATGAGATGCCGCCTTGTGAGCCTCAACCGTGAGAGTGGCATTCAAAAGCAAAACTCCTTGTTGCGCCCATCGAGTCAAATTTCCACTTCGAGGAACAGGGATTCCCAAATCGCTCTCGATCTCCTTGAAAATATTTTGAAGCGAAGGGGGAAAAGGAATCTGATCATTAACCGAGAAACAAAGCCCATGCGCTTGACGAGGCTCGTGATAGGGATCTTGCCCCAAAATAACGACCTTTACTTGGTCGAACGGGCAAGCATCGAAAGCCGCAAAAATCTGGCTACCGGGAGGATAAACCGTTTTAGTAGCATATTCGTGCCGTACAAAAGCCGCCAGATTTTCAAAATAAGGCTTGCCAAACTCGCTTTGTAAGCGCTGTTGCCAGCTAGATTCGATACGAACATTCATAATAATCGAATAAGATTTTAACCATATCTGTTTGCAAAGCTACAAATATTTCTTACTTTTGCCACGCAAACAGCGAATTGTTTCTCGTTTTTGAATAGAAGCAATCCCGCTTTTTTATATCGGCACCCGTAGTTCAATGGATAGAATAAAGGATTCCGGTTCCTTCGATTGGGGTTCGACTCCCCACGGGTGTACAAAGCAAACAGCCTGTCTATAACAGACAGGCTGTTTGCTTTATAGAAAATACATAAGATTACCCAGAATTATTTTGATTGTGTTTTTTAACCCCTCCGTCCTGCGGACACCTCCCCTATATTTTGCTGAACAAAATACAGGGGAGGAGTTTAAATAACCCTCTATTCGTTTGTGTCACTTCCTTTATGTTTTGCCTTGCAAAACACAGGGAAGGAGGTTGAATGCCCTCCTATCGCATTATTTATCGAATGAGATGGATCGTGCTCGTCCTTCTCCCCTGCCGTATCACGTAATATCACGGGGTGCCACATTAGCCATATAGAAGAGATGTCCGCAGGACGGAGGGAGTTGAAAAGATTATATAGTCTTTGATGGAGGGATCAGACGCATAAACGGACAACCGCCACTCATTTCCTACTGAGCCGATATCCTCACTAAATATCGACTAGGCCTAACTTTTTCTTTTATATTCACTTTCTTTCTGTTTTTATTCATCTGAATTTTGTAGTTTTGTCCTATACTATAAATCCAACATCATGAGAAAGGTCTTTCTTATCATAATCTTTATTTTTTCGTTGTCTCGGATTCATGCTCAACATGTTCAAATCTATGGAACAGATTTATCGGCTACACTACTGAAAAAGTATGAAGGGCTTGAAAAAGACTCTTTGATTAAAATTTCCGAAATCATTTTTGAAAAAAAACAGAATGTAGATGCATATCAAAATACGACATATGAAGATATGTATTATATACGTACTAATGAAAAGTTGATTCCTATAACTGGGAAATTGAAAGAAAGGCTTGCATTTGAATGTAAAACGCCACAAGATATTTGGGACTCCGAAGTTATTAAACATGTACTTCTCCCCCTTCAAAAAAAAGGATTACAAAAAGAATTACGATTAGAAAGAGAACAAGACGCATTGGATTATATTGACCGATTGAAATCTAATGGATTAGTATATAAAGATCCTTATCTCGAAAATTATATTTATGGACTGATAGCCCGAACAGCCCCTACACACTACATCGATAAAAGACCTTACAGAGTGAATTTACTCATAGTCGACGACTCGTCGTTGAATGCAGGCGTATATCCCAACGGAACATTAATCATTACAACGGGACTTCTCTCCTGCCTACATTCCGAAGATGAACTGATCGCCATACTCAGCCACGAGATAGCTCATTTTGTACTGGACCATCAAATACAAAATGTGAATAAAGCCATTTCTCGCAAGAACCGAGCTGCATTTTGGGCTACGTTGGCAACCGGTGTAACCGCTGTGGCAGAAGGCGTTGCTGCGGCAAATGGCAATTATAGCACTCCGGGATTGGCAACCCTCGGCGTGGCTACTCTATCCGGAGCTATTGCTTCGGAAGTAATCGATTGGCTGGGAATGAAATATAACCACAAACAAGAAAACGAAGCCGATGCTATCGCCAAAAATATGCTTGCAATCCTTCAACGCGACACTAATGCTTTATCATCGGCTCTGAACCATATACAACAGACCATAAATGAAGAAGGACTTGATGATATATATTTCGATTCTTTTACTCACCCGGCTTTGATTGAAAGAATTCATAAGCTGGGTGACCCGCAGACACTGCCCGATAACGATTTCGAAAGAAAAATATCATTCATCATTACCAATGCTGCCCACAAAAAATATGACAGCGGTCGTTTCACACAAGCCATCGACTTAGTTTCACAAAACATGGAGAACCACGTAGCGACTTCGGAAGATTACATCTTAAAAGCCTATTGCTTGTTTGCATTATACAACAGCGCTCAATCGAACGAAGAAGCATTATCACTTATCCATTCGGCAAAAGCCGTCGATCCAACGAATATCGAAGCCTATAAAGCAGAAATCGTCGCATACCTTCGGTTGGACGATAAAAATACGGCCTTGCGCTTATTGCAAGAGTACGAATCCATACTGGCCGATATGCAGCAATCCAACCACTCTTCTTATTTTATCGATACAGAAATAAGTTGGTGTAGAAACATGCAGATAAAATTAAACGGTATGCAAGTACAGCAAGCAACAATCCAACCATACTAAGACAAATATCGCTTCCTGTTTTTCATGCCGAAACCGACTATGATTCGACATGAAAAATAGATAAGCTCATTTTGTCCTTCTCCCGGCTTACACTATCTTTGCACTATGGAAAATAAAATAGATTGGAGCCGTACAGATGGATTAATTTTCGATATGGACGGAACCCTGTGGGATGCAGTAGACACATATGCCCGCATTTGGAACGAAGTATTTCTGCGAGCAGGAAAAGAAGTTCACATCACGAGGGAAAGCCTCATCGGTAACATCGGTATTCCTATTCCTAAGATTTTGGCAAACCTCTTTCCAGAAATTGAAAACGAAGAGGCAAACCGTTTCTCAAAAGAGTTAGCGGAACATGAGCCCGAATTATTGTCCCGTTACGGCGGTACACCCTATCCCGGCGTGGTTTCCGGGTTGGAACAACTCTCCTCGAAATACAAATTGTTTTTGGTCAGTAATTGCGACACCCATACTTTACCTATTTTCATGTCTTGTATCGGGATAACCCCTTTCATCACCGAGGCCATTTCATTCGGCGACACACATAAACCCAAGGGTGACAACATGTTATTACTGAAAGAAAAATATCATCTGCAACACCCCCTCTATATGGGCGATATAGAAGCCGACGGGCGGGAAACTCATCGGGCAGGACTACCGTTCGTATATGCCCGTTACGGATTCGGACACACCGACGATTATGAGTTAGCTTTCGATTCGTTCGAAGATTTCACCAATTTCTTCTTAAAACTTAAATAAAAATGTATTCGAGTAATTTTCAACCCGAGGCTTCGTTACGGTGGAAGAGAGTACAGTCGGTATTACAGTCGATAAATGCCGATGCCGTTTTGTTGAATACGAACGCCAATCTATATTATTCTTCGGGCCGGATATTCAACGGTTATACCTATATACCTTCGGAGGGTGAAGCGATTTATTTCGTCCGCCGCCCCATAGGGTTGAAAGGAGAAAATGTTCATTATATCCACAAGCCCGAACAAATACCGGCTTTACTCACCGAAATAGGGCTGCCACTTCCCCGTAAACTCGCAATCGAGTGGGATGCATCTCACGGCGATTTCACACGGTTATGCGCCGTATTTCCCGATGCAGAAATAACGAACGGCTCGGCTGTCATGCGGAAAGTACGTTCGGTAAAAACCGATTACGAATTGGGGTTATTGCACGAGTCCGCCGTGAAACATGCCGAAGTATATCATCGTATCGAATCGGTCTATCATAACGGAATGACCGATATCGAATTACAGATAGAAATAGAACGCTTGTTGCGGTTGCATGGGAATCTGGGGCTTTTCAGAATAAACGGACAAAGCATGGAGATTTTCATGGGCAATGTCATTTGCGGCGATAATGCAGATACTCCCACACCGTACGATTTTGCTATGGGAGGAGCCGGATTGAGCTGCTCGATACCGGTAGGTTGCAATGGGTCGCTCATTCGTCCGGGCATGGCTGTGATGGTAGACATGTGCGGCAATTTCACCGGATACATGACTGACATGACCCGGGTCTATTCGGTGGGGGAATTACCCGACCTAGCTCATCGAGCCCACCAATGTTCCATCGATATTCATCGTGCTGTAAGCCAAATGGGTAAACCGAGCGTAAAGGCGGCCGACTTATATAATCTAGCGATTTCGATAGCAAAAGAGGCCGGATTGGAAAATTACTTTATGGGACATACCCAGAAGGCCGGATTTATCGGACACGGTGTAGGTATCGAAGTTAATGAAGCTCCGGTCTTAGCTCCGCGCTCGAAAGATATTTTAGAAGGGAATCAAGTCATAGCTCTTGAACCGAAATTTGTCATACCCCATGTAGGCGCTGTTGGAATCGAAGATACCTATATGGTCACACCCGAAGGTATGAAGGCCATTACAAACGCTCCGGTAGAAATAGTATCTTTATCGTAAAATATCTTTTTGAACCCTTCCGTCATTTCGTGACACCTCCCCTATCGCTTTTTACCGTGCGTAGTGGAGGAGGTTAAAATGCATTATCCGTTATCCCCGCTCTATAAAAATAGGAACGTGGGTAAAAGATAAAGATGCAACCTCGCCGATTTTCTATCGTTGTGCCCTTTTTTCTCTGCGAATAACTTCGTAACTTTAAGCCCCTGAAACTAAATTTATCTGTTTATGCAACCCTTTATTCATCTGCACGTTCACTCCCAATATTCTATTCTTGACGGTCAGGCTTCGATTCCGGCATTGGTCGATAAGGCTATACGCGACGGAATGAAAGGTTTGGCATTGACCGACCACGGTAATATGTTCGGGATAAAAGAGTTTTTCAATCTGGTAAAAAAGAAAAACGGAGCAACAAAAGATGCCATTAAAGGTGTACAGAAACGAATCGAAGCCATCGAAAGCGGTGCGGAAGAGGTAGAAGACAAAGAAAAAGAATTGGCCTCCCTGCAAGAAGAAAAGGCAAAACTCGAAGCCAAAATATTCAAGCCGATATTCGGGTGTGAAATGTACGTAGCCCGTCGTCGGCTTACCGACAAAGAAGCCACACCGAGGGAAATACGTACTACCGTCGTTAACGAGGTCGAGGGCTTTTCTATTCGTCGGGGAGCTGTCGACGAGGGTGGTTATCACTTGGTTGTCCTTGCAAAGAACCTGAAAGGTTATCACAATCTGGTCAAATTGGTATCGAAAGGCTGGACCGACGGATTTTATTCCCGTCCCCGTACCGACAAATACGAACTCGAAAAATATCACGAAGGGCTGATTGTTTGCTCTGCATGTCTGGGTGGAGAGATTCCGAGAAGAATCCTTACCGGCGATATTCAAGGAGCCGAGGAGGCTATCCTATGGTTCAAGAATATCTTCGGAGAAGATTATTACCTCGAATTACAACGCCACAAAGCTACCGTACCGAGAGCCAACCACGAAACATATCCGCTGCAACAAGTAGTGAACGATCGGCTGATAGAGTTCTCTCGCAAGCATGGAATCAAACTGGTATGTACCAACGACGTTCATTTCGTGGAAGAAGAAAATGCAGAAGCACACGACCGCCTCATTTGTTTGAGTACGGGTAAAGATTTGGACGACCCCAATCGCATGCTATATACCAAACAAGAGTGGTTAAAGACCCAACAGGAGATGAACGACATCTTCTCCGATGTGCCCGAGGCTCTATCCAATACGTTGGAAATTCTCGATAAGGTAGAGTTTTATTCCATCGACCACCCGCCTTTGATGCCCACTTTCCCGATTCCCGAAAACTTCGGTACAGAAGAAGAGTATCGAAAAAAATTTACCGAAGAAGATTTGTTCAACGAATTCACTCGGGACGAAAACGGGAATGTCGTTTTGAACGAAGCCGCAGCACACAAGAAAATAGAAAATTTGGGCGGTTACGACAAGCTGTATCGTATCAAGTTGGAAGCCGATTACCTGAAAGAATTGACTTTCAAAGGAGCGCATGAACGATACGGAGAGGAATTATCCGACGAAATTATGGAGCGAATCACTTTCGAACTTCATATCATGAAAACGATGGGTTTTCCGGGTTACTTCCTCATTGTACAGGATTTCATCAATGCAGCCCGCAGAGAGCTCGATGTCTCGGTCGGTCCGGGACGTGGTTCAGCCGCCGGTTCGGTTGTCGCTTATTGTTTGAAAATTACGCAGATAGACCCTCTGAAATATGATTTGCTATTCGAACGATTCCTTAATCCCGACCGTATTTCCTTGCCCGATATTGATGTGGACTTCGACGACGACGGTCGTGGGCGGGTATTGCAATGGGTAACCGAAAAATACGGAGCCGAAAAAGTGGCGCATATCATCACCTATGGTACGATGGCTACAAAATTGGCGATTAAAGATGTAGCCCGTGTACAAAAACTACCGTTGCCCGAATCGGATCGTTTGACTCGCTTGATTCCCGACCGTTTACCCGAAAAGAACGGGAAAGCCCAGAAAATAAACCTGAAAAATTGCATCGAGAACGTGAAAGAATTGCAGGAGGCTTGCAATTCGAGTAACGAACTATTGGCCAATACGATGAAGTATGCCCAAATGCTCGAAGGAAACGTGCGTAATACCGGCGTTCATGCCTGTGGCGTTATCATCGGGCGTGACGATATAACCGATTGGGTTCCGGTGAGTACAGCCGACGATAAAGAGACCGGAGAGAAAATGCTCGTTACCCAATATGAAGGCAGCGTTATAGAAGATACCGGCTTGATAAAAATGGACTTTTTGGGATTAAAAACACTATCCATTATCAAAGAAGCCGTCGAGAATATTCGCCAAACTCGTCACATAGACCTCGATATCGACTCTATTCCTATCGACGACCCCAAGACGTACGAATTATACAGTGCCGGACGGACGACCGGAACATTCCAGTTCGAGTCCGCCGGTATGCAAAAATATCTGAGGGAACTGCATCCCACGACGTTCGAAGACCTCATCGCCATGAACGCTCTTTATCGTCCGGGACCTATGGAATACATACCGCAATTCATCGCCCGCAAGCATGGGAAAGAACCTATCGTGTACGATATTCCTATCATGGAAAAATATCTGAAAGATACTTACGGAATTACGGTATATCAAGAGCAGGTCATGTTGCTCTCCCGTTTGCTCGCCAATTTCACACGCGGTCAATCCGACGGATTGCGTAAAGCGATGGGTAAAAAACTGAAAGATAAACTGGATGCGTTGAAGCCCCTTTTCATTTCGGGCGGCGAGAAAAACGGACATAAAAAAGAAGTACTCGAAAAAATATGGGCCGACTGGGAGAAATTCGCTTCTTATGCTTTCAATAAAAGCCATGCCACATGCTACTCATGGGTAGCGTTCCAAACGGCATATCTGAAAGCCAACTATCCATCGGAATATATGGCGGCAGTGCTGAGTCGAAACCTCAATAACATCACGGAAATCACGAAATTCATGGACGAGTGCAAATCCATGAAGATTCAAGTTTTAGGTCCCGATGTCAACGAAAGCCAGTATAAGTTCTCGGTAAACAAGAAAGGGAATATCCGTTTCGGATTAGGAGCAATCAAGGGAGTCGGCGACTCGGCGGTACAAGCCATTGTCAAAGAGCGCGAAGCCAACGGCCCGTATAAGGGAATATTCGACTTTGTGGAACGAGTCAATCTTTCGGCTTGTGGTAAAAAAACGATAGAGTCATTGGCTATATCCGGAGCCTTCGACTCATTCAAAGAAATTCACCGGGAAGATTTCACTGCATTGAACAGCAAAGGAGAAATTTTCTTAGAAACATTGGTACGTTACGGTGTAAAAGTACAAAACGACAAAATGTCCCAAGCTACGTCTTTATTCGGAAGCGTAGCTCCCATCGTAACGACCCCGCCCGAAATCCCACGAGGCGTGCCTCTCTCCGACATCGAGCGTTTGGACAAGGAAAGAGAGCTCGTTGGTATGTACCTTTCGGCACACCCGCTCGATGCCTATAAATTGGAATTATTGTACGGTTGCAATACCCGCATGACCGATTTGAAAGACCGAGAATCCCTCTTAAATAAAGAGCTGACATTCGGAGGAGTGGTTGTCGACTACCGAACGGGAATCGGGAAAAGAGGCGGCCAATATGGCTTCCTTAAAATAGAAGACTATTCGGGAGCCGAAGATATACCTTTATTCGGCCAAGACTTCATAGACTACGGAAAGTATGGAGCCAATAACGGAACTTTCGTGTGGATAAGGGCACGCTGTCAACCATCGAAATTCACCCCCGGCCGTATCGATTTGAAAATTTTGGAGATAAAGCTACTATCCGAATTAAAAGGTACTTTACTTAATTCCATCACAATCGAGCTACCGGCCCGATTGGTAAAAAACGGATTCATACAGACACTTTCCGAATTTATGCCCCCGGCACACCAGCACAAGGCAGAATTGAGTTTCAAAATATACGACTCGGAGTTGGATAAATCGGTACGGCTGAGATCGAGGCGCAAACCGACGATAACGGAAGAACTCATCGATTTTTTAAGTGAGAACGACGAGGTCTCTTTCAAAATAAATGAATAATCGTTTGCGACTCAACCAGAGATTACCTACTTTTGTTGTAAAATAAATTGAAACAATAAAACAGTAAAAAATAAAATTATGGCATTGAAAATCAATGATGAAAATGCAAAAGAATTGATTGCCTCCGGCAAACCGGTAGTTATCGATTTTTGGGCGGAATGGTGCGGCCCTTGTCGCGCAATCGCACCTTCGGTAGACGAACTTGCAGAAGAATATGAAGGCAAAGTGATAATCGGGAAATACAATGTTGACGATGACGCCGATTTAAGTGCAGAATACAGTATTCGCAATATCCCCACCTTGCTCTTTTTCAAAGAGGGTAAACTAGTGGACAAACATGTCGGTTCTGCTTCGAAAGCCGATTTGGAAGCTAAAATCAAAGCACTGCTGTAAAAAATCCGAAAAGGAAATCGTATAAACCCCTCGCCTATATGAATACAAGGCGAGGGGTTTCTTTGTCTTGGAATAGAGAATAGTTCTTTACCAGTTAAGATACTCTTTCAAAGTATTTACATAAGCTTCGAAAGCCTCCCTTCCTTTTTCGGTTATTTGGCACGATGTCCTTGTTTTCTTACCGACAAATTCTTTCCTGACCCGAATATATTCGGCTGCCGATAATTTATCTATCTGCACACTCAGGTTTCCGGAAGTCACCCCGGTCTTTTCTTTCAGATAAACAAAATCCGCCTCATCTACCGACAAGAGAATCGACATGACAGCCAATCTCAACTGCGAGTGTAACAATGGATCTAATTCTTTCAACATATCTTTTTACACTTTGCATTAAGAATATGCCCCGGAACAACCATCATGACGACAAACGATCCCCCGAAATAGAGCTGCCACACCATAGGCGTATGTAAAGAAGGCATAGTCATAAACATATAAATAGCCGTGACAAGCGCGAGCAACGGGAAATAAGTAAGGCTGGATTCCTTGATAACCAGACCGGTAATCGACGTACCCATACCACAATACAACAAAGCCAACGGCATCATCAACCCGAAATTGACACGACCGATAACAAATCCCAATACGATCATCGTCAAGACAGTAAGTACAAACAATGCCCCTATGACTCTCCATGTTTCGTTGATCATGCGGTCGGTATAAGTCACTACTTTCGGCCTATTTCTTTTCTCCCGTACGCTGCTGACAAGAAATGGCAAAAACATCAAGAACCACCCGGCACTCCACGCACTGTTTCCCGTAAAGTAAACCAAAGCATAGATAACGATCGATAGAATAGCAGCCGTATAGCCATACATCAAAAATTTATTTCCACTGCCACTCCCGATGCTTTGTTTTGTAACTCGAATCATCTGAGCGATGAGTTCCAAACTCTCTTTCTCATTCATTTTCTGTTCTTCCATAAGTCGATTTTTAGATTTACAAATTGGTTTATTTTATAAACTATATAGCTATATACTCTCTTTTCATGCTATAATTATAGCACAAATATAAATCGGTTTATATTATAAACCAAATAATTTTCTAAAAAATTTTTATTATGATATATTTTTCATTGGCAAGAGAGACAACAGACCTTCTCTGTTATACAATTTTCCATACTCTAATAGATAAGAGAAGAAAAGAGATTTCGCTCTTTTCAACTAAAACATTTTACAAATCCAGCTTGTACAAAACATTTCTTTCATCTCGATTTATAAGTAAAGGAGAAACTAAAACAGTTCTGTCGATAATTAATGGAGATTGTCCGTTTATGCCTCTAACCCCATATAATCTTTTTCAACCCCTCCGTCACTTTGTGACACCTCCCCTATATTTTGCTGTGCAAAACACAGAGGAGGAGGTTGAATACTTCTTTATCTTACCGGCAAAAATTACATGATAAAAGAATGTCGCAAAACTCCTCCCTGCCGTGTCCCGTGGCATTACGGGGTGTTCCCAAAGAAATAGGGGGAGCGCACGCAAGGTGAGGGGGGCCTTACAGTCAAAAATCCTATATACTATCTTTTTTAACCACTCTCCTCGTCGCTACCGCTCCTCCGTTTCTCTCCTATATGGCTCCGCAACACAGGTGAGAAGGAGTAATACACTTTGTATAGAAATTTAAGCAAGAATCAACCCTTCACCGAAATGTCCGGAATATGTTTATCGACAAGAGACTCATCGCTAAAATTCAAGTTTTCCCTTTACGAATTTTTTACTAAATCACTAAACCACCGACTCTATTTCATAAAAAAGGCGATTCCTTTGCAGGAACCGCCTTCATTATTACTAACACAAAAAGGATATTAAAGTCCTTTCCCGTGACAATTTTTATATTTCTTACCACTACCGCAAGGACAAGGATCGTTACGCCCCACACGTGGTGCAGCCTTAATCGGCTCGGTGACCCGGGGCTGTTGAGGAGCAGCCGCAGCGGCAGCTTGTGCTGACTGGCCGGGATAATCGTCTTTTTGAGTACGATACTTGCTGTAATCTTCCCTTCGTTCGGGAGCTGCTTCACGCACATCTTGCGGTTCCTGAATATAAATCTGTCCCCGCATGAGAACAGCGATGGCTTTCCGGTTCATCGTCTCGACCATCTCCTTGAAAAGATTGAACGATTCGAGTTTATAAATCAACAGCGGATCTTTCTGTTCGTAGCTGGCATTTTGCACAGATTGACGCAATTGGTCGAGCTCACGAAGATGCTCTTTCCAAGCCTCGTCGATCGTCATAAGCAACACGGCTTTCTGGAATTGCTTAACGACCGATTGCGACTCACTCTTATAGGCTTCGTTTATATCGCAAGCAATACCGAATACACGCTTGCCATCGGTAATGGGCACTCGTATCATACCCGTGGATAATCCCCGTTGTTCCACAAACGGTTTTATATTCATGTGAGCGATCTCGGCCATACGGTCGCCTTTGCGCTTAAAGGTAGCGACAACGGCCTCATAAAGGCTGTCGATCACTTCGCTCTTTTTCATGGAGCGGAATTTCTCCTCATCGAAAGGCATTTCCACGGCAAAAATCTTGAACATCTCCATCGACAAGTCTTCGTAATCGCTCGTACCGTCATAGGTATCGGCCAAAGACTCTATCGTGTCATAGAACATATTCATAATATCGATGCCGATACGTTCTCCCATCAAAGCATGGTGACGCTTGGTATAAATCACATTACGCTGTGCATTCATCACATCGTCGTATTCGAGCAATCGCTTACGGATTCCGAAGTTATTCTCCTCTACCCGGCGTTGGGCATTCTCGATGGACTTGGAAACCATATTGTGTTCGATCATCTCGTCTTCTTTAAGACCCAGACGGTCGAGCATTTTCACTACCCGATCGGTAGCGAACAGACGCATAACCGTATCTTCGAACGAAACGAAGAACACCGAAGAACCGGGGTCACCCTGACGACCGGCACGACCACGCAACTGACGGTCTACACGACGGGATTCGTGACGCTCGGTTCCGATAATCGCCAAACCTCCGGCTTCACGCACGGCCGGCGAGAGCTTGATATCGGTTCCACGACCGGCCATGTTGGTAGCGATCGTGACCGTACCTGTTTGTCCGGCTTGTGCCACGATCTCGGCCTCGCGTTGGTGCAACTTGGCGTTCAATACATTGTGTTTAATCTTACGCAAAGTCAACATACGGCTCAACAATTCCGATATTTCGACCGAAGTCGTACCTACCAATACAGGACGACCTGCTTCTACCATTTTCACGATTTCTTCGATGACGGCGTTGTATTTCGCCCGTTTGGTTTTATATACCCGGTCGTTCATATCGATACGAGCTACCGGCTTATTGGTAGGAATCGTCACGACATCGAGTTTATAAATATCCCAGAACTCCCCGGCTTCGGTCTCGGCAGTACCGGTCATACCGGCCAGCTTGTGATACATACGGAAATAGTTCTGCAAAGTAATCGTCGCAAAAGTCTGCGTAGCGGCCTCTACCTTAACGTGCTCTTTCGCCTCGATAGCTTGGTGCAAACCATCGGAGTAGCGGCGGCCTTCCATGATACGCCCCGTTTGCTCATCAACGATTTTCACTTTATTATCGATTACCACATATTGGTCGTTCAATTCGAAAAGGGTATACGCCTTTAACAGCTGATTCACCGTATGAACCCGCTCGGCCTTGATCGCGTAATCTTGCAAGATTCCGTCTTTTTTGGCTTGTTTTTCTTCGGGAGAAAGTCCTTGATTTTCAAGGTCGGAAAGCAGCTCGCTGATATTCGGCAATACGAAGAAATTAGGATCGTCCGATTTCCCGGTCATCACATCGAGACCTTTGTCGGTCATATCGATACCGTTATTCTTTTCATCGATTACAAAATAGAGGTCGTCCGTAATCTCAGGCATACGACGGTTGTTATCTGCCATATAGATAGCCTCGGTTTCGAGCAACAAAGGTTTAATACCCGGTTCGCTCAAATATTTGATAAGCGCCCCGTTCTTAGGTAATCCTTTGAAACAACGATACAACAGTACGGCTCCTTCCTCACGAATCTTTTTATCATCGGAAGCTATCTTAATCTTGGCTTCGGCCAACAACTTCGTAACCAAGTTTCGCTGCATCTTCACCAATTCTTCCACTTTGGGCTGGAACTGCTCGAACATCTGGTCATCGCCTTTGGGGGTAGGACCGGATATAATCAACGGCGTACGTGCATCATCAATCAACACAGAGTCGACCTCATCGACAATCGCATAGTTGTGCATGCGCTGTACCAAGTCGAGCGGAGAGCTGGCCATATTGTCACGCAAGTAGTCGAAACCGAATTCGTTGTTCGTACCGAATGTAATATCGGCGTTATATGCATTACGACGGGCTTCGGAGTTCGGCTCGTGCTTGTCGATACAATCCACCGACAAACCGTGGAACATATAAAGAGGCCCCATCCACTCGGAGTCACGTTTCGAAAGGTAGTCGTTCACGGTTACCACATGTACGCCATTGCCCGACAAAGCATTCAAGAATACAGGGAGCGTAGCGACCAGAGTCTTACCCTCACCAGTAGCCATCTCGGCGATTTTACCCTTATGCAACACGACACCGCCGATCAGCTGCACATCGTAGTGTACCATGTCCCAAACGACCTCGTTACCACCGGCCATCCAGTGATTGGCATAAATAGCTTTGTCGCCTTCGATATGTATAAAATCATGGTCTACCGCCAAGCTCCGGTCAAAATCATTTGCCGTAACCTCGACAGTTTCATTTTGGCTGAATCGACGCGCCGTCTCTTTCATCACGGCGAAAACTTCGGGAAGCGATTCGTCGAGAACATCTTCTATTTTTTTCAATATCTCTTTCTCGATTTTATCGATTTCTTCCCATGTAGACTCGCGTTTATCGTAATCGAGCGTTTCTACATGCTCTTTCAGTTCGGCGATACGTTTACGGTCATCGGCCACCGAATCCTGAATATGTTGTTTCACCACATCGATACGGTGACGCAACTCATCGTTCGACAATTTTTCAAGTTCGGGCGAAATAGCCTTTATTTTCTGAATGTAAGGCTCTATTTCTTTTAAATCGCGCTGCGACTTATTACCGAACAGCTTTTTTAATAAATCATTAAATCCCATATAAAGTATTTGTTTTATTCGTTAAAAATTACCTATAAGGCAAAGGTATAACATACCCTGCAAAAATAGTGCAAATTTTGCTAACTCCGCAAAAAGGAATGAATTAGTATTGTATTTCGAGAAGCGGAGCATCGGCCGAACCATTCGGCGAACGAATCCGCAAAAGGCGAGAAACGGTAGGAGCGATGGCCGTCGCACGCACCGGAGAAGTGATACGTACCGGCTTCACATCGTGTGCCAAAATAAAACACGGTGCAGGAACAGCATTGACACGAACATATTCGCGGGTATCGTTCGCATCCTCATAGACGACCTCCCAACCGGGACACAAATCCAGCACGAGATCGCCCGACAGTTTGGGATAATAGCCGTTTCGCATGGCGGCGACACGATCGGTTCCATTACTCAGCAACAGACGTTGCGATGTATAAACGTCTTGTACACCCGTCATCTGAATCAGAAACGAAGCTGCCCGATTACGCATTTCATCGGCATCGATATCACGCTCCTTAATCAGTTTCCGGTTCAAGAAAATCTGTCGATTCTGGTAACCTATCACCCAATCTCCTTGACCGTAAAGAGCCATCAGATAAACATTCAGCAAAGAGACTGCACGCCGGGGATAAAATTCTCCCGAAGGTATATTATAAATGGGCGACTCTTTCGCCTCCCCCTTGAAATATCCCGTAGAGGTCAAAAAAACGACCGTGTTGGCAAGACCCACTTTCTTGTCTATTTCATCGAGCAGACGGGCTATATCCCTATCCAGTCGCACATAAGTATCCTGCAACTCCAAGCCGTAGTCCTGTATGGTCTTGTTCAGATACACGCCGGCCGTATAACCGACATTCAGCATATCGAGGACACCACGGCGTCCCAAAAGTCCTTTATCCAAGAACTCCACGGCAACATCGGTAATCTCCTGATTAACCAAAGCCGTCGTCTTAAACTGCACGAACTTATCACGGCCGTCTCGGGCAAAAGTTCGTTTAAAAGAAAAATCATTCGTCAGATACGGTATGGCCGTATAACGGTCGGGCGTATAAACCGGAGTCCAAGAAAGCGTATCGATACGAGCCGATAAAGAACGCACATAATTGAATTGTTCGACATAAGCGGGAACATCACGATAATAAGTGGTCGTCGCCCACTTGCCATTCCTATCGTTAATCCAGAAAGCGCAATTAGCCGCATGTCCCGCACTGATAATAGACTGCTGTGCATCGGGCGCTACGGCATACACGCGTCCCAATCCTCCGCTCACGATTTTTACCTCGTCGCTGAGCGTCGAAGTACGAATACGTTCAGGTGAAAAAGTTTCATCGGTATAATTCCCTATCTTGGACGGGTCGTTCAGAATAAACTCTTCCCGCAGAAATGCCGTATTGAAAAAACGCTCCGACGGAATGCCATGAAAAAACGGAGTTGTTCCCGTATACAGAGTAGCCGTTGCCGAAGCCTTATCGATATTCGGGAAATCGAAAACCAAATTTTCACAGACAACTCCCTCTCGCATCAACCGTTTAAAACCCTTTTCCCCGAAAAGGTGTTGCAAGGCTTCCAAATAATCGGTACGCAGTTGATCGACCGTAATACCCACCACCAAACGAGGACTGTTGTCAGCAGACTGCACCAACGGCACGACCAGCAGAGAAAAGAGAATTGTCGCTAATACTTTATTTTTCATCTTTGTTTTTCTCCGTTTTTTTCAAACGAACGGATACCGCCAAATAGGTAAACGAACGAATTACCAATACCAACACCAACGGAAAAAATGCGGCATTAAACTGTTGTGGAATCCAGTGCCAAAGGGCCACAAATAACAACAACCCTGCAAAGTTAGCAAAATGATAGTATCTAACGATACTTTTAAGAGATTTAAACCAAATAAAAAGAGCCATCAACAGCCAAAAGGGATGCAACCAAAACGCCGAATAGTTGGGATAAGTTGCCGGGTGAACAGAAACGAACATAAGGAAAAACACGACTAAGCCGCCCAATCCGTAAATCGAAAACAAGACTGTATCGAATACCCGGGAATACCTTTTTCGGGAAATATCATATACCGACACAGCCGCGACAAAGAAGAAAAACAACCATGCGACGAAAAGTGGCGTCAAATAAAATGGTGTTTCGGGAGGACACGCCGGAACCTCAGGATCGTACAGCACCTCCGTTCGGCTCACCAACGGGACAGCCGCCGAGTCGGGACTCATTTGAACGACCGCCTCGGAAAAAGCTTTCTCTAATATTTCGGGACCGAACATTTGTTCCCGATAAGTCATCGGCCTATCCAAACCGCTTCCCAATGCCAAGTCGATACCGAAAATCAACCACGGGCAAATACCCGCATATCGGTCTATCTCCTCACGAAAAGTAGGCAAAGACTCCCCCGGCTCTTTGTATCGCACCTTGTTATCCAATACCATCTCTACCATATTACGAGGACGGGTAGCACAATTATCGAACAGGAAATTATACCGATAAACCCGGTTCTGAGGCATGGCATTAACCAACAGAGCCTCGAATAAGGCTCTGCTTTGTATGGGTGTCAAGTTCAACACCTGTTCATCGACCTTCGATTCCCGAAACTGATAATTTAACAAGAAATCGGGAAAATCGTTTATTCCTAAACAATAATCGGTTTCACCTTTCGTGAACCGCCAGATAAAGCCGGGCGCATCGAAATTAAACATGCCATAATTGAAAACATAATCGAAACCTCCGGGCCTCTGCTGTTTCACCCGTAGCGCCGTATGACCGAACAACTCATACACCTCCGTTCCGGGTCCGCAAGTCAATAAACTCACTTGTAAAGTATCGGGCAAGATTCCCGGTTTTGATTCCTGCGCTTGTATTTTCTCGTTGGCAAACAAGACCACAAGAATAAAACCCAGAATTATATATAGTTTCTTCTTCATAAACACTCCACATTATTGCAGCAAAATCGGTGTAAAAGTACAACTTTCCATCTAATTACCTCGGTATGTAACTCTTTTATTTTCTTTGACTTTGATAAATTTCACATTTTTATTTCCACACTCTACCGAATAATTTTTTATCTTTGTTCGAAACACAAAACAGAGTATTATGAAAATCAAAGGTTTACTATTATCTCTATTCGTAACAAGCAGCTTACTCTCGATTGCACAAGACATAAAACTCCCCTCCCCGCAAAAACAGGGCGGAGAACCTCTCTTGCAGGTTCTCTCCAAACGCGCCTCGACACGCGACTTCGATACACAAAAGAATATAGACTCACAAACCCTTTCCAACCTATTGTGGGCGGCATGGGGATACAACCGAGAAGACAAGCGTACGGCGCCTTCGGCCATGAATCGTCAAGAAATTTCACTATATATCGTCACGGCACAAGGGGTCTATCTCTATGATGCCAAACAGAATAAACTGGCGGAAATCGCCAAAGGAGATTTCCGGGAAAACGCAGGCATGCAACCGTTCGTACACACTGCGCCTCTCAACATTATTTTTACTGCCGATTTGGAAAAAGCGCCGGGTAACGACATGATGTTCGTCGATTGCGGATTCATCTCCCAGAACATTTATCTCTATTGTGCCTCGGTCGGTTTGGGTACAGTCGTTCGCGGCTCGTTCAATGGCGATGAATTGGCAAAAATATTAAAGCTGAACGAAAAACAAAAAGTAGTATTGACCCAGACTGTCGGCTATCCGGCTAAATGATTTCTCCGGAAAAACCTTACATCATGCGACGGTTCTCATTTCTCTTTTTTACGATCGTTATATTCCTGTCTTTTTTATCTGGCTGCAAAGGCAAACAGGTCGAATCTGATTACCCGGAAAGTTCTCTTATCGATACATTCGAAGTAAAACAACAACCCCAACCGCGCACAACCGGCTGGAAAAAGAGTCCTGTACGATATTCCAGTTTCCGCAAACTATTCAACGACTTGAACGACAAACATCTTGCTGTTGCCAAAAAGAACGGGATAGAACCATTGGAATCGCTCGATGATGCCCGGAATTTGGGATTCTGGAAACTTGCTAAAATAGACAGTTGTGAATACTACACCGTCGATAAACTGACTCATTCGATCCCATATCTGACTCCCAAAACCAAATGGTTGCTCATGAAGATAGGCAAAAACTTCCAAGACTCGTTAACGAACCGAGGTTCGGGAGGAAGACAAATTATTCTCACCAGCGCATTGCGTTCCGATGAATCGATAAAGTCGTTACGCCGGCGAAATACAAACGCCAGCGAAAACTCGGCACACCGTTACGGCACGACTTTCGACATAGCCTACAATCGATACAACGTAACCGACTCGACCTATTTCGTACCCTCCGACCGACTACGAATTTTACTCGGCGAGGTTCTGTACGATTTACGCAAAGAACACAAATGCTACATCAAATACGAAATACGACAAGGCTGTTTCCACATTACGGCGAGATAAATCAAACGACAACCGTACAATCGACCGGCCTTTCGTGAAAAATTATTATCTTTGTCACAACGAAGGTACGATGCGGTTCGGCATAGCCAAATCGGAAACAAGATTTTCGTTTGTCTCTGCACTTACCTTTCCGTATCTTTGAGGCGTTTAACAATAACCGACCGATGAAACGATATTTATATGCCCTGCGCTATCTGATTTCGATACATGTGTTGGGACTCATTCTCTTTACGGCATTCCGTCTGATCCTCTTCCTACAAGGGTACGAATATCTCATGGACGAAGAAATTTCGGTATTCACCCGTCTCGAAGCATTCGTCCGGGGATTGTGGCTCGACAATGTCGTAGCCTGTTATATATCGATTCTGCCGCTCGTTATCGTCTCGATCTGTTCCCTGATAGGATATTTCGGTAAAAACCTGTACCGGGGAATCCATATCTTTTTCTCGGTCTTTTACGTCGTGGCATTCGCCATATCGGCTGCCGATATACCTTATTTCGCTTATTTCTTCAAACACATCAACGCTTCCATTTTCAACTGGTTCGGCTACACCGGAACGACATTGGGACTTATGTTCGGTGAATTCTCCTATATCGTCGCATTCGTCTTGTTTCTGTGTCTCTCTTTCCTTTTCGTCTTTCTCTCCCGGATATTATTACATCGGACTTGTCGCGATATACAAAGAGTATCTGCCGAAAAATTTCATTGGAAACCCGAGCTGCTTACACTCCTTTGCTCGACTCTTCTAATAGGAGTATGTTTATTCGGCATACGCGGACGCATGGGATACAACCCTATCAAAGTAAGTGCGGCCTATTATTGCAACAATACATTTTTGAACCAATTGGGTATAAGCCCCTCGTTCAATTTATTGCGCAGTTCGTTAGAGGCTTCCAAATCGGAAAATCGGGAAATCGATTTGATGGACGAGAAAGAGGCGATCTCTACGGTTCGCAGAGAACTGAATATCACGGACTCGCTTCCCGACATATCGCCCATTGCCCGAAAAATAGAAAATCCGGGACAACCCAGCCGTAAAAACGTAGTCCTCGTTTTCATGGAATCGATGTCGGCCGAATTGCTGGGGCATTTCGGTAATCCCGAGCACCTCACCCCGTTTCTCGATTCAATAGCCGTCCGGTCGCTTTGCTTCAATCGATTTTTCTCGGCGGGAACTCATACCAACCATGCCATACACTCCGTCTTGTATTCCTATCCGGCTCTGATGAAACGGAATTCCATGAAAGGAGCCGTTATTCCTTTCTTCGCCGGACTACCCACCATTTTACAAGATAACGGATACCGTACGCTTTTTTTCATGACTCATGAGTCGCAGTATGATAACATGAACGGCTATCTGCGAACCAATGGTTTCGACCGCATCTTTGCACAAGAGGACTATCCGCAAGACAAAGTAGTCAACAGTTTCGGTGTCCAAGACGATTTCCTATACCAATACGCCCTGCCCATTCTCACAGAGACTGCCAACGAGGGGCAGCCCTTTTTCGCTGTATTGTTAAGCATCAGCAACCACCCGCCGTATGTTATTCCCAAAGATTTCAAGACACACAGTAATACCGACGAACATCGAATCGTCGAATTCGCCGATCATGCTTTAAAGGAATTTATCGATGAAGCGAAACAACAGGAATGGTTCGACAACACGATATTTGTCTTCGTCGGTGACCACGGGAAAATTGTGGGGACTCCCCGCAGCGATATACCGCTCAGTTTCAACCATGTGCCTCTTTTCATTTATTCGCCTTCATTTATCGAACCCCGACAGATACAAGACCTCGGCGGACAAGTGGATATAGCTCCCACCATATTGGGTTTGCTGAACATAGACTATACCGACAACGGATTCGGAGTAAACCTCCTGCAAGAAAAACGTAAAGCGGCATTCTTTACCTCCGACGATGCTATCGGATGCGTGAACGATTCGCTGTTCTATATCTATAAACCCAAAGAAAACCAAGAGTGGTTGCTCTCGCAAGAAAGAGCTATCGAAAAGAGGGGCAATATCGACAATCCTGCCGTCTGCCAAGAACTGCGGGAATATGCCTTCTCCATGCTTCAAACCGCACAATACCTCATGAGCAACAACCTCACAGGGGAATATATAGGTTATCAACCCCGTTAAACGACCGACTGTTATGAATAAGATATTTTATACATGCGTCCTTTCGGCACTCGTACTCCTTTCGGCACAATGTAACCCGAAGCCCCAAGAAAGCGACGAACAAATCGGGAACGATTCTATCATCGAGTATGCCGAGCTACTCTCTATTACCCGTCATGACGACTACACCGATGTAAAAATAAGCAACCCGTGGGACAGCACCCGGTTGCTGCACCGATATATACTCGTTCCCAAGACACAAAACGTTCCATCGAATCTACCGCAAGGAACCGTCGTAAGGACTCCGTTGTCCAATACATTAGTCTATGCCTCGGTACATTGCAGCCTGTTGGAGCAATTAGACGCATTATCGCAAATAGGAGGAGTCTGCGACCTCTCCTATATCAAAACGCCCGCTTTGCTCTCTCGTGCGGAAAACGGAAAACTGACCGATGCCGGAAATTCCATGTCGCCCGACATCGAACGAGTAATGTCGTTGAATCCGGATGCCATCTTATTATCTCCTTTCGAAAACGCCGGATACGGACGTATCGGGAAAATGGGAATACCCATTATAGAATGCGCCGATTATTTGGAAACTTCACCTCTGGGCCGGGCAGAATGGATAAAATTCTTCGGTCTGTTATACGGTAAAGAGGTCGAAGCCGATTCCATTTTTACGGAAGTCGAAAAAAACTATACCGAATTGAGAGATAAAATAGGTGTACTTTCTTCTGCTCCCGTTGTCATCAGCGAATTAAAAAGCGGTTCGGCATGGTATATGCCCGGCGGAAAAAGCTATATGGCCCGCTTTTTCAAGGATGCCGGAGCCGCTTACCCGTGGAGCGACAATACAGAAACAGGGTCTATTCCGCTCTCTTTCGAAACGGTATTCAACCGAGCAGGAAAAGCCGACATTTGGCTTATTAAATCGTTCCACGTGTCGGAGCTTTCCTATCGGACTCTGCAAAAGGAATATGCACCCTATGCAAGGTTCAAAGCCTTCCGGGAGAAAAAGATATACGGTTGCGACTCGTCCCGATGCAACTACTACGAAGAGACTCCGTTTCGTCCCGACCTGTTGTTACAGGAACTCGCTGCATTGTTCCACCCCGGCCTGTTCCCCGATTATCGATTCCGCTACTATCAACCGTTATCCGAATGAACGACAAACCGAACAAGCAGCATGAACAACGGCTAATAGTCGTTCTCGTCCTGTTACTTTTGGCATTATGTGCCGCCAATTTATGGTTCGGGTCGGTACAAATACCGGCTTCGGCCGTATGGGATATCCTGTGCGGAAAAGAACCTGAAAAGGAGGTCTGGAAATTCATCGTGCTGGAATCCCGATTACCGCAAATGGTGGCGGCACTCCTGTCGGGAGCCGCATTGGCAGTTGCCGGGCTGCTTCTTCAAACGGCATTCAACAACCCGCTCGCCGGACCTTCGATATTAGGAATCGATACGGGAGCCAGTTTAGGAGTGGCTTTGGTCATGTTATTTTGGGGAGGGACACTCGGCGTGTCCGAGGCAACCACCCTCACCGGATTCACCGCTGTCATTGCCGGAGCTTTTCTCGGTTCAGTCACTGTATTAGGTACGATACTCTTTTTCTCGACCATTGTCAAGAACAACATCATGCTCCTCATTGTCGGTATAATGGTAGGCTATATTACTTCGTCGGTTATCTCTCTACTCAACTATTTCGCAACAGCCGAAGGGGTACACTCCTATACGATTTGGGGTATGGGAAATTTCAGCGGAGTCACCGGCGAGCAGCTGCCCTATTTCGCACTTTTCGTATCTGTGGGCCTCATCATCGCTATACTTCTGATAAAACCACTCAATGCCTTGCTGCTCGGTGACCGTTATGCTGCCAATCTGGGAGTAAACATTAAACTCACCCGCAATCTGCTGCTCATCGTCACCGGTCTGCTCACGGCATCGACCACGGCATTCTGCGGCCCCATTTCGTTTATCGGTCTCGCCGTTCCTCATATCGCCCGACTGTTATTGGGGACATCGAACCACAACACCTTGTTGCCGATGACTTTGCTGTGCGGAGCCGTAACCGCATTGCTGTGCAATCTCATCTGTATCCTTCCGGGAGAATCGGGCATCCTGCCCATCAATGCCATCACTCCGGTCTTAGGTGCGCCGGTGATTATTTATGTCATCATCAACCAACGAAAAATCCAATATTTCAACTGATGGAGGAACAGGCAAACATATTATCGGCACAGCAGCTCTGTATTGGATATAAAACGGGGCACGGGCACGTCAAGCAAGTTCACGGCGATCTGTCGTTTTCCCTACGCAAGGGCGAGCTCACCTGCCTGTTAGGCGCAAACGGTTCGGGCAAATCGACTCTGCTACGCACCTTATCGGCGTCCCAACCTTCGTTATCGGGAAAAATCCTGTTGAACGGAAACGAGTTGTCTGCCATGTCAGAGCGGGAAATTTCCCGTCAAATCGGAGTTGTACTGACCGACAAGACACAAACCGGAGGATTGACCGTATATGAATTGGTCGCCCTCGGACGACAACCGCATACGGGATTTTTCGGGAAACTCGACCGACAGGATCGGCAAGTAGTGGACGAAGCTATCGAAGCCGTGGGCATCTCACACAAAGCGCACTCCTATATGGCGCAACTCTCCGATGGAGAAAAGCAAAAAGCCATGATCGCAAAAGTATTGGCGCAAGAGTGCCCTCTGGTTATATTAGACGAACCGACCGCTTTCCTCGACGTGGTGAGCCGCATAGAAATCATGACTCTGTTACACCACATCGCCACAACTCAAAACAAAGCGATACTACTGTCGACCCACGACATAGAACAAGCGCTGGTGCTCGCCGATTGCCTATGGCTTTTACGGAAGGGGCACGGAATGCGTAGCGGAATAACCGAGGACCTCATTTTGAATGGAGAACTCGATACCTTGTTCGACCGTAAGGAAATTTGTTTCGACCGGGCGCATGGCAGTTACTACCCTTCGGTTCAATGGGAAAAAGAAATTGTCGTAGATGCGACGGACGAAACACTTCTCCATTGGACAGTCAATGCTCTGAATCGTAACAATTACGGTTGCCGCATATCACCTTGCGAAGCCGATGCATCGCTTCCCCGCCTCATCGTCGAAGGAAACGACTCGCTGTCGTTACACACCGCAATGGACGAAGTGCGATTTACCTCTTTCGCCGCCCTCATTGCATACCTTAAAACACCGGTTCAAAAGGGTTGAATGGATTCCGAAGGTTGAGCAGCACTATCAACCACACCCGAAAAATAACACGGAACAAGAGTCTCACCCCCTACGCACTGCAATAACATGTCACCTTGTTCGTAAATCGGCAACCATAGACCGGGCGGCATTCTTTGGAGCGCCGGGAGCACCCAATCGCTCGGCAACAAGATCATATCCCTCCAACATTTTCTTTCGGGTAGTCTCTTCGAACAACGAAGTTAACTCTCGACGAAGATTCTCAGGAGTCGCCCGATAGCCCAATAACTCGCATACGACAGGACTATCGGCTATCAAATTAACCAACGAAACATACGGTACTTTCAAGATTTTCTCGAATATCTTATAAAACAACTTGCCTCCTCCCAGTCGATAGCATACCACCTGAGGCACCCGCAACAAAGCGGTTTCGAGCGTAGCGGTTCCCGATGTGACCAATGCCACCCGACTCTGTTGAAGCAAACGATAAGTCTTGCCCCAAACGACTTTTACCGAACGGTCCTGCAAATAAGGAGCATATTGGTCGGGAGAAATACCGGGAGCCCCTGCGATAACCAACTGATAGTCGTGGAACGTTTTTGCGGCCTCTATCATCAAAGGCAGATTATGATTGATCTCGGCTACCCGGCTACCCGCCAGCAGAGCTATTATAGGCTTTTTTCCCAAGCCGCACTCCGCCGTAAAATCCTCGAAACTCTCATCGGCATAAGGCCGCACAGCCAATTCATCGACCGTAGGATTTCCTACATACTCCACCGTATAATCGTGCTTGGCATAAAACGAAACCTCGAACGGAAGAATGGAATAAAGGCGGTCTACATACCGACGGATACTCTTTACCCTCCATTCCTTCCAAGCCCAAATCTTAGGAGAGATATAATAATAAACAGGAATACCCAAACGACGCTTCACATACTTGGCTATTTTCAGATTGAAACCCGGATAATCTATCAATATAACCACATCGGGACGGAATGCGGCAATATCCTGTTTACACAAACGCATGTTCGCCAAAACTTTATCGAGATTCATCAACACCGGAATAAATCCCATATAAGCCATATCCCGATAATGCTTTACCAGCGTACCGCCACAAGAAGCCATCAAGTCACCGCCGAAAAAACGAAATTCGGCGTTCGCATCTTCCTGTTGCAAGGCTCTCATCAAATTGGAGGCATGTAAATCGCCCGAAGCCTCCCCGGCGATAAGATAATATTTCATACCCGATTAGGAATAATTGGTCACGTCATTCGACCCTGACAGCTGTCCCGCTGCACGTAACCATCAACATACTACCCGATCCGCCGACAGTCTCATAATCCAAATCGATACCCACCACGGCATTTGCGCCCAATGCTTCGGCCTGTCGAGCCATTTCTTCAAGAGCCGTATCTTTGGCCTCTCTCAAAACCGCTTCGTAAGCAGAGGAACGGCCTCCGAAAAAATCTCTTACCCCTGCGAGAAAATCACGAAACACATTCGCCCCGATAATAGTCTCGCCTGTCACAACTCCCAAATATCTTACAATCCGTTTCCCTTCTACCGAAGGAGTCGTAGTCATTAACATAGCCATCGATTTATTCGTTATTTATCCGATTACAAATATAGCAAAAGGTGAGAGCAGAGGCAAACAGAAATCACATTTCCGACTTGCCTATCCCGAACCGCAGCTTATCTTCGTACTTACAAAGATAGTGAAAGGAGCAAGTAGTACAAACATACTTGTTCTTTTTTATCGAGTTACATTCTATATTGCAATTACAAAATCAAAACGCCACTCTCCCGAAAGAAAATCGTCAGCCTTCCGCAATAAAGATGCACCGATATCGTTTTTATAATACAATGAAAGCGACAACTTTTGCTTTAATTTTGCTGAGTATCTTGACAGGTACATGCCTGACGAGCTGCATTGATGACGATTTCACCACAAATCCGTCGCATGTACTCGCATTCTCCACCGACACGGTTGCTTTCGATACCGTATTCACCACGATAGGGACATCAACTCGTTCATTCCGCATTTACAACCGGAACAAGAAATCGTTGAACATCTCTTCCATCAAACTTGCAGATGCCGAACATTCGGGCTTTCATATCAATGTGGACGGTATGTCGGGCGATAATTTCACCAATGTCGAAATCCGAGGGAAAGACAGCCTATATGTATTTGTAGAAGCCAATATCGATCCTACCAATCAGGGCAACCCCATTTTCATCGTCGATTCGATCGTCTTTGTAACCAACGGCGTCCAACAAGACGTGAAGCTGACGGCCTACGGACAGGACGTTATCATCAAAAGAGGGGAAATTTTCACGACCGATACCCATCTGACCGATGAACGGCCATATCTCATCTACGACAGCTTAGTCGTGGCTCCGGGAGCGACATTACAAATAGAACCCGGTGCGAGACTGCATTTCCACCATAGAGCTTCGCTATTGGTACAAGGGAAATTACAAGTCGAAGGGTCGATGGAAGCCCCCGTTCAAATACGAGGCGATCGACTCGACCGGCTCTTTGCAGACTTGCCTTACGACAATCTCGGCGGGCAATGGGGCGGTATCCGTTTTTATCCCGAAAGTTTCGGAAATAAAATATCGTACGCTTATGTACGAGGAATGACTTCGGGTATCGTATTGGATTCGTGCGCTTCGGAAGAGCCTCGTCTCGAAATAGCGAATTCCCGCATACGCAACTCGTCGGGTAATCTCATCACATCGGCATACAGCCGGCTAAATTGCTGGAACAGCGAGCTTTCCGATGCCGGAGGAGCCATACTCTCGCTGACAGGAGGAATAGCCGATTTCACCCACTGCACGATCGTCAACTACTATTTCTACGACATTATCACCTCGCCCATCGTAAACATGAGTTATTGTGCTCCGGCCGATACGATTTCGGGAGGTCCCGCCCTTCTACGAGCCCGATTCAACAACAGCATACTATACGGTAATACATCGGAAATTCCCTCGATCGACCTCACCGGCAGCCATGTATACTTCCGTTCCTGCCTCCTCCGTTCCAACGGAGAAGACGACGACAATTTCATCAATACCGTATGGAACGGACAACCGTTTTTCAAAGCCACCGGCGAAGAACATTACTACTACGATTATCGAATCGGGTCGGATAAATCCGATGCTATCGGGAAAGGAAATCCCGATTTCGCGATCTTCCCATTGGATAAAGATATGTATGGGAACCTTCGTTCCACGAGCGTGGATATCGGAGCTTATCAATACATACCACAAGAAATTCCCGAAGAATAGAGAATGCACATAACATTCAAAAATGCGCAAATAGCACCCTTTTTGGTCTTCCTCCTCTCTTAATAAAAGTTACAAAGTTCAATTACTCACCCTATTTGTATAACAAATTTCTTTTTTCTCTCTCATTTTTCTATTTTTGTAAGAGATATTAAAACCTCTTTCTAAATATTTGCAATCATGAGCGAAGAGATACGACAAATAGCGGAACGGCTCGTTGGCCTTAGAGATGCCCTAGACCTTCGACCCGAAGATATTGCATCAACCTGCAACATCGATTTGGAAACCTATTTAGGTTACGAGTCGGGCGAAAAAGACATTCCGGTCAGTTTCCTGCACCAGATAGCCAAGCACTACGGCGTAGAATTACCGGCATTGATGTTCGGATACGAACCCCGAATGAACTCTTATTTCCTTACCCGAAAAGACAAAGGTGTCGCCGTAGAGCGTACAAAAGCCTATAAATATCAATCGTTGGCCGCCGGATTCGCCAACCGCAAAGCCGATCCTTTCATGGTCACGGTCGAGCCATCGGCTCCCGAAGCGCCATTCACGCTCAACACCCACCCCGGACAAGAATTTAACCTTGTTCTCGAAGGGAGCATGCATCTACGTATCGGAGAAAAAGAATTAGTGCTGAACGAAGGCGACAGTATTATATTCGACTCTACCCGTCCGCACGGTATGAAAGCGATAGACCGACAAGTCAAATTTCTGGCGATCATATTTTAAATGATCTTTCCGTAACAATAGGTATTTCACAAACATCAAGTAAAAAGAGGGAATATTCCCACATAGTCATTATGTTAGAACGCTTTTTAGATAAAACGTCTTTCTCTTCACAGGAAGACTTCATGAAAAATTTTAAGGTAAAAGTTCCCGATTGTTTTAATTTCGGATACGATGTTGTAGATGAATGGGCACGTATAGCTCCCGAAAAAAAAGCTCTGCTTTGGACCAACGATCAAGGAAAAAGAATAGATTTTACATTTGCCGATATTAAACGAGAAAGCGACAAAACTGCATCTTACTTCCAATCATTAGGAATAGGGCACGGCGATATGGTCATGCTCATTTTGAAACGAAGATACGAATTTTGGTTTTCTATTATCGCTCTTCACAAACTGGGAGCCGTATGTATTCCCGCCACTCACCTGCTGACCGAGAAAGACATAGTGTACCGATGCAATGCCGCCGACATAAAAATGATTGTATCCTGCGGCGACGGGATTGTAGTCGAGCACATCAACCGAGCCCGACCGTCCTCGCCTTCATTACAACGTTGTATCTCCATCGGGCCCATCATTCCAGAAGGGTGGGACGACTTCCATAAAGGAATAGAATCGGCTGCTCCTTTCGTCCGTCCCGAATCGGTCAACACGAATGACGATATTTCACTGCTCTATTTCACATCGGGAACCACCGGCGAGCCCAAAATGGTCGCCCATGATTTCACCTACCCGTTAGGGCACATCATCACCGGCTCCTTTTGGCACAACCTGCACGAAGACAGCCTGCATTTGACTCTGGCCGACACGGGTTGGGGAAAAGCCGTATGGGGAAAACTATACGGACAATGGTTTGCCGGGGCGAACGTGTTTGTCTATGACTTCGAAAAATTCAAACCGGCCGACGTACTCGAAATGATACACAACTTTCACATCACTTCATTTTGCGCTCCTCCCACCGTATTCAGGTTTCTCATTCGGGAAGACCTCACCAAATACGATATTTCTTCTCTAAAATATTGTACCATAGCCGGTGAAGCCCTTAACCCCAAAGTATACGAAGAATGGCTACGGCTCACAGGTATAAAACTGATGGAAGGTTTCGGACAGACCGAGACGACCCTCACTATCGCCACCTACCCGTGGGTAGAACCCAAACCGGGATCGATGGGAATACGCAACCCGCAATACGACATAGACCTGCTCACAGCCGACGGACGCTCGGCCGAAGATGGGGAACAGGGACAAATCGTTATCCGCACCGATCACGGGAAACCTTTGGGACTGTTCAAGGAATATTACCGTGACCCTCAAAAAACGTATGAAGCCTACCATGACGGTATTTACTATACAGGCGATGTAGCTTGGCGCGACGAGGACGGATACTTCTGGTTCGTGGGTCGTGCCGACGATGTCATCAAATCGTCGGGCTACCGCATCGGTCCATTCGAAGTGGAAAGCGCTCTAATGACCCACCCCGCCGTAGTGGAGTGTGCCGTGACCGGAGTCCCCGATGAAATCAGAGGACAAGTTGTCAAAGCGACTATCGTACTATCGGCTGCATACAAAGACAAAGCGGGAGAAGCTCTTGTCAAAGAAATACAAGACCATGTGAAAAAAGTCACGGCTCCCTATAAATATCCTCGGGTTATCGAGTTCGTCGAAGAGTTGCCCAAAACCATCAGCGGGAAAATACGCCGAGTAGAAATACGAGACAAAGACAAAGTCTAATAACGTAAAACGATCGTCCTATGCAAATCAGTAACGATTGGTTCGTCGCCGAAACAGAATTTGAAAACAAGTCTTTTATCATACGAGGGAGACTATTTCTCGATGCCATCAGGCAATCGGGAAAATTCGCCACACGTATCGCTCTCGTATGGGAATATCAGGGCGATGAAAAAGGCATGCCCACCGAAAAAGAGACGCAAGCGCTCGATAGCCTCAACGAGAAACTGCGCGATATATTGGAAGAGAAAGAAATCGCAATACTAACCGCCATTCATATAGGAGGGAAAACCGCCCGTTATGAATATTACGGAATCTCAGCCGAAAAATTCTCCATCGTCTTGAACGAGACTTTCAGCGAATACCCGCCGCTGCCGATAAAAATTGGAGCGGAAAGCGACCCCGAATGGAACAACTACATCGAAACGATTCAACAATTCGCCATGCAGCCATGAGTTACAAACGTAAACGTATTACCGTAAAAATAGGGAGTAACGTTCTTGCTCGTCCAGACGGTACGCTAGACATCACCCGCATGTCGGCTCTCACTGACCAAATCGCCGAGCTGCACAAAGCCGGAGTCGAAATTATTGTCATATCGTCGGGAGCTGTGGCATCGGGCCGCAGCGAATTGAAGATACACCGCAAGCTCGACGCAGTTTCTGCCAGACAATTATTCTCGGCTGTGGGGCAAGCCAAACTCATCAATCGTTATTACGAGCTATTCAGGGAACACAATATAGCTTGCGGCCAAGTGCTCACGACCAAAGAAAATTTTTCTACCCGGCGACAGTACCTCACACAAAAACAATGTATGGAGGTTATGCTTGAAAACAAGGTTATCCCTATCGTTAACGAGAACGATACGATCTCGGTTACCGAGTTAATGTTCACCGACAACGACGAGCTGTCGGGGCTCATCTCTGCCATGATGGACTCCGAAACCCTCGTCATTCTCAGCAATATCGACGGTATTTACAACGGGGCTCCGGGACAAGCGGGCAGTAAAGTCATACCGGAAATTCACCCCGGTCAAGAACTGTCGCAATACATACAGTCGGGGAAATCCTCTTTCGGGCGGGGCGGTATGCTTACCAAATGCAACATCGCCCGTAAGGTGGCGGACGAAGGTATAGAAGTCATCATCGCCAACGGCAAGAAAGAAAATATCTTGCCCGATCTTTTACGGGAAAACAGCTCGGCGATTTGCACGCGATTCATTCCCTCTGCCAACCCTATATCGAGCATTAAACGTTGGATCGCCCACTCCGAGGGATTCGCCAAAGGAGAATTACATATCAATGCCGGAGCCGTGAAAGCGATCCACTCGCAACAAGCCGTCAGTATATTGCCGGTCGGAGTCACCCGTATCGAAGGAGACTTCGAAAAGGACGACATTGTCCGCATCATCGATCCCGATGGAAATTCCATAGGTGTAGGCCGCATCGCGCTCGACAGCGAAACAGCCCGAGAATTTATCGGACATCAGGGTGCGAAACCTTTCGTCCATTACGATTATCTCTATCTCGACTAACTTTAACGATTCCGATACAACCATACTCGAAAAAAAAGATTACTTTTGCTTTACACACATTATGAGCTATGACCGCCGATGTATCACATATTTTCGAAAACGCACGAGTAGCTGCCCGCAAATTGAATCTCGTCGATACCGAGACTATCGATAAAATACTTCTTGCCGTTGCCGACGAAGCCGAGAAAGAAGTCGATTACATTTTGCAAGAAAACTGTCGGGACTTGGCTCTTATGCCGAAGACAGACCCCAAATACGACCGGTTAATGCTCTCGCGGGAACGAATTTTAGGAATAACCGCCGATATGCGAAAGGTAGCAGGACTTCCCTCTCCATTGGGCAGAATATTGGCTTCATTCGACAGGCCCAACGGCATGCGCATCGAAAAGGTATCTGTACCGTTCGGAGTCATCGGCATTATCTACGAAGCCCGTCCCAATGTAACCTTCGACGTTTTTTCTCTTTGCTTGAAATCGGGGAATGTCTGTATTTTGAAGGGAGGTAGTGATGCCCAATATTCCAACAACGCTATTATCAACATTATCAACAAGGTGTTGATAAGTTACGGAATAGACTCTAACACAGCGACTTTACTACCTAACGACCACAGCTTTACCGACAAGTTATTAACCGCCGTGGGACAAGTCGACCTTATCATTCCGAGAGGCAGCGGTCGATTGATAAATTATGTACGCGAACATGCGCTTGTACCGGTTATCGAAACCGGAGCCGGGATATGCCACACCTATTTCGACAGTGACGGAGATTTGGAAAAAGGCCGCAATATCGTGTTCAATGCCAAAACCCGTCGGGTGAGCGTATGCAATGCGCTCGACTGTCTGATTATTCACAAGGAGAGATTATCCGACCTTGCAAGCCTCTGCAAGCCGTTGTCCGAAAAAAACGTACTCATATACGCCGACCCGAAAGCCTATGGCGCACTCTCGGGGAAATATCCGGAATCCCTCTTGCAGCCAGCGACCGACGATAGTTTCGGGACGGAATTTCTAGATTATAAGATGGCAGTCAAAACCGTCGACTCCTTTGAAGAGGCTTTGGCTCACATAGCTCGCTATTCCTCGAAACACAGCGAAAGTATAATCACCGAAAACGAATCTCACAAACAACGCTTCGCTCACGAAGTCGATGCCGCATGCGTATACACCAACGTGTCTACCGCATTCACCGACGGAGGACAATTCGGATTCGGGGCAGAAATAGGTATCAGCACACAGAAACTGCATGCAAGAGGTCCTATGGCTCTACCCGAGCTAACGACTTATAAATATATTATTTCCGGTAACGGACAAACCCGTCAATAAAACATTATGAGACATTTCACTAACGTACACGACCTCGGAGATTTAAAAGCTGCTGTTAAAGAAGCTCTCGAAGTAAAATCCAATCGGTTTGCCTACAAACACTTGGGGCAGGATAAAACCTTGATGATGATTTTCTTCAATTCCAGCCTCCGTACTCGCCTAAGTACACAAAAGGCAGCTATGAATTTGGGCATGAATGTCATAGTTTTAGACGTCAATCAAGGAGCTTGGAAATTAGAGACCGAACGAGGTGTAGTCATGGACGGGGATAAACCGGAGCATTTGCTCGAAGCTATACCGGTCATGGGGTGTTACTGCGACGTGATAGGCGTGCGTTCTTTCGCCCGGTTCGAAAGCAAAAGCGACGACTATGAAGAAAAAATTCTCAATCAGTTCATTCGATATTCAGGCCGACCAGTATTCAGCATGGAAGCAGCTACACGGCATCCATTGCAAAGTTTCGCCGACCTCATCACCATCGAAGAACATAAAAAAACCGAACACCCCAAAGTAGTCCTCACATGGGCCCCTCACCCGAAGGCTCTACCTCAGGCCGTACCTAATTCTTTTGCCGAATGGATAAACCAAACCGATTACGAATTTGTCATTACCCACCCAGAGGGGTATGAATTAGCCCCTCAGTTCGTAGGCAATGCCCATGTGGAATATGACCAGCGAAGAGCTTTCGAGGGGGCAGACTTCATCTACGCTAAGAACTGGGCAGCCTATGCCGACCCACATTACGGACAAGTCATCAGCACAGACCGGGCATGGACGGTAGATAGCGAAAAAATGGCTTTGACCAATAACGCTTTTTTCATGCACTGTCTTCCGGTACGTCGCAACATGATTGTTTCGGACGATGTTATCGAAAGTCCGCAATCATTGGTAATCCCCGAAGCCGCCAATCGGGAAATCTCGGCACAAGTCGTACTGAAACGTATTCTTGAATCCCTCTAATTCTATACTTATGAAACGGCTTTTGACTTTCTTTCTGATATGTTTCTCATTCGTCGAATATACCCGGGCAGAAGATATTATCAACTATAAGTACTGGGACGAAGGGAAATTGACATGGGACGATTTCCAAGATACTCTCAGTCTCAAAGGAGTACCCTCGGCTTTTAACGCTTTCCTAAGAATCGAAAAAACAGAAAAACGAGATGGAAACACCCGCACGATTCGTCCCGAAGCGCAAGCCTGTTTCGACAAACGTCATTCTTTCGCCGACCGGCAAATACAAAACGAGAACTTACTGCGGTTGTTCCAGCTGAAATACGATTTGCTTGAAATGTATCGGCGAAGACTACAAACCGAATTAAATCTCGGAGTGGTGGGTATTGCCGCCGACAATCGCACCCGGCAATACATGGACCTATACACAGAACAAAGCAAAAAAGCAGAACAAGAAACCGAAAACGGACAGAACGAGATAAAGCTGCAAGAATGGGAGTTCTACGTAACCAAAGAACTGATCGAAAACCCGGCTCCGTCCATTCCTCGAATCTCTCCGCGGCGATTCGGATACGGGTTCTATTTAGGAACCGGCGCCTCCTTCCCGGTCGGAAGCATTGCCGACTATTGGGATCCCGCTTGGCAAATCAATGTCGGATTCGATTTAGCTTATGCCAATACACATCTGCTCTGCGACTTTTCTGCCGGAACAGCCCGTACCCGTCAGGAAATTACAGTTTCCAACGGACAAATCACGGATACATGGCTTCGAAACGGACATAACACCTATACTTCTATATCCTTAGGTATAGGACAACAACTCATCTCCACCAAGTATTTCGCCCTTATGCCTTATGTCGGGTGTATATGGTCGGGATACTCCGATCAAGCAAAAATTCAAGAAGGGAGAAACGAAAGAACGACATTGTCCTACACGAATTTTAATTGGACGGCCGGAATCTGTTTCGACTACCGGTTCTCCACGACAATATCCTTAGTTCCTTCATTCTGGCGCGGTCATCGTGAAATATTTACCGCATCGATTCGTACAAAGCTATTTATCAATCGGGAGCAATTCCACAACTTCAAAATAGCACCCGATGACAACGGTAGCATACTGAGAGGCTGTAAGCTGGGATTCTCGGTCGCTTGCCTCGGATTCAGCAGATTACTGCAAATCAAATAAAACTACATTTACGACATGAAACAATATCTCGACCTCTTACAACATGTGCTCGACCACGGCGTCCTCAAAGAAGATCGCACAGGGACAGGCACTCATAGTGTTTTCGGTTATCAAATGCGTTTCAACCTACAAGACGGATTCCCGCTCCTCACCACGAAGAAACTGCATTTGAAATCGATTATCCATGAACTGTTGTGGTTTCTTAAAGGCGACACCAACGTGAAATATTTGCAAGAGAACGGAGTCCGCATTTGGAACGAATGGGCCGACGAGAATGGCGACTTAGGGCATATCTACGGATATCAATGGCGCTCGTGGCCCGATTATAACGGCGGACATATCGACCAAATAAAAGAGGCTATCCACACCATACAAAACAATCCCGACTCACGTCGCATCATTGTCAGCGCATGGAATGTGGCAGACCTACCCCAAATGAACCTACCTCCTTGCCATGCTTTTTTCCAGTTCTATGTAGCAAATGGTAAACTCAGTTTGCAACTGTATCAACGCAGTGCAGATATTTTTCTCGGAGTGCCTTTCAATATCGCCTCTTATGCACTATTACTCATGATGGTCGCACAAGTGACCGGGCTCGAAGCCGGAGATTTCGTCCACACACTCGGAGATGCCCATATTTACAACAACCATATCGAGCAAGTGCGGGAACAGCTTTCTCGCGAACCGCGAGCCCTGCCTAAAATGAAACTGAACCCCGACGTAAAAAGCATCTTCGATTTCAAATACGAAGACTTTGAATTGACGGATTATAACCCTCACCCCCATATCGCAGGAAAAGTAGCCGTATAAGTATGAGTAAAATAGCATTAATCGCAGCCGTCGCCGAAAAAGGAGCCATTGGCCGGGACCAACAACTGTTATGCCACTTGCCCAACGACTTGAAACATTTCAAAACACTCACGTCGGGACATACCGTCGTCATGGGGCGAAAGACTTTCGAATCATTACCCAACGGCGCTTTACCTAACCGCAAGAATATCGTCTTGACACATAACACGGCACTATCGTGGCCGAATGTTACTGTCGTCCATACGCTTGACGAAATACCGATACAAGACACGACAGAAGACGAAATTTTCATTATGGGGGGAGCGACACTATACAACGAAACCATCAAGATAGCCGACACGCTGTATATCACACACATTCACCATACATTCGACGACGCCGACACATTCTTCCCGACCATAAACCCATCGGAGTGGGAAATCGCAAATTCGCAAGAAATGCCGGCCGACGAGAAACACGCTTATCCTTATACGTTTGTAACCTATACCAGAAGACGGATAGAAAACCGGGAACCTTCCGACAAATAACCGGGTCAATCCCTATCGATCTGCGTCACATTCCCGTTATTGTCGAATTCCAATTCTACGAGAGGAGCCGTGTTCAACTCCACTTCATATCCCCAATCGTAACGAGCCGCTTCGACAATTCCGGCAGTAGGATACTGTGTAGCGACATAAGTCAACAAATTACCCGGCAAAATATCTATTTGTAAAGCCGACGGCAACACTTGCAAGTTTCCATCTACCTTTTGCCACCCGCCGTCCTTATAGAATTTCAATTCGAATCCGTTACTCAACCAAACTTTGTAACGGGGCTCTTCATTCTTCTTTTCGGCCTTAACTACCTTTACATCGGAAAAATAAGTACTAACAAATTGATGAACAGAATCAGGCAAGTATTGATAGTCCACCCGTTCGTCCTCATCACAGGCACTCAATCCGGCAAGCCCTGCGAACAAAATAAAACTCCACAAAAACGTTTTCATAATCTCCCATTTTAATTTTTATCTTATAACAACATCGTTTGCCAATGGGTCGATTCCTTACAAAATTTAAATAGAATCATGTTACATATAAAATAAGCGAATCAGAATGTAACACTTTTGTAACACAGATCCAACATATTGCTATAAAAACCGGAAATCACAAAAATAATGTTAAATATTATCGTTTTTCTTGGGTATTTTGTTTGTATATAAAATTATATGCGTACATTTGCAATGTGTTTTTCATGGTATTAGAATTAAGGTTAACAAAGATTGGTTGTCGTGATGACAATCAATTTTTTCATTTTAAACTGTTCCGTTTTTCATCTATACTTTCTCTCATATACTATCCAAGACACTCCATAAGAAATAAGCAGTGGTCTATCTTCTTCAAATGATTGTTGTATCTTTAAATTTTAGGTACATTTGTAATCAAAATCCAACCTTACTGCAATGAAAAAAGCATTATTATCCATCGCACTATCGGCATTTGTTTTTTCACTGATAGCGGGAACAGGACTTTCGGCCGATTCCCCGTTAACCGTATCGCAAGCTCTTGCCAAGAAGAATGACCGGAAATCCTATTATATAAATGGATATATAGTCGGAGAATACAGAGACTACTCCAACAATAAACACTTCTACAACATTGCACCGCCCTTCGATGGAACCTCGGCCTACCTCATCGCCGACGAAATCGATGAAATCGATTTAAGCAAGATGATGCCCGTACAAATCAAGGACTATGTCGATTCGTACAATTTAGATGAAAATCCACAATATTGGCGCAAGCAACTGACCATAAAAGGAACGTTAACCGATTACTTCACCCTGCCGGGAATTAAGAATCTCACAGATTGGATAGCACCCGGCGAAAATGTCACAGACGAAACGAAATACTGGAACTTTTATGAAACTTTTGAAACGAAAAAAGCCTATACTCCCAATAGCACTTTAATGTATGGAGGAGGAATCTATGCCAGTGCCGAAACATGCCGATGGAAATTCGTAGGCGCTACATACGGAGACAGCTCCAACGATATGAAATGGGATAATGCAGCAGCCCACCTACGCCTTACCGAATCGACCTCCGGCGAACCCGGATACATCTACATGCTCGAAGATAAAAGCAACGGAATCGGGTACATACGCTTATGGGCTGCCCGATATAAAGATGATAAAGGTTCTGGGTCCTTCGGTGTATACATATCCGATGACAAAGGAAAAACTTGGGAACCCATTCAAACCGGTATTCCAATCAAAAAAGAGTTGACCGAATACCAATTCAAAGTGATGCATCCGGGAGAACTACGAATAAAAATAGGCAAAACAGAGAACTCGACGGCTGGAATAGACATTGATAATATCCACATCAGCGACTATTATACGACGTCGTCCGTTGAAAACATGTTGTCTCCGACAAATATACGAATATGGAGTTCGAAAGGTCATCTTTGTTTCGACACAAAAATGCCCGAACAAATCGACATCTACCTGATAAACGGCACACTCGTTAAGACTGAACATATAATCGGGAGTGGCAACATAGCCCTACCTGCCGGATTCTATATAGTCTCGATAAAAAACACCGCTACAAAAATTATCGTACAATAAATAAAAAGTAGTAGAAGCCATTAGTATATAACTTAATTGGTGCACTCCAAAAAGTCCTAAATATAATTCTCCTTATTTTAACCATCAATAGATAAAAGAGAAAGAGGGAATATTTTGAAAATGGGTAGAGCAGCCAGACGTCTTTCCATCTCTCTTTATCTCTACAATTTACCACAATAAAAAAGCCGTATCGAATGATACGGCTTTTTCTTATCAAAAATTTATATCGTTATTCCTCATTAAGAGTAATTCTCTTACAAGCAACAGCTGTAAGTTCTTTGTTGCTTGAATGAAGATACTGTTGAATAGTTTGCTTGGGATCTTTCACAAAAGCTTGTTCAAGTAAACAAACTTCTTGATAGAATTTGTTCAGACGACCCTGAGCAATCTTATCGAGCATTTCCTCTTTCTTACCCTCTTGACGAGCCTTATCTTTTGCGATTTCAAGTTCTTTTTCTACCACATCGGCCGGAACTTCATCACGAGAAACAGCGATAGGGCTCATAGCAGCAGCCTGCATAGCCACATCGTGAGCTACCTGATAATCGGTATCGGCAAGGTTAAAACCTACAATCGTAGCCAATTTATTCCCCGGGTGAATATAAGCGGTGGTATAAGGAGCCGAAATAGCTTCGTAGTAACCGAGCTCCATCTTTTCTCCGGTTTTACCGATTTCATCGACAATCAAGTTAGCGACGGGAGTACCATTGACAACCAAAGCCTTTACGGTTTCAAGATCGGTAGCTTTTGCCTCGATGGCAGCATCGAGAATAGATTTAGTCAAGGCTACGAAAGAATCGTTCTTAGCAACGAAATCCGTTTCGCACTTCAAAGCTACGATAGCAGCGAAATCGCCTTTGGCAGCAGCCAAAACGCAACCTTCCGAAGCTTCGCGGTCTTCGCGTTTAGCAGCGACAGCTTGACCTTTTTTACGAATAATTTCTTTTGCAGCTTCGATATCACCGTTAGTCTCGGTCAAAGCATTCTTACAATCCATCATGCCGGCTCCCGTAAGTTTACGTAGCTTGCTGATTTCAGCCATTGTAACAGCCATATACTTAATCTCCTATTTTTATAATTAGAAACGAACAAAGAGTGAAGTCAAAGAAAAGGCTCCACTCTTTGTCTTTGATTATTTTTATTCTTCTACTTCTTTAACTTCGGCGGCAGGAGCTTCGTCCGTTATTTCGGCAACCTCTGCATCTTCGGCTTTCTTGCGAGAGATACGAGTTTTACGTTCTTTCTTAACAGGAGCATCCTCACCCTCGGCAGGAGCATCAACTTTTTCAGCCTTACGTTCTTCCAAACCTTCGGCAATAGCACCGCATACGGCATCGAGAACCACTTCGATAGATTTCGAAGCATCGTCATTAGCCGGAATAACGAAATCTACATCGTTCGGATTCGAGTTGGTATCTACCATAGCAAATACGGGAATACCTAAACGATTGGCCTCGCGCACGGCAATATGTTCTTTCAAAACATCGACAACGAACAAAGCGGAAGGCAGACGATTCAAATCGGCAATACTACCCAAAGTCTTTTCCAACTTGGCACGTTGGCGAGAGATTTGCAATTTTTCACGCTTAGACAAATTGTCAAACGTTCCGTCCTTTTCCATTTTATCGATGGTAGACATTTTCTTCACAGCCTTACGGATCGTAGGGAAGTTAGTCAACATACCACCCGGCCAACGCTCGATAACATATGGCATATTCACAGCAGAAGCCTTGTCGGCGACAACTTGTTTGGCTTGTTTCTTAGTAGCGACGAACAGAATTTTTTTACCCGATTTAGCGATTGATTTCAATGCAGCTGCGGCTTCGTCGATCTTTGCTACGGTTTTATACAAGTCGATAATGTGGATACCGTTACGCTCCATGAAAATATAAGGAGCCATAGCAGGATTCCATTTTCTTTTCAAGTGTCCGAAATGAACACCGGCTTCCAATAACTGGTCAAAATTAGTAATAGACATTTTTTCTTTGTTTAATTTGTTTACATTCTACTTACACAACCACAAGGTAGTTCCCTATGAAAAGAAAAGTCCTTGCGGTTTGGATACTAAACACAAATATATCTTCGGCCTCAGGCCGTCGCATATTAACGTTTACTGAACTGGAATCTCTTACGAGCTTTGGGACGTCCAGGTTTCTTACGTTCAACGGTACGCGGGTCACGAGTCATGAAGCCTTCCGATTTCAGAGCAGGTTTATCCTCGGGATTGATTTTCACCAATGCGCGGGCAATCGCTAAACGAAGAGCCTCGGCCTGTCCTTTGAAACCACCGCCATTCAGATTCACTTTAATATCATACTTTTCTGCAACGCCCAATTTTTCAAGCGGTTGCTTTACAATGTATTGAAGTATTGAAGAGGGGAAATAAACAGCCAACTCTCTTTTGTTTATCGTAACTACACCCGAACCTTCGCAAACAAATACTCGTGCTACTGCGGCTTTACGTCTGCCTAATGCATTAACTACTTCCATATTACTTATTTAAGGGTGTTAATATCTATTGTTTTAGGGGTTTGTGCAGCATGTGGATGCTCGCTTCCTCCATAAATATAAACGTTTCTCAACAATTGAGCGCCCAATTTATTTTTGGGGAGCATACCTTTCAGTACACGTTTGAATAATCTCGATTCTCCTTTTTTCATCAAATCGGCAGGAGACAATTCTCTTTGACCGCCGGGATAACCTGTAAAGTTCAAATAAACCCGATCCGTCCATTTTTTCCCCGTTAATTGCACCTTATCGGCATTGATAATAATTACATTATCGCCACAATCCACATGAGGAGTATAGCACGGTTTATATTTACCACGCAATATTTTAGCAACTTTTGCACACATACGACCCAAAACTTGATCGGTTGCATCAACCACAACCCATTCTTTTTTAACGGTCGCTTTGTTTGCAGAAATGGTCTTATAACTTAAAGTATCCACTGCTTATTCTTTTAATTATTAAATACTTAACATACACATAGCATTCATGCTTCCGGCCAAAGAAGGCATGACTACTATTCAAATTTTCTCAAATTTGGGTAATAATCGGACTGCAAAGGTACGCTTTTTATTTGAAAAACAAAAGATTTCGATTTTTCTTTTACAGATTTAAACAAAAAAAATCGGCCCGGTTTTCCGGACCGATCTACTATCAGAAAGTATCTTTATTTCACCAGAACTTTCGTTGTTCTATTCCCGACTTTCACAATATAGAATCCGGGTAATAGATCATATTGGTTTTCTCCTACCCCGACAGAATCTTCCAATACCGACATTCCCGAAATAGAATAAATCTCTATCTTAGAAGGAACCTCGGCTTGCACATACAACTTTCCATCGATGGCATAAACCTTAGCACCAGATGCAGAAAGTGAATTTACCCCCGAAGGGATATATTCCACGATCTGCCGGTCCGAAAATTCCGATTCGACCAAATCATCGCCCAGCAAACGATAGGCCGATACCTCATAACCATATTTATACTGTCCACATTGTAATCCAGTAAAGGAGTACGAAATAGTTTCGGGGTCCCTCACAATAACACTGTTTTCCAATCTGGACACCTGAGCACCCGCTTTCAACTTTTGTTTAACGACAATATTATCGATAAAGAAAAGAGCACCGCCATCGGTAGCGAAACGGAGGCAATCTTTTTCAATACCGTTTTTCATTTCCACCGTAAGTGTTTTAGATTCCGATTTCTCGAAAGTCAGTGTTTTAGTATCGTTTTCAGAGTAGATATATAAATCGGTCCAACCGCTCGAAACCTTTGCCCATGCTGTCACTGTCACTTCGAATACGGTATCGTTATTCAGCACCAGTTCGGGCGTTTGAAGAGTCGCCTGCCAACCATACCCTCCAAGCATACCGTTTGCCAAACGAAGTCCGCCGCTAAATAACCAATTGGGCAATAAAGTATAATCATCTAGAATCACAAGAGAACTCGACTCAAACTCGTCTGGATTTTCTGGTGTAGCCGAAGTCGTTACTTTCGAAAAATCTTCTTCCAAAACAACATATTCTTCGTCTTCTCTCGCCGTATAAACACTATAATTATTCACTCTATACCCCTCGGCCTTAGGTGTTTTTTCCCAATGAGCCGTATATGACGACTCTGTTACATCGGTAGCGGCAGCCACAACAGGAGCGACCAATCCTATTACAGCGATTTCGTCAGATGGTTCGGACTGCACTCCATTTTCCGAAGAAGCCTTTACATAATAATAGTAATCCAAATTCTCGTCTAAGCCTTCCACGGCATAAGACGTCACAGGCCCTACATTCTTATCTTCGAAAACATATATATTTTCTCTGACAGGCATACAACTGTAAGAAATATCATCGATAGCGACACGTCCGTTATTCTTCTGTTCGAACCATATCTTTACCCGATAACAATCGGACGGTAGAGAAGAGGTAAGATCGATATAGCGCCCCGTTTGAAGCGAAGAAGCAAAAGAATAACCCAAGTCCTTCCACTCTACTCCATTAAAATATTCAGCATGAATTTTTGAGCTATTTCCAGAAAGCATAGTTTTACCCCAAAACGAAAAGCTATCCATAGGATCATCTTCCAACGGAGTTACGATAGAGTCTCCCGTAGCATCAAATGCCAATGCAACCGAAGCAGAATTGTAATTGCCTTCATCTGTATACACATGACGAGTCCCATGAGTAACGACATCGACAACCCAACCTTCGGGATATTGAGGATTATCAGAGCTAATCAACGAGTCGGTACAATTAACGGTATCGAAAGTCTCCTTCACTGTTTTCGGAGCCTTCCCATCAGGGAATCGTTTACTATACACGCTCAATAAATAGTCTTTGGCTCGCTCGCTGCTTTCCCAATGAGCCGTAAACCCCTCCCGCATAAGATCAGTCGCTTCCAACGATTTAGGCGTAGGAATAATCTCTTTTATCCGAACAATCTTTATATCATCAATTAAAACTTTGTCTTCATCACCAGCAGAAAACTGAATAAAACAACGGTCAAAAGTACCTTTTTTAAACTCTCCCGTATAGGTTTGCCAGTCAGTGGTAAGTGTATGTGCATAAGAATCGATAGTGTTATAACCTTCACCCATCACTACATTTATTTTCGATTGATCCCCCTCTTGCAGACGAGCTCGAAAAGAATAAGTAATCACCCCCGAATAATCCCCCTTAGGCGTATTCAAATAACCACCTTCATAGAAATAATAATTATATACAGGAGCTATCGCACAAATTCCCCCAGCCTGAAAAATACCCATACCAGACCAACCCGCTTGTTGGGTATATTGGGCATCGATTGCGCCAGTACTTTCATCTGCCAAATCCTGTTCCGTAGGAGCTGTTTCAGACCCCTCGACAAATTTGGAAAAATCCTCGTTAATCAATACGACCGGCGTCGATTCCGAAACAACGATCGCCGACACATTCACAGTTAATAAAACTACGAATAAAATACAAAGTAAACCTCTTTTCATAAACTAAAATTTATAGTGAATTTTGGATTTTTCAAAAAACAAATCGAAGAGCACGGATATAACCCAAAGCTCATCTACACTAAAACGAGAGGTTACAAATGTAAATATTATAAATAATAAACAAAATACAACATATCCATTTTCAAAAAATATATATATTGTATATTATCAAAGGGTTATGAGCCGAAAATCAGGGGTATGGAGCGGCGTCGGGGACGACAGGGGCGAGCTCTCAGAGACGGGAGTTTCTGAGGGGTGGGGTTTAATCCGCTAACGATGAGGTGAAACGATTCCGGTTAGGTTGAACTTCTCCGACTTTTGGATAGGACTGGGGTTGTGAGTCCTATATACAAAAAGAGAGAAAGCCGAAGGGGTTCTCCCTCTCCGGCTCTCTCTCCTATAAGTTGGCGGCTACCTACTCTCCCACTTGCGCAGTACCATCGGCGTGGCGGGGCTTAACTTCTCTGTTCGGAATGGGTAGAGGTGGATCCCCCGCGCTGTAACCGCCTGAATGTCTCGATCCTTGACGAAAAAAAAGAGTCTTTCGCAATCTCTGCCTCCCTTATCTACCCTCGACGTCTCGCACTTCCGAAAGTTTCGGGCTATTAGTACCGCTCGGCTGTGACATTGCTGCCTGTACACCTGCGGCCTATCTACGTCATCGTCTTTGACGTCCCTATATGGAAATCTTATCTTGGAGTGGGCTTCGCACTTAGATGCTTTCAGCGCTTATCCCTTCCAGACTTAGCTACTCGGCTGTGCTCCTGGCGGAACAACCGATGCACCAGGGGTCTGTCCAACACGGTCCTCTCGTACTAGTGTCGGATCTCCGCAAATTTCCTGCGCCCACAACAGATAGAGACCGAACTGTCTCACGACGTTCTGAACCCAGCTCGCGTGCCACTTTAATGGGCGAACAGCCCAACCCTTGGGACCTTCTCCAGCCCCAGGATGTGACGAGCCGACATCGAGGTGCCAAACCACTCCGTCGATATGAGCTCTTGGGAGGGATCAGCCTGTTATCCCCGGAGTACCTTTTATCCTTTGAGCGATGGCCCTTCCATGCGGAACCACCGGATCACTATGCTCTAGTTTCCTACCTGATCGACTTGTGGGTCTCTCAGTCAAGCACCCTTGTGCCATTACACTCTCCGACCGGTTACCAATCGGTCTGAGGGTACCTTTAGAAGCCTCCGTTACGCTTTTGGAGGCGACCACCCCAGTCAAACTACCCACCAAACAGTGTCCTCGCTACAGCGAGTTAGCGCTCAAACATTCGAAGGTCCGTATTTCAACAGCGGCTCCTCGACGACTGGCGTCGCCGACTCGTAGCCTCCGGACTATCCTACACATCAAATGCCCAAACGCAATGCTAAGTTGCAGTAAAGGTTCACGGGGTCTTTTCGTCCCGTTGCGGGTAATCGGCATCTTCACCGATACTACAATTTCACCGAAGTCACGGTTGAGACAGTGTCCAGATCATTACACCATTCGTGCAGGTCGGAACTTACCCGACAAGGAATTTCGCTACCTTAGGACCGTTATAGTTACGGCCGCCGTTTACCGGGGCTTCAATTCAAGCCTTCTCTTGCGATTAGCTCTCCTCTTAACCTTCCGGCACCGGGCAGGTGTCAGGCTGTATACTTCATCTTCAAATTTTGCACAGCCCTGTGTTTTTGTTAAACAGTTGCCTGGACCTATTCTCTGCGCCCCATCTTACTGGGGACCCTTTTTCCCGAGGTTACAGGGTCAATTTGCCTAGTTCCTTAACCGTGAGTCTTTCGAGCGCCTTGGTATATTCTACCCGACTACGTGTGTCCGTTTGGGGTACGGGTGGATATAGAATATGCTTAGCGGATTTTCTTGGGAGCCTGGTTACCACCGCTATTCGATTGCCCGGGGGCTCTCGATACTGTCAGCTTCGGCACGCTGGGCGGATTTGCCTGCCCGGCGTTTACCTACTTCCTTTAACCTGCGCTTCCGTCGGCAGGCGGGTGTGTCACTTCTCCGTCTCCACATCGCTCCTATATCCAGTAACGGAATCTTTACCGTTTCTTCCATCGGCT
>NZ_JH815206.1:0-108930 GCF_000296465.1 Barnesiella intestinihominis YIT 11860
CGACATCCACAGCTTCGGTAAAGGGCTTATGCCCGATTATTATCCATGCAAAACTCCTCGACTAGTGAGCTGTTACGCACTCTTTAAATGAATGGCTGCTTCCAAGCCAACATCCTAGCTGTCTTTGCAGTTTTACTTCGTTTGTTCAACTTAGCCCTTATTTCGGGACCTTAGCCGGTGGTCTGAGTTGTTCCTCTTTCGGACATGGACCTTAGCACCCATGCCCTCACTCCCGAAGACCAAGTGATAGTATTCGGAGTTTGTCAAGACTTGATAGGCGGTGAAGCCCTCGCATCTTATCAGTCGCTCTACCTCTATCACTCTGCTTCGAGGCTGCACCTAAATGCATTTCGGGGAGTACGAGCTATCTCCAAGTTTGATTGGCCTTTCACTCCTACCCTCAGTTCATCCGTAAGCTTTTCAACGCTTATCGGTGCGGTCCTCCAGTTGGTGTTACCCAACCTTCAACCTGACCAAGGGTAGATCACTTGGTTTCGCGTCTACTCCCGCTGACTGTACGCCTTGTTCGGACTTGCTTTCGCTTCGGCTGCGCGACTGAATCGCTTAACCTTGCCAGCGAGAGTAACTCGTAGGTTCATTATGCAAAAGGCACGCCGTCACACTTTAACATGCTCCGACCGCTTGTAGGCGCATGGTTTCAGGGTCTGTTTCACTCCTCTGTTCGAGGTTCTTTTCACCTTTCCTTCACAGTACTGGTTCGCTATCGGTCTCTCGGGAGTATTTAGCCTTACGGGATGGGCCCCGCTGATTCGCCCCGGATTTCTCGTGTCCTGGGTTACTCAGGTGTCCACTGGGCTTCTGTCGGTTTTCGCGTACCGGGCTGTCACCGTCTCTGGCTACGATTTCCATCGTATTCCGCTAACTTATTTCTTGCCGTGTCGTGGATCCTTCTACCCCACTCGTGCCGTAACACGAGTGGTTTGGGCTGTTCCGCGTTCGCTCGCCACTACTGGCGGAATCATTGTTATTTTCTTTTCCTGCGGGTACTTAGATGTTTCAGTTCCCCGCGTTGGCTTACCGCTTGGCGGTATGGCCATTGCTGGCCGGGTTGCCCCATTCGGATATTTACGGGTCTACGGCTATTTGCGCCTTACCGTAACTTTTCGCAGCTTATCACGTCCTTCTTCGCCTCCGAGAGCCTAGGCATCCTCCATGCGCCCTTGTTTACTTTCTTCCGCGTCTTCCGTCTCTGCTTAGAGACGGCGACGTTAGGGGTTGATATGGGTTTGCTTTGCTCGTTTACTCTTCTTTTTCCATCATGTCAAGGATCTTTCGTGGAGAATAACGGATTCGAACCGTTGACCCCCTGCTTGCAAAGCAGGTGCTCTAGCCAGCTGAGCTAATCCCCCCTTTTACCACCTGACCTCCGGCCTGGTAGTCCCAGGCAGATTTGAACTGCCGACCTCTACATTATCAGTGTAGCGCTCTAACCTACTGAGCTATAGGACTATTCTTCAAATCGTGCCTGCGGCGGGTTGTTTTCCTTCTTTTTATATTGAACGAAGCGTGTAGTACCAAGAGAGAGCTTGGTCTTTTCCAGTCTTATTGCAGGTTTTGCTTCTCCAGAAAGGAGGTGTTCCAGCCGCACCTTCCGGTACGGCTACCTTGTTACGACTTAGCCCCAGTTACCGGTATTACCTTCGTACGCTCCTTGCGGTTGCATGCTTCAGGTACTCCCGGCTTCCATGGCTTGACGGGCGGTGTGTACAAGGCCCGGGAACGTATTCACCGCGCCATGGCTGATGCGCGATTACTAGCGAATCCAGCTTCATGGAGTCGGGTTGCAGACTCCAATCCGAACTGAGACAGGTTTTCGGGATTCGCGCGTCATTGCTGACTGGCTGCCTTCTGTACCTGCCATTGTAACACGTGTGTCGCCCCGGACGTAAGGGCCGTGCTGATTTGACGTCATCCCCACCTTCCTCGCGGCTTGCGCCGGCAGTCTCGACAGAGTCCTCGGCTTCACCCGTTAGTAACTGTCGATAGGGGTTGCGCTCGTTATGGCACTTAAGCCGACACCTCACGGCACGAGCTGACGACAACCATGCAGCACCTCGCAGGTGACTATTACTAGCTGCCGGCTTTCACCGACATTCCCCCTGCGTTTGAGCCCGGGTAAGGTTCCTCGCGTATCATCGAATTAAACCACATGTTCCTCCGCTTGTGCGGGCCCCCGTCAATTCCTTTGAGTTTCACCGTTGCCGGCGTACTCCCCAGGTGGAATACTTAACGCTTTCGCTGTACCGCTTACATTGTATCGCAAACAGTTAGTATTCATCGTTTACTGCGTGGACTACCAGGGTATCTAATCCTGTTCGATACCCACGCTTTCGTGCCTCAGCGTCTGTTTCACCCTAGCAGGCTGCCTTCGCAATCGGGGTTCTGCGTGATATCTATGCATTTCACCGCTACACCACGCATTCCGCCTGCCTCTTGTGCACTCTAGCTCGCCAGTTTCAACGGCACACTCCGGGTTGAGCCCGGAAATTTCACCGCTGACTTGGCGTGCCGCCTACGCACCCTTTAAACCCAATAAATCCGGATAACGCTCGCATCCTCCGTATTACCGCGGCTGCTGGCACGGAGTTAGCCGATGCTTTTTCTTCGGATACTTGCAATACGCTACACGTAGCGTACTTTACTCTCCGACAAAAGAGGTTTACAACCCGTAGGGCCGTCTTCCCTCACGCGACTTGGCTGGTTCAGTCTGCCGACCATTGACCAATATTCCTCACTGCTGCCTCCCGTAGGAGTTTGGACCGTGTCTCAGTTCCAATGTGGGGGACCTTCCTCTCAGAACCCCTATCCATCGTCGCTTTGGTGGGCCGTTACCCCGCCAACTGGCTAATGGAGCGCATGCTCGTCTGTAACCAAAATTGCTCTCTTTAATGAACTCTCCATGCGGAGCGCCCATATTATGGGGTATTAGTCCGGATTTCTCCGGGTTATCCCCCTGTTACAGGTGGATTGCATACGTGTTACTCACCCGTGCGCCGGTCGCCGGCAAAGGTATTGCTACCTCCCCGCTGCCCCTCGACTTGCATGTGTTAGGCCTGTCGCTAGCGTTCATCCTGAGCCAGGATCAAACTCTTCGTTGTATCTTCTTCTTTTTCTTTATTATACCTTCGAAGCGTTACCTGACTGAATTGACTTCTTTCTCTCTTCTTTTACTGTACTACACTTGCTTCTTCAATTCCTTCAATGAACTTGACAAAAAAGTTCCCCGGAGCGTGCCCCGTTTCCTCTTTTGCGGTTGCAAAGTTAATGCATTTTCCTACTCCGCTCCAAATATTTTTCCACTTTTTTATGCTGTATAACATAACTTTCTTGCAACAAACTGTACTTCACGATTTTATAATTAAACATTTTTTCCAAAAAAAATCCCATTACTCATATCGGTAGTGGGATTTTCCTTTCTTTTTCCTAACTTTTGACTAGTTTACCTGCTTATATCCATATTGAGCAATATCTCCTAATTGTTCCTCGATCCGTAAAAGTTGGTTGTATTTGGCCATACGATCGGACCGGCTCAGTGAGCCTGTTTTTATTTGCCCTGCATTAGTGGCTACCGCAATATCGGCAATAGTGGCATCTTCGGTTTCCCCAGAACGATGCGATATAACAGCCGTATATCCATTATGCTGTGCTAATTGGACAGCCCTCAACGTCTCGGTCAACGTACCTATCTGATTCAGCTTTACCAAAATGGAATTAGCACAATGTTGGCGTATACCTTTTGTAAGATATTCTACATTGGTGACAAAAAGATCGTCCCCCACAAGCTGACATTTATCTCCAATCAAATCGGTCAATAACCGCCAACCGTCCCAATCTTCTTCACTCATGCCATCTTCAATCGAATCTATCGGATAACGCAAAATGAGGTCTTGCAAATATTCGGCTTGCTGCTGTGTCGTCCGCTTCACACCGTTAGCTCCTTCAAACTTAGTATAGTCGTACACTCCATCGATATAAAATTCCGACGAGGCACAATCCAAAGCAATTCTCACATCTCTGCCGGGCATATATCCGGCTTTGCTAATGGCTTCGAGAATCGTCTCTATCGCTGCCTCCGTTCCCGGCAATGCAGGTGCGAAACCGCCTTCATCACCGACAGCGGTACTCAATCCCTTAGCGTGTAAAACGCTTTTCAGCGCATGAAAAACTTCGGCTCCCATGCGAAGCGCCTCTTTGAACGAAGCGGCCCCGACAGGACGAATCATAAATTCTTGAAATGCAATAGGCGCATCGGAATGCGAACCACCATTGATGATATTCATCATGGGAACAGGCATCACATAAGTATCGACACCTCCTACATATCGATATAAAGGCATTCCCAATTGTGCTGCCGCAGCTTTGGCAACCGCCAAAGAGACACCCAATATAGCATTCGCCCCCAATTTCGATTTCGTAGCAGTACCGTCGAGGGCTATCAAAGCCGAATCTATGCTACTTTGTTCAAATGGATTAGCTCCTTTCAAAGCTTTGGCAATGACGTCATTAACATGACGGACTGCTTTTTCCACACCTTTTCCTCCATATCGGTTCTTATCACCATCTCTCAATTCAAGAGCTTCATGCACTCCTGTCGAAGCGCCAGAAGGAACCGCAGCTCGCCCCATAATACCAGAATCGAGTATCACATCTACCTCTACCGTGGGATTTCCCCGAGAGTCGAGAATTTCACGAGCTTTGATCGTTTCTATTTTCATATTGGTCTTTATTTAGTTTATAACTGTATTATAATAGTAAACACAAAAACAATCGCTTTTGTTTTCTTGGCAAGATACGATTTTTATCCATCTTATCAAACAAATAAGTCTAATATCGATTTTATTCCAATTGAAAAGAAATACTCCAAACTGTATTATTCTAGACAGATTTTATACATTTTTAACTTCAACATATTCATACATTTTTCTTTTGTCTATAAATTTGTTTTAAAGGTTTGAGAGAGACAGGGAAAATATATACATGAGTTAATCTATCATAGTACCAACCATTAATTAAATTTTCACAATTATGAGAATTCATTACATTAAAAGGGCGGCTTTATCTCTATGCGCCGCTATGTCATTAGGACTAAGTGCGACATCACAAGTCAGTCAATCTGTCACAACCGCACAAAATGCCCAAGCGGAACCTTTAACGCCACCCTATTCCGAAACATTTGCCGATGAAAGCTTTTTAGAAAGCTATACAATCATCGACAGCAATCAAGACGGAACAAAATGGGAGCCTTATTTTGGGAAGGTACAAATCTCCTACAACTCCGAATTAGATATGGACGATTGGTTGATTACTCCGGCACTGAACCTCGAAGGCGGTAAAATGTACAGCTTCTCCATAGAGATAATGACCGGAGGCTCTTTCAATGAAACATTTGAAGTCATGTTCGGTAAGGATAAAACACCCGAAGCTCTGGTCAACCCCATTATAGAAAAAACTTCGATAGCACATACGGTTTACAAGGCTTATACCGGGACAATCTCTCCGGCAGAAAGTGGCACGTTCTACGTTGGAATTCACGGTTGCAGCCAAAAAGACATGCTGAGCCTAAGTATTAAGAATTTGAAGATTGGCGCTGCTGCCGGAGCCTCTACTCCTTCCGCCCCATCGAATCTCGTGGTTAACACTCGTACCAACGGCGAGCTGAAAGCCGATATATCCCTTACGGCTCCTACTCTTGATCTGAACGGACAAGACCTAACAGAACTCGAAAGCGTGAAACTCATGCGAGACGGCAATCTGATAAAAACATTCTCTACCCCTGAACCCGGTTCGGAACTGACATTCGTGGACGAAGTTCCCGAGTGCTCCCGTTACACTTATTCTGCCATTGCTGTAAATGCTTCGGGAGAAAGCCCTGCCGTCGAAACAAAAGCATTCGTAGGCACACTAGAACCTTCGGATCCTACCGGAATCACGCTCGTAGAAACATCTACTCCCGGAGAAGTAACTATCACCTGGACTCCCGTTACCACCGACATACGAGGAAATAATCTCGATCCCGAATTTGTAACTTACCGAATTTACAGCGAAGGCTCCCAGTCGAATCTTTTGTTCTCAAACATCAGCGGGACTTCCAAAACATTCAAAGCACTCGATGACACCTCCGTTCAAACCTTTGTCCAATATTCGGTAGTCGCCGAGACCAAAGGAGGAATCTCAAACTACGTCTATTCTCCCCTCTTACCCATCGGACCGGCTTATTCCACCCCCTATCACGAATCATTCGCAGAAGGGAAAGCATCCCACATCTTCGGTATTTACCCCGAAGACTATGCTTTATGGAGTACTTATACAACCGAAGACTCGGAGATTGAATCGCAAGATGGAGACAACGGATTTCTGGGTTCGGAGGGCTCTTACTCAGAAGATACCGGAACTTTCGACACCGGAAAAATAGACCTTAGCGGGCTCACCACTCCTACCTTGACGTTCTATATATACAATATCATAGGAGAAGACGAAGCAAACAATAACGAGCTAAGCGTATCGGTTGTACACAACGGAAACTCTACCCTTTTGGAAACATTCAAAATGTACGAGCTGTCCGACAAAGACGGGTGGGTAAAAGTCGAGGTTTCTCTGAACGACTATAAAGACCAAATTATACAACTGAGACTCTTTTCGCATCACGCTCTCTTGCCCTATATACTCATCGACAATATCCGTATCGACAATCTAAATGGAAGCGGAATCGAAACAACCGTCGATAGTTCTACTAAAATATACGGAGGTACAGGAAAAATTATCGTAACAGGAGCAAATGGACAAACGCTCTCTATTTTCACACCTGACGGACGACTTATCTCTACACAAAAAGTCACAGAGACAGATTGTCATTTAACGACGATTCCCGGCATTTATATCGTAAAAGTCGGCCAATTCGCAACCAAAGTTGTCGTGAAATAACAAGCCTGTAACAAGACTTATATCCATTTTGGTGAATACAAAATGGAATCATAAAAAAAGGAACTGAATTGTATTTTCAGTTCCTTTTTTTACCCATCTACAAAACGCTAATTCATTCAGAAACATTTGCGACCCTATGAACAACGGCATTATCATCAGCCAATATGGTATAAATACATAGCAATCTCTACGGTACAATAATACACAGAAAAAATGTTTCTCTACCATAACAAAGAACCGGTAGAAGAAACGATACTCTCTGATGCCCTCTATCCTCTCTCCTAAAAAAGAAAAGGCTCCGTTATCGGGAGCCTTTTCTTTTCCATATATGAAGCAATAAAGTTTATTCTGCTGCTTTCTCTTCGGTAGGAGTTGCAGGTGCTTCGGATACAGGAGCCTCATTCGCAGGAGCCTCGGCAGTCACAGCAGCAGGAGCGGCACTCTTTTTGGAACGACGCGTACGAGTTGCTTTCTTAGCGACTTTTTCTTTAAGCATGTTTTCATTGTAATCAACAAGCTCAATGAAGCAAGTTTTAGCGTTATCGCCCAAGCGATTACCTGTCTTCAAAATACGGGTATACCCTCCGGGGCGATCGGCTATCTTCACCGAAATTTCTTTGAACAATTCTGTAACAGCCTCTTTGCTCTGCAAATAGCGGAAAACTACACGACGAGAAGCGGTAGTATCTTCTTTTGCGCGATTGATCAGAGGCTCAACGTACACTCTCAACGCTTTGGCTTTGGCCAACGTGGTAAAGATTCTTTTGTGAAGAATCAAAGAAGTAGCCATATTGGACAACATAGCGTCGCGGTGAGCTTTGGTACGACCCAAGTGGTTGAATTTTTTATTATGTCTCATCGTTTTACTCTTTATCTAATTTATACTTCGAGATATCCATTCCGAACGAAAGATTCAAGTTCGCCAAAAGTTCATCGAGCTCTGTCAACGACTTCTTACCGAAGTTACGGAATTTCAATAAATCGGTCTTATTGAATACTACCAATTCGCCAAGAGTTTCGACATCGGCCGATTTTAAGCAGTTGAGCGCACGTACTGACAAATCCATATCGACCAGTTTGGTTTTAAGCAACTGACGCATGTGCAATACTTCTTCATCAAATTCTTCATTACCATCGGCATCATTGGTCTCGAGCGTAATTTTCTCGTCAGAGAACAACATAAAGTGATAAATAAGAATTTTAGCGGCTTCCTTCAACGCTTCTTTGGGGTGAATGGAACCATCGGTTGTAATCTCTAAAATCAGTTTTTCGTAGTCCGTTTTCTGTTCTACACGGAAGTTTTCAACAGCATATTTCACATTCCGAATCGGTGTGTAAATAGAGTCGATGGGAATTACATTTACATCATCGGCCGGATTGCGGTTCTCGTCAGCGGGGACATAACCACGGCCTTTGTTGATAGTGATATCTATTTGAAAACTTGCGCTTGAATCCAAATGGCAAATAACCAAGTCGGGGTTCAAAACTTCAAAACCGGTAAGAGACTTACCGATATCTCCTGCCTTGAACACTTCCGTACCCGAAACAGTAATGGTTACTTTTTCATTCTCGATTTCTTCAACGACCTGTTTGAACCGCACCTTTTTAAGGTTCAGAATCACATTCGTCACGTCCTCGATTACACCGGGAATCGTAGAAAACTCATGTTTTACCCCGTCGATGCGAATCGACGTAATCGCAAAGCCTTCGAGCGAGGAGAGGAGAATACGGCGCAAAGCGTTACCTACGGTAACACCGTAACCGGGCTCCAACGGACGGAATTCGAATTTACCGAAAAAATTGTCCGCTTCCAGCATTAATACTTTATCGGGTTTTTGAAATGCTAATATCGCCATGGAATCAATTATTATTTAGAATACAACTCAACGATCAACTGTTCTTTGATATTTTCAGGGATATCGGCTCTCTCGGGCAAATGCAACAATTTACCGCTTTTCAAGCTTTCGTCCCATTCTAACCAAGGATATTTGCTGTGATTAAATCCAGCAAGTGCATCGGCTATTACCTCCAAAGATTTGGCTTTCTCGCGAACGCCTACTACTTGTCCCGGTTTTACCGAATACGACGGGATATTCACCACTTTGCCATCGACTACGATATGACGATGTAAAACGAGCTGACGGGCAGCTGCACGTGTGGGTGCTATACCCAAGCGAAATACGACATTGTCGAGACGAGCTTCGAGCAATTGAAGGAGCACTTCACCTTTCACACCCTTAGTACGCGAAGCTTTCTCAAACAGATTTCTAAATTGTCTTTCCAATACACCATACGTGTATTTAGCTTTTTGTTTCTCACGAAGCTGAACACCATACTCAGAAGTTTTTCTTCTTTTATTGATGCCATGTTGTCCCGGGGGATAGTTCTTTTTTGTAAGAACTTTATCGGGGCCAAAAATAGCTTCGCCGAATTTACGAGCGATTTTTGTTCTAGGTCCGGTATATCTTGCCATTTCTAAAAATTTTAATAATTATAATATTGCGAACCGAGAAAAGTGCAGCCGCGATTGCAGAGAGGATTAATATGCAATCTATTCACTGTTCGGGATTCTCTGTTTACAAATAAAGAAAAATTAAACTCTTCTTCTTTTAGGAGGACGACAACCATTGTGCGGCAGCGGCGTAACATCGATAATCTCGGTTACTTCGATACCAGCGCCATGTATAGTTCTCACAGCCGATTCACGACCGTTTCCGGGACCTTTTACATAGGCCTTTACTTTCCTCAAACCTAAATCAAAAGCCACCTTTGCACAATCTTGTGCGGCCATTTGAGCGGCATAAGGAGTATTTTTCTTAGAGCCTCTAAAGCCCATTTTACCTGCCGAAGACCAAGAGATCACTTGTCCTTCGCTATTGGCAAGCGTTACAATGATGTTGTTGAACGAAGAATGGATATGGGCTTGGCCAACGGCATCAACCTTAACAACCCTCTTCTTTGCTGCGACTGTTTTCTTTGCCATACTTACTTATTATTTAGTAGCTTTTTTCTTATTTGCAACGGTTTTCTTTCTACCTTTACGCGTACGGGCGTTATTCTTGGTACTTTGGCCTCTCACAGGCAAACCGATACGATGACGGATACCACGATAACAACCGATATCCATAAGACGTTTAATATTCAATTGTATTTCGGTACGAAGGTCACCTTCCACCTTATACTCGGTACTAATGATTTCACGTACCTTTGCCGACTGATCGTCGGTCCAATCCTTAACTTTGATGTCTCTGTCAATGCCGGCTTTACTCAAAATAGAATTCGCCGCACTACGACCGATACCATAGATATAGGTCAAGGCGATTTCTCCTCTTTTATTTTGCGGCAGGTCTACACCAACAATTCTTATTGCCATATATTAGAATCTTTTAATTTGCAAAATTAATAATAAAATTATCCTTGACGTTGTTTATACTTAGGATTTTTCTTGTTAATTACGTACAAGCGGCCGTGTCTTCTCACGATTTTGCTATCGGGCGTACGTTTTTTCAATGATGCTCTTACTTTCATATTATTGTTTTTTATTTATATCTAAAAGCAATTCTTCCTTTGGTTAAATCATAAGGAGACATTTCTATCCTTACCTTATCTCCCGGGAGTATCTTTATAAAGTGCATACGCATCTTTCCCGAAATATGGGCGGTTATTTCATGCCCGTTTTCCAACTCCACGCGGAACATAGCATTCGACAATGCTTCCACGATTACACCATCTTGTTCTATTGCAGATTGTTTCGCCATATATTAGTTATATTGATTTTTCTCCTAAAACTTGCTCTACGTATTCAAAAGAAGATAGTATATCGGCTTTCCCTCCCTTGATCGCTATTGTATGCTCGAAGTGGGCCGCCGGTTTACGGTCTCTTGTACGGGTCGTCCAACCGTCTCGTTCGATGACAATATTGCGTGATCCCATATTTATCATAGGCTCAATGGCAATACACATGCCATTTTTCAGCAACGGACCTGTTCCCGGTCGTCCATAATTGGGGACGTTGGGCTCCTCGTGAAGTTTTTTCCCGACGCCATGTCCGCACAACTCTCTCACGACAGAATATCCACGGGCTTCACAATAGGTCTGGACGGCATGGCCGATATCACCTATACGTTTTCCTTCAACAGCATGTTCGATGCCTAAATAGAGCGATTCTTTCGTGGTTTTAAGCAATTGTTTGATCTCCGGGGCTACTTCTCCCACACAAAATGTGTAGGCCGAGTCTCCGTTAAATCCATTCTTTACAGCACCGCAATCGATAGAAACAATATCTCCCTCTCTCAATGCATAGCTGTTGGGAATGCCGTGCACAATCACTTCATTCACTGAGATGCAGAGCGTATTGGGAAAGCCTCCATAACCCAGAAATCCCGGCTGAGCACCATGATCCCGGATAAATTCTTCGGCTATCTTATCGAGTTTCAGCGTAGTAATCCCCGGTGCGATCCACTTGGCCATTTCGCCCAAAGTCATACCCACCAAGAGATTACTCTCTCGCATCAACTCTATCTCTTCATCTGTTTTAAGATAAATCATTACCTGTATCCTTTTTTAATAAGCTCCGCTACGTCCTTTTATTTTACCCGATTTCATCAGGCCGTCGTAATGGCGCATCATTAAATGGCTCTCAATCTGTTGCAAGGTATCCAATACCACACCTACCAAAATGAGGAGAGAGGTTCCACCGAAGAATTGTGAGAACTCGGCGCTGACTCCGCATATTTGAGCAAAAGCGGGCAAAATAGCTACAATAGCCAAAAAGATAGAACCGGGCAACGTGATTCTCGACATAATAGAGTCGAGATAATCGGCTGTTTTCTTTCCGGGTTTGACACCGGGGATAAAGCCGTTGTTTCGTTTCATATCTTCCGCCATTTGTGTAGGCTGAACCGTTATTGCCGTATAGAAGTAGGTAAAGAGGATAATAAGGATTGCGAACACGAAGTTATACCAAAACCCTGTCATCGACATGAAAGAACTCCAAAACGAGCTTGCATTCGAGGCGCTGAATCCCGCGATTGTAATGGGTATAAACATAATCGCCTGAGCAAAAATGATAGGCATTACACCGGCTGTATTTACCTTTAACGGAATATACTGGCGGGCTCCTCCATATTGTTTATTTCCAACAATACGTTTAGCATATTGTACGGGGACTTTCCGTGTACCTTGTACAAGAAGTATCGCTGCGGCGATTACGGCCAACAAGAAAATAATCTCGATAAGGAACATCACAAGACCACCTTGTTTAGAGGCCAAACGGCTCGTAAACTCAGCGGCGAAAGCCAGCGGCAAACGTGCGATAATACCGACAAGGATTATAAACGAAATACCGTTTCCAATACCTTTATCGGTAATACGTTCGCCCAACCACATAATAAACATACTACCAGCGGCAAGCACGATTGTAGAAGAAACTATAAACAACCAACCGGAGGGGAATAAGGCCGAACCCATCTGCACTTTAAGATTCACCAAATAGGCAGGTCCTTGCATGAGCAGAATGATAACGGTCAAATAGCGGGTGTATTGGTTAAGTTTCGTACGACCGCTCTCGCCTTCGCGTTGCAGCTTCTGGAACGAGGGCATCACCATACCCAAGAGTTGGATAACAATCGAGGCGGTGATATAAGGCATAATACCCAATGCAAATATAGAAGCATTGGAGAATGCTCCTCCCGAAAACATATCGAGCAACTGCATCAACCCTTTGCTCGTTTGGCTGCGCAATGCGTCCAAATTAGCAGGATCGATACCGGGAAGCACGACGTATGATCCAACGCGATATACCAGCACCAACAAAATCGTGGTGATGATACGCTTACGCAGATCTTCGATTTTCCAAATGTTTTTTATAGTTTCTATTGCTCTCATTGTATTAGAGTTTGACTACTGTTCCACCTGCGGCAACGATAGCAGCTTCGGCTGTTTTGGAAAATGCGTGGGCACTGACTTCCAATTTAGCCGTAAGAGCTCCTTTACCAAGAATTTTCACTAACTGTTTCGACGAAATAAATCCGGCAGCGACAAGTGTTTCAATACCAATTTTATCGAGCTTTTGGCTATCAGCCAGAGCTTGTAAAGTATCGATATTGATAGCTTTATATTCTACACGGTTTATATTCTTGAAACCGAATTTCGGAACTCGGCGTTGAAGTGGCATCTGACCACCTTCAAAACCGATCTTACGTTTGTAACCCGAACGCGACTTTGCTCCTTTATGACCTCTGGTAGAAGTTCCGCCCAAACCCGAACCCGGTCCACGACCGATTCTCTTTCTTGTTTTGGTTGACCCTTCGGCGGGTTTTAAATTACTCAAGTCCATATTTGTTATTTTTTAATCGATGGATAAAATTACTCAACTACTTTTACAAGGTGTTTAACCTTCTCTACCATACCCAAGATTTGGGGAGTAGCGTTGTGCTCTACAACACTGTTGAGTTTTTTAAGGCCCAGTGCATCAAGAGTCTTTTTCTGTACAGCAGGGCAATTGATGCGGCTTTTAACTTGTTTGATTTTTATTTTTTCCATTGCTTGTCCTCCGTATTAACCTTTAAAGACTTTTTCAACAGAGATACCTCTGTTTTGAGCGACTGTAGCAGCATCTCTCAATTCGCACAATGCAGAGATCGTAGCCTTCACTAAATTGTGAGGATTGGACGAACCTTTCGACTTCGCAAGCACGTCGGTAATACCCACACTTTCAAGAACGGCACGCATAGCACCACCGGCCTTTACTCCAGTACCCGGAGAAGCGGGCTTGATATATACGAGAGCTCCACCGAATTTTGCCAATTGATCGTGAGGGATAGTACCTTTGAGCACCGGAACTTTCACGAGATTTTTCTTAGCGGCTTCCACACCTTTGGCGATAGCCGTGGTTACTTCGCTCGCCTTACCCAAGCCCCAGCCTACGATACCGGCTTCGTTACCTACCACAACAATTGCCGAAAAGCTGAAAGTACGACCACCCTTGGTCACTTTCGTTACACGGTTGATAGCAACCAAACGGTCTTTCAACTCAATGTCATTTGTTGACTTTACTCTATTATTTTTTCCTGTCATGACGATTAAAATTTAAGGCCGCCATTGCGGGCAGCATCAGCTAATTCTTTTACTCTCCCATGATACAGGTAACCGTTGCGGTCAAAAACAACCGAGGTAATACCGGCTTCCTGTGCTTTCTTGGCGATTTCCTGTCCCACTTTTGCAGCCAACTCTTTTTTAGGAGCGGCTTCCATACCCCTCGAAGAGGCTGCGGCAAGCGTTTTCCCGGCAAGGTCATCGACCAATTGCACATATATTTGCTTATTACTTCTAAACACCGTCATACGAGGACGCTCGGCCGTACCGGATATTTTACCACGTATACGGGTTTTGATTTTAATTCTTCTTTCTATCTTCGTTGTCATGATAATACCTGTTTAATGATTATTTGGCGCCTGCCGATTTACCCGATTTTCTGCGGATTACCTCACCAACGAACTTGATACCTTTACCCTTGTAAGGTTCAGGTTTGCGGAACGAACGGATTTTGGCGCATACTTGGCCGATCAGTTGTTTGTCGCACGATTCGAGAATAATCAACGGGTTTTTATTTCTCTCTGATTTTGCTTCTACCTTTATTTCGGCAGGAAGTCTCAAAAAGATGGCGTGAGAATAACCGAGCGAAAGTTCAAGCACTTGACCTTGACTTTGTGCACGGTAACCTACACCGACAAGTTCCAACTCTTTTTTATAACCTTCGGATACGCCGACTACCATATTGTGAATCAACGCACGGTAAAGGCCATGAAGGGCGCGAGTTTGTTTCTCATCGTTAGGCCGGGTCACATGAATTTCCCCGTCTACCATTTCAACTTTAATTTCGGGCGATACGGTCTGTACCAATTCCCCTTTGGGTCCTTTTACTTTTACCTCATTTCCGGAAATAGTAACGGTAACTCCGGCGGGTATTACTATGGGCAATTTTCCTATTCTTGACATAATATATACCTCCTTTTAATTAGTAAATGTAACATAATACTTCTCCACCTATTTTCAGGTCGCTGGCTTCTTTATTAGTCATAACGCCTTTCGAGGTAGAGAGAATCGCAATACCCAAACCGTTCAATACACGCGGCATATCTTTATAACCGGTGTAACGACGCAAACCCGGACTCGATATGCGAATGAGTTTCTGGATTGCGCTCACTTTGTTTACGGGGTCATACTTCAAGGCAATCTTGATCGTGCCTCGGGGACCGTCTTCTACAAACTTATAATTAAGAATGTAGCCTTTTTCAAAAAGGATTTTCGTGATTTCTTTTTTCAATTTCGAGGCCGGCACTTCAACAACTCTGTGATGAGCTTTGATGGCGTTTCTCAATCTTGTCAGATAATCTGCTATTGGATCTGTCATATAAAAATTTGTTTAAATTGATCCGGATTCTCCGGACAATATTTAACACTAAAAATAATTACCAGCTTGCTTTTTTTACGCCCGGGATAAGTCCAGCCGAAGCCATTTCGCGGAACTGTATACGGGATATCCCGAATTGACGGATATATCCTTTGGGACGACCGGTGATTTTACAACGGTTGTGCAAACGTACACGCGAAGCGTTTTTCGGCAACAGTTGAAGTGCCTCATAATTACCTTCTGCTTTAAGCTGTTTTTTCTTTTCGGCATACTTGGCAACTAATTTGGCTCTCTTCACTTCACGAGCTTTCATCGATTCTTTTGCCATATCTTAGTCTTTTTTTGCGTTTTTAAAAGGTAAACCAAATGCTTTGAGAAGAGCATACCCTTCTTCATCTGTTTTGGCAGAGGTTACAAAGGTAATATTCATTCCCATAATTTTGGTAATACTATCGATATTAATTTCAGGGAAAATAATTTGTTCCTGAATTCCGAGGGTATAATTTCCTCGCCCATCGAGTTTGCTTTCGATACCTTTGAAGTCGCGGATACGGGGAAGAGACACACGCACCAGACGTTCGAGGAACTCGTACATGCGTTCGCGACGGAGGGTTACCATCACGCCGATAGGCATTTTTTTACGAAGTTTAAAATTCGAAATATCTTTGCGCGAGAGTGTAGCCACTGCTTTCTGACCGGTGATGGCCGTCAACTCATTGATGGCGGTTTCGATGATTTTCTTGTCGGCCGTAGCTTCTCCAAGACCTTGATTGATCACGATCTTTTTCAAAACAGGCACCTGCATAACCGTGGAATAATTAAACTCCTTCTGCAAGGCGGGCACGATTCTTTCGAGATAATCTTTTTTCAGATTTGCGGTATTGCTCATTACTTAATCTCCTCTCCTGATTTTTTAGAATAACGTACTGAAACGCCTGCTTCATTTTTCTTCCGGCCGATACGAGTGGGTTTACCCGTCTTCGGATCCAGAGGATTCAAATTGGAAATATGAATAGGAGCTTCTTTTTTCACTATACCTCCCTGAGGGTTTTTGGCATTAGGTTTGGTACTCTTGGAGACCATATTGATACCTTCTACGATAGCACGTTGCTCTTTCACCAACACGCTCAGGACACGACCGGTCTTGCCTTTATCTTCACCGGCGTTTACATAGACTGTATCTCCCTTTTTAATATGTAACTTGCTCATTTAATCTTTAACTTTATTCGATTAAAGTACTTCGGGTGCTAACGACACGATTTTCATGTTCACGGCACGCAACTCTCTTGCTACCGGGCCGAAAATACGACTGCCGCGCAATTCACCTGCATTATTCAACAATACGCATGCATTGTCATCGAAGCGAATGTACGACCCGTCTTGACGACGGATTTCTTTTTTCGTGCGCACGATAATAGCTTTCGATACGGCACCTTTTTTCACATCGCTCGAAGGGATAGCGCTCTTTATCGCTACGACGATAACATCGCCTACCGAAGCGTAACGACGTCCCGTTCCTCCCAACACACGAATACAAAGAGCTTCCTTAGCTCCGCTGTTGTCAGCTACTGTAAGTCTTGATTCTTGTTGTATCATAATTACTTAGCTCTTTCGATGATTTCTACTAATCTCCATCTCTTTGTTTTGCTCAAAGGACGAGTTTCCATCAGCCTCACGGTATCACCGATGTTGCATTCGTTCTTCTCGTCATGAGCATGGTATTTCTTCGTCTTATTCACGAATTTACCATAAATCGGGTGTTTTTCTTTCCACTTCACGGTCACCGTGATCGTTTTTTCCATCTTGTTGCTGGAAACCACACCGATTCTCTCTTTTCTTAAATTTCTACTTTCCATCTTAGATATGTGGCTGATTATTTTTTATTAAGTTCCCGCTTGCGCAACTCGGTTTTCATACGCGCAATCATCCTGCGTTCGTGAGTTATTTTAGCAGGACTATCCAACGGCGAAATGCTGTGGGTGATCTCCAACTGGTTGAGAGCAGCTACCGCTGCATCCAATCTTTCTTGTAACTCTTTGGAGCCTAATTCTTTAATTTCTGCTTTTTTCATAACTTACACATTTTGACTGGCGTCGTAGTCACGACGAACAACGAACTTAGTAGTTACAGGAAGCTTTTGTGCACCGAGGCGTAAAGCTTCTTTGGCTATCTCATAAGGCACACCTTCTACTTCGATGATTACACGACCCGGAGTAATAGGGAATACGAATCCTTCGGGATTACCTTTACCTTTACCCATACGTACATCGGCCGGCTTCTTAGTAATAGGTTTATCGGGGAATATACGGATCCAAATCTGACCTTGACGTTGCATGTAACGAGTTACAGCAACACGAGCGGCCTCGATTTGACGACCTGTAATCCATTTAGTATCTAACGACTTGATGCCGAAAGATCCGAAAGCCAGCTGGTTACCTCTTTGGGCATTACCCTTTTGGCGACCTTTTTGCTGTCTTCTGAATTTAGTTTTTTTCGGTTGTAACATAGTTCAATTTCGTTTAGCGGTTAGTTTTGGGTTTTCTGAAGCCCTTTTTCGGAGCGCCATTTCCACCGCGTGCTTCTTTGGCACTGTTGGTGAATGCAGGAGCAAGGTCTTTTTTTCCGTAAACTTCGCCACGGCAAATCCAAACCTTAACACCGATAACTCCCACTTTCGTATGAGCTTCTACCAATGCATAGTCAATATCGGCACGCAATGTATGAAGGGGGGTTCTACCTTCTTTGTACATTTCGGAACGAGCCATTTCAGCTCCGTTCAAACGACCCGATACTTGCACTTTGATACCCTCGGCTCCCATTCGCATAGTCGATGCGATAGCCATTTTGACAGCACGACGGTAAGCTATCTTGCCTTCGATTTGACGAGCGACATTACTAGCTACTATTTCGGCATCAAGCTCGGGGCGTTTTACTTCGTAGATATTGATTTGTACGTCCTTATCGGTAATTTTCTTCAATTCTTCTTTGAGTTTATCTACCTCTTGGCCACCTTTACCGATAATAAGTCCCGGACGAGCGGTACACACGGTAATGGTTATCAATTTCAACGTACGTTCTATAACTATGCGTGAAACGCTGGCTTTTGCAAGACGGGCATTCAAATACTTGCGGATCTTGCTGTCTTCCAACAACCTGTCACCATAGTTTTTACCGCCATACCAATTGGAATCCCAACCTCTGATGATTCCCAAACGGTTACTTATCGGATTTACTTTCTGTCCCATCCAGCAATTAGTTTTTGTTATCGTTTTTATTTATTGTATCAACAAACAATGTTACATGGTTCGAACGTTTACGAATTCTGTAACCTCTTCCTTGCGGAGCCGGACGAAGACGTTTAAGCATCGCTGCACAATCCACATAGATCGTAGAGATGTAAAGTTCTCCGTTTTCGGCTTTGCGTTCGTTCTTTTGCTCCCAATTGGCAATGGCAGAACGCAACAGTTTTTCCAGTCTTTGCGAAGCTTCTTTATTCGAGAACTTCAACACGCCGAGAGCTTTGAATACCTCCATACCTCTTACCATATCTGCGGCCAAACGCATTTTACGGGGAGATGTGGGAACATTATTCAACTTGGCGAAATATTGAGTTTTCAGAGCTTCCTTCCTTCTATTGGCTGATTCTCTTTTTCTTGCACCCATTTTTCAATTCTTTAATTGTATTAAAACTCGCATTCCCTCAGGCCTTATTTTTTCTTGTTACCTGCATGGCCGCGGAATGTGCGTGTAGGAGCGAACTCACCGAGTTTGTGCCCCACCATGTTTTCGGTAACATATACGGGAATAAATTTATTACCATTGTGTACTGCAAAAGTATGACCTACGAAATCGGGAGAAATCATAGATGCACGCGACCATGTTTTGATAACAGACTTCTTGCCTGATGCCTCCATGGCGGCAACTTTTTTATCCAGCTTCACACTGATATATGGGCCTTTTTTTAATGAACGACTCATGTTGTTGTCAATTTATCAGATTACTTTTTCCTTCTTTCAATAATATACTTCGAAGAGTGTTTCTTCGGAGCTCTGGTCTTCAAACCTTTTGCATACAAACCTTTTCTAGATCTGGGGTGTCCTCCTGATGCACGTCCTTCACCACCACCCATGGGGTGATCTACAGGGTTCATCACAACACCACGGTTGCGAGGACGACGGCCCAACCAGCGAGAGCGGCCGGCTTTACCCGAACGTTCGAGTGCGTGGTCCGAATTTCCTACACTACCGATAGTAGCTTTACAGGTTGCGAGGATCTTTCTGGTTTCTCCAGAAGGTAATTTGATAATTGCATAATCGCCTTCTCTCGAAGTCAACTGAGCGAATGTTCCGGCCGAACGAACCAAAAAGGCTCCTTGTCCCGGACGTAACTCGATGTTGTGAATAACAGTACCGATAGGTATGTTTTTCAGCGGCAATGCATTTCCTACTTCGGGAGCCGCATTTTCGCCAGACATCAAGGTTGCTCCAACTTCCAAGCCGTTGGGTGCAATAATGTAACGTTTCTCACCGTCTGCATAAAACAACAACGCGATACGAGCCGAACGGTTAGGATCGTATTCGATTGTCTTTACAGTAGCGGGTACACCGTCTTTATTTCTCTTGAAGTCGATAAGTCTGTATTTTCTCTTGTGACCGCCTCCGATATAGCGCATTGTCAAATGCCCTTCATTGTTACGACCACCCGATTTTCTGACACCTACTACAAGAGATTTTTCTGGCGCGCTAGCAGTGATAGTATCAAATGCACCAATAATTTTGTGTCTTTGCCCCGGTGTTGTGGGCTTTAATTTTCTTACTGCCATTGTTCAATTAGATATTGCTATAAAAATCAATAGTTTCTCCTTCTTTCAATGTAACTAGGGCTTTTTTATAAGCAGCCGTTCTACCGGAAATAAGACCCGTCTTGGTATAACGGCTCTTGTTTTTCCCACGATAATTCATCGTGTTTACCGATACAACAGTAACATTGTACATTTCTTCAACTGCTTTTTTAATTTGCAGTTTATCTGCTTTCGGATCAACGCGGAAACCATAACGATTATATTTTTCGCCCATGGCTGTCATTTTCTCCGTTACGATAGGTTTAATTATTATTCCCATATTCAAGCCTCCTTACATCAAAAGTTATTTATAGCGGCTACCGTACTTTCAGTCAAAACCAAAGCCTTGTTATCCAACACTTTGTATGTATTGAGTTCCGAAACCGTTATAACATTTGCTCCCGTGAGATTACGGGACGACAAATATACGTTTTTATTTTGTTCCGATAAAACCAAAAGTGACTTTTTATCAGCAACTTGCAAATTTTTGAGCAAGTTCACGAACTCTTTGGTCTTAGGAGCATCGAAAGAAAAGTCTTCGACTACTACGATCGCATTGTCCTGAGCCTTGTAAGTCAATGCCGATTTACGAGCAAGCGCTTTTACTTTCTTGTTCAATTTGAAACGATAGTCACGAGGTTTAGGACCGAATACACGGCCACCACCTACCATCACAGGAGAATTGATATCTCCGCTACGAGCACCTCCTGTACCTTTTTGTCTTTTCAACTTACGGGTACTACCAGATACTTCGCTTCTTTCTTTTGATTTGTGAGTACCTTGACGCAAGTTTGCCAAGTATTGTTTCACATCGAGATATACGGCGTGATCATTGGGTTCGATACCAAATACAGCATCGTCCAAAACAACCTTCTTACCTGTGTCCTCACCTTTAATGTTATATACGCTCAGTTCCATTATTTCTCAATTATTACGATTGAACCTTTACTTCCGGGCACAGATCCTTTAATAAGCAAAAGATTGTGTTCGGGTATTACTTTTAACACTTGGAGGTTTTGCACGGTTACGCGGTGATTACCCATCTGGCCGGCCATACGTGTACCCTTGAATACACGGGCTGGATATGAACATGCACCGATAGAACCGGGGGCACGTAAGCGGTTATGCTGACCGTGAGTGGTTTGTCCCACACCACCGAAGCCATGACGCTTAACTACACCTTGGAAACCTTTTCCTTTTGATACGCCGATTACATCTACGTACTCCGCACCTTCAAACAAATCGACAGCAATCGTATCGCCCAATTTGTATTCGGTGTCGAATTTGAACTCGGCCAAGTGTCTCTTGGGCGTTACGCCTGCTTTCTTGAAATGACCGGCTTCGGGCTTGGTAGTGTGTTTATCTTTCTTGTCGATAAATCCTACTTGCACAGCCTCGTACCCGTCTTTTTCAACGGTTTTCAATTGCGTAACTACACAAGGACCAACTTCGATAACAGTGCATGGTACATTTTTACCCTCGGCACTGAAAACGGATGTCATTCCGATTTTTTTTCCTAATAATCCTGGCATTTCTACTTAATTTTTTAATCACACTTTAATTTCTACATCTACTCCGCTCGGCAATTCCAACTTCATCAACGCATCCACAGTCTTTGCAGTAGAACTGTAAATGTCAATAAGACGTTTGAATGAAGACAACTCGAATTGCTCTCTCGATTTTTTATTTACGAAAGTCGAGCGGTTTACCGTGAAAATACGTTTGTGAGTAGGTAGAGGAATCGGCCCGCTCACTACTGCTCCCGTAGCTTTCACCGTCTTCACGATTTTCTCGGCCGATTTATCAACCAAGTTGTGATCGTAAGACTTCAATTTAATTCTGATTTTTTGGCTCATATTGATATTTGATAGTTAATTACAATAAATCTACTCTACCGTTCACCTCTGTCAATACATTCTTTGCAATCGAAGAACTTACTTCGGAATAATGCGAGAACGACATCGTCGAAGTAGCACGACCGGAAGTAATGGTACGCAACGCTGTTACATAACCGAACATCTCGGCAAGAGGTGCTGTGGCTTTCACGATACGAGCGCCCGAACGGCTGGATTCCATACCTTCGATTTGACCACGACGTTTATTCAAGTCCGAAATTACATCACCCATACTTTCTTCGGGAGTTACAACCTCGATCTTCATGATTGGCTCCAACAATACGGGACCGGCCTTTTCACAAGCCTTTTTGAATGCTTGGATAGCACAAAGTTCGAACGAAAGCTGGTCAGAGTCCACAGGGTGGAACGAACCATCGATTACAGTAACTTTTAAACTGTCTACGGGATAACCGGCCAACACACCGTTTTTCATAGCGGTAGTGAAACCTTTCTGAATAGAAGGAATAAATTCCTTAGGAATATTACCACCTTTTACTTCATCGACAAATTCCAATCCGCCTTCTTCACGAGTAGAAGGTTCTACACGTACGATAATATCGGCAAACTTACCACGACCACCGGTTTGTTTTTTAAACACTTCACGCAACTCAACCGGTTTGGTAATAGCCTCTTTGTAAGTAACCTGAGGACGGCCTTGATTACACTCGACTTTGAACTCACGTTTCAAACGATCGATAATAATTTCGAGGTGAAGCTCACCCATACCACTGATAACCGTTTGTCCGGTCTCTTCATTGGTAGCCACGGTAAAGGTCGGGTCTTCTTCGGCCAATTTCTGCAAGCCGATACCCAACTTATCGAGATCTTTCTGTGTCTTAGGTTCAACTGCAATACCGATTACAGGTGTAGGGAAATCCATAGCTTCGAGAACGATAGGAGCATCTTCTGCACACAACGTATCACCCGTGCGAATATCTTTGAAACCTACTCCTGCGCCAATATCGCCACAGTCGATAGATTCTTTCGGATTTTGTTTATTCGAGTGCATTTGGAACAAACGGGAAACACGCTCTTTCTTACCCGAACGGGAATTAAGCACATAAGAGCCCGCTACGACTTCTCCCGAATACACACGGAAGAAGCAGAGACGACCTACATAAGGGTCGGTTGCAATCTTGAAAGCGAGCGCACACATCGGCTGATCGAAAGAAGGATGACGAACGACTTCCTTTTCAGGATCATTCACATCGTGTCCCACTACGGCAGGAGTATCTACCGGACTGGGTAAAAATGCACACACGGCATCGAGCAGAGGCTGTACACCCTTGTTCTTGAAAGAAGAACCGCAAATCATAGGAACAATCTGCATAGCCAACGTTCCTTTACGAATTGCACGCATAATTTCCTCTTCGGTGATAGTCGAAGGATCCGTGAAATACTTCTCCATCAACTCGTCATCACACTCGGCTATTTTTTCAAGCAGTTTGTCCCTCCATTCATCGCACTCGGCCTGCAAACTAGCTGGAATTTCCTCCACACTATAATCAGCACCCATTGCCTCGTCATGCCAATAAATAGCTTTCATTCTCACCAAGTCAACCACGCCTTTGAATGTCTCTTCTGCACCGATAGGCACTTGAATGGGGCAAGGATTCGCACCCAAAACGTCTTTTAACTGACGGACAACTTCAAAGAAATTCGCACCCGAACGGTCCATTTTATTCACGTAACCGATACGAGGAACATTGTATTTATCGGCTTGGCGCCATACAGTCTCGGACTGAGGTTCAACACCGCCGACCGCACAAAACGCAGCCACAGCTCCGTCCAGTACACGCAAAGAGCGCTCTACCTCTACGGTAAAGTCCACGTGCCCCGGAGTATCGATCAAGTTGATTTTAAACTTCTCGTCCTTATAATTCCAGAAAGCGGTAGTAGCGGCAGATGTAATGGTTATACCACGTTCTTGCTCCTGCTCCATCCAGTCCATTGTAGCGGCACCATCGTGTACTTCACCGATTTTGTGCGTCAACCCCGTATAGAACAAAATACGTTCCGAAGTCGTTGTCTTACCGGCATCGATGTGTGCCATAATACCAATGTTTCTGGTATATTTCAAATGAGCGTCAGATTTTGCCATTTTCTTTATTCCTTATTTTATTCAATTAAAATCTAAAATGAGCGAATGCACGGTTAGCTTCTGCCATCTTGTGCATATCTTCTTTACGTTTAAACGCACCACCCTGTTCGTTAAAAGCGTCGACAATTTCGGCAGCCAATTTGTCGGCCATCGTTTTGCCTCCTCTTTTACGAGAATAGATAATAAGATTTTTCATTGAAATAGATTCCTTACGATCGGGGCGGATTTCCGTAGGTACTTGGAAAGTAGCACCACCCACACGGCGAGATTTAACCTCTACTTGAGGTGTAATATTTTCTAGGGCTTTCTTCCATATTTCGAGGGCAGATTTTTCCTCGTTCGGCAACTTAGATTTCGCAATCTCCAATGCACTGTAGAAAATAGTATAGGCAATATTCTTTTTGCCATCATACATCAAGTGGTTTACAAACTTCGAAACCCTCACATCATTGAATACGGGATCTGGTAATACAACCCGTTTCTTTGGTTTTGCTTTTCTCATTTTTTACAATAAATTGTCGTTCTTGTTTTTGGTTGCTGTCCTTTACATCTTCAACGAAGTCCGCCGACCTCATTTACTCAACCCAATCAGCCTATCCAATAAACGAGAACCAGTGTTCGACACTAATTCTTTAACTCTCTTTGCTGGCTTTTATAAAAAGGGGATTCTTATTTTTTACCCTTTGCGGCAGGTGCAGCGCCTGCTTTCGGTCTCTTAGCGCCATACTTGGATCGGCGTTGTGTACGTCCTCCCACTCCTGCGGTATCCAATGTACCACGAACGATGTGATAACGCACACCGGGAAGATCTTTCACACGACCGCCACGAACAAGTACGATAGAGTGCTCTTGCAAATTGTGACCTTCACCCGGTATATAAGAGTTCACCTCTTTCCCGTTGGTTAAGCGCACACGAGCTACTTTACGCATGGCAGAGTTAGGTTTTTTAGGAGTCGTCGTGTAAACTCTCACACACACACCACGTCTTTGGGGACATGAATCCAATGCGGGAGATTTACTCTTGTCTTCCAATACAACCCGTCCTTTTCTTACTAATTGTTGAATTGTAGGCATTTCTTAGAACTTTTTTAAAAAATCTTTTACTTATAACTCTTCTTATTTTTCTCTTTATCCACGACACCAAAACCAGCCATTACTTTCACATAACCAAGCGATTATATAAAAATATCGACCTTCTACGGCATCAAAAGTGGTGCAAAGATAAAGACTAAATCATTAAAAACCAAACATATTGGGATTATTTTTCAGCTTTTTCTCTTTATGCCATAAACATTAAAAAAACGAATATAAAATTTTCGTTTTATTCGAAAACCTCGATTTCCTCAAATCCGAGTCCCTTCTTATCTTTTTCCGAGAGCAACATTTCCTCGGCCTTTATAGGCCATTGCACGGCCACATGAGGATCGTTATAAAACAATGTCACTTCCTCATGAGGAGCATATACATTATCTACCTTGTAACAGAATTGGGCAGTTTCACTCAATACAGCAAAACCGTGAGCAAACCCTCTGGGAACAAAAAGTTGCTTTTTATTTTCATCGGACAGCTCTATCCCTACATACTGCCCGAACGTAGGGGACGTACGACGCAAATCAACAACCACGTCATAGACACGCCCCTGTGTCACTCTCACCAATTTGGACTGTGACCATTCACCCCTTTGGAAATGGAGTCCCCTCACCACGCCATAACTCGACCGCGACTCGTTGTCTTGAATAAAATCGACAACCCCTATATACTTCTCGAAAAGTTCCTTTTTATAACTTTCCATAAAATATCCCCGGCTATCGCCAAACACCTGCGGTTCTATAACAAAAACCCCCTTTAACTTCTGCTCTGTAAATTTCATCGAAATATATTTTGGAAGACAAAGATAGCGCAAGCCGAGAGGAGAAACAAATATAATCTCCTCTAAACGCAAAAGTTTTACAACAAAAGATAAAATTTATCAGAACCGCTACATGAGCACGATCAATTCAAGTCAAACTTTTCAACTGTAAACACAGAGACAACAACTTCCAAGCCTTTACCGGATCGGAGAAAACTCCGCTTTCAGGATTCTCCCACGCTCTTTCCAACCGGGGATAATCAAACCATTCCGAAACTTGCCCGAATCGCAAATCATGCACCACTTCATCGGCCCAACCTTTTAATTCCGTGGGAATATCATAAAGTCCCTCTACCTCATTTTTGGGAGCAAGCCTTATTTTTTCAGGAAGTAAAGGCATCACGATTTTATCCGAAAACCAAGCCTTTCGATGCTTACCCGAACTTCCATCGGCCAATGCAAAAGCGATTTCGATCAAGTTGTGATTTAAAAAAGCATTCCTGATTTGAACCCCGTAATACATACTCATTTTATCGACACTTCTCAACAAATGTGGTATACGTTCATAGCACAAATCATAAAACCGTAAATTTTCATTTTCCGAAACAAACGAATGTCGATATTCGGGTTTCCGTGCCAATCGCCTGAAATCAGCCGACAGGACCTCCGAAGGGACCAATGATGTAGAACTGTCACCCGGCAACGAAACCCCGCCTAAAAAATGATTAAGTCCCCATCCGCCACTAAGCACCGAAAGTCCGCGCTTGTGCATAACCCTGAAAAAAGCAGAGTAGGTAATTGTGTTCAAACCGTCGATAGGTTCCTCTTGCCATCTCGCCAGATAATCGAGCTCCTTCAACAACATCGATTTGGTAATTTTCACCTGTTCCATTGGCAAAGGTGTCTCCGCAAGCATCTCGGCACTCCACAAAACTCCGCTTTGATGAAGTTTCCCCCGATAATGCATATAGCTCTTCAACGACCTCGGAAGTCCTATTTCCTTCATCAGAGAAATAAATAACGCCGACTCCAAACTACCATTTAACGACAAACCTTTCTCCATTTCTCCCATCAAGCTGTATCCGACACTCCTGTACATCTGTTCCAGAAAAGCCTCCGGCAATCGCTCGGGCGACTCCTCGCTCCACAATGAGACTCTTTTTTCAAACTCATACCAACGTTTCTCTACCAGCGAATAACCATTATAATGCAACAAAAATCCGGCAGGGAGCTGATGCACACCTTCCCAAAAAGTTTCATAAGGACTGCCATAAGTAGAATAGGCCAAGTAACTCGCCCATCGTTCCGCCGACAACAAAGGACGAATTCCACCGGCAAACAAAGCTTTGATTTCGGATGCGAAAAATAAGTTACCTCTTTGGGTGGCATAATACAAGGGTTTTATGCCAAACCGATCTCGGCAAAGCAACAATTCCTCCGACCAGCGATTGTATATAACGATAGAAAAGTATCCCTCGAACCGGTCGAAACAACCATCTCCCCAACGGTCATACGCTTTTGTAATCACCTCGCACATTCCACGAGTCGTAAAAGAATAATAATTTTCGAGCTGGCGCCGGACGTCTTCATAATTAAATATTTCACCATCTAACATAACGACCAATCCGGTATCGTTATCTTCGAACGGTTGTTTAGGAGCCACGGCCATATCGATGGTTTTCATGCGATTATGCATCAATCCCACCCGAGCATCAATAAAAGAAGAGACCCAACTATTAGGAGTCTCTTTCCCTCTGTGATTTTGTGCCGCAGACATATGAAGCAATACTTGCTCCATCAAATCCACCTCTCCCACTATCCCGGCTAATCCGCACATATTTTCTATTCCTCCGATTTTTTTAGTTTTTATCAGCCAAACTGGGTTCACAAACCCGATGGAACAACTCACCCAACGTTCTCGTGCAATCAAAATCCTCAGGAGTAACCTCTACTTGATATTCCTCTTCGAGCATCATAGCCAAAGAAACCTCAAATAAATAATTCCACTCTTCCAGACTTTTATAACGAGTCTCCAAATTCAAAGATTCCCGATCCGTCCGATACAGCATATCGGCCACCAACTGCACAAAACGATTCTTCTCCATATATCCCTTTTTCCCTCATAAACGACTATATGGCCTCATTTGTTCAAAGGATTTCACAAACCGCTGTTCATTCGTTACCTCGCTCTACTGCACACCCCTCTGTATGAAATATTTATTAAAAAAACCGAACCTATTTCTAAGATTTACATTACCTTTGAAGTATCAAATTACATTTGGTTATGAAAAATATCATTCTTTTCGACGTTAATCAACAGCATTTCGATCTTTTACCGCTGGCATTCACCCGTCCGGTTTCGGACATTAGAATAGGAATTCTTACCATACGAGAAAAATGGGAACACCGGTTACCCGGCATGTACTCCTATCTCACACCCGAATATATGGCAGCCAAATATCCGGCGGCTCTCTCGGACGATAACATTTTTATCGCAAGCCACATTCTTCCCGACGATTCATTGGTAAAACAAATATCCGATTTGGATCCCGGAGAAGCCATCGTCTGCAATCAAGAACTGCTTGCATTTCGAGGAAATGAAGCCGATTTCCGAAACGAACGATACAATCGCACGATAGAGTACGACCACACGCTGAAATGTATCCGACATCTTTATGATATATTTCTGATGAACGGAGAATGTCTGGAAGCCGATTTCCGACTCATTACAAACGGACGAACGAGCGAGAAACTCAGCGATTCGAACCGTATCATCGGCGAGCCCTGCTTCCCAGACGGAACTCCCAAGATATTTTTAGAACCGGGAGCACATGCCGAATGTGCAATTTTCAACGTCACAAATGGTCCCATATATTTAGGAAAAGACTGCGAAATCATGGAAGGAAGTTGCATTCGTGCGCCATTCGCTGCCTGCGAACACGCCGTTGTCAACATGGGTACTAAAATTTATGGAGCGACCACGTTGGGGCCATATTGTAAGGTAGGCGGAGAATTGAATAATGTAGTCATGTTCGGATTCTCCAATAAAGCCCACGATGGATTTTTAGGAAATGCCGTTATTGGCGAATGGTGTAACTTGGGCGCCGGAGCTGTATCCTCCAATCTCAAAAACGATTACAGCGAAATTAAATTGTGGAATTATCCTACCCGCCGCTTCCTCCGCACGAACCTGCAATTTTGCGGACTTATCATGGGTGATCACTCCAAAGCCGGAATCAACACCATGTTCAACACAGCGACGGTCGTAGGTGTAGGCGTGAATATACACGGAGCCGGATTTCCACGTAACTTTGTCGCCTCGTTCAGCGAAGGGGGGACCGCCGGATTCACCGACGTACAACTCACCAAATTTTATGCTATCGCCGAGAAAATGATGGCTCGCCGCGGACGCACTTTAACCGATGCCGACAAAACCATTTTCGAAGCTATTTACAATCAAGCGGAACAATTGAAATAAAATCCGTATATTTGCGCAAACAAATAAAACACAAGAGCCTATGTAAATAACTTATCGTTTTTAAGACATATATAAAAGAGCGTTAGCTTTTATTCTTGTATCTCAGAATCTGGAAAATTCTATAAACATTAAGCAAGGATATAGAGTTATAACGCCTGCGTCGCACGACGTGGGCTTAACTTTATTGCTTAATAGGGTATTCCAGAACCTTGAGATACGATAAAGTTAGGTTCCGCGTCTTTTTTATATCCGTCTACAATCCATTTTCAAACAATCCGATTTTGGAACCGGTCGGATATTTACCTTTTTATTTTATGAAACATTTAACATTTCAAATCTCTATCTTTTTACTTTTACTCATCACTTTCACCTCATGCGAGAAAGAATATCCAACCAACGTCGATACCGTATGGACAAGGGGATTGATCAGCGACCAGTCCCCCTTCGAGTTTCTCAATAAGAATATTATCATCTCATGGAATAACGGAAAAGTCGAGGGACAAGAAAACAGAATAACCACCTTTACCGATTTAGGGAAACGGGAAACAGAAGATATAGACCTGAATACCATTGGCATTCCACAAGAAGGAGAATCATACTGTTATCCTCAAATCGGGCATCTTTATTTTGTACATCAAGCATGGAAAAGTTCTTCTCGAATACAGAACCATTGCGGATATTTCTTAGTCATAGAATCTCTCCGAAATCAAGAGGGAATCGTTATTCTTTCATCGGAATATACACCTTCCGGTTGGGAATGGATAGGTCGATACTAAAATTTCACCGAGGGGACTTTATTTAAATAAACGATAACCTATCCTTAACGACAAGGGGCTGTCCAAAAGCAGGATAGCCCCTTGTATTTTCTAAATTATCTCAATTCATTTCGAAATATCTTTTATATTCTTTCCCATAAAAAATGAGCAATATCTATTCATTAACGGTACGAAAGCCGCTATTACCACCAAATTTTATGCTATCGCCGAGAAAATGATGGCTCGCCGTGGACGCACTTTAACCGAGGCCGACAAAACCATTTTTGAAGTTATTTACAACCAAGCAGAAAAATAAAAACCCAACAACTATCGATCTACTCTATTATTCCCGTTGGAGAATAATGGGGTAATTTTTTTGAAAAAGAATCTTTTCCTATCTTTAATCCCCACGAAACGATTATTGCCAACACCAAGTCTGTTAAAAAAACAATACTGTCATACCCCAATCCATTACTGCCAATTACATATTTCCCAATAGGTCTAGCAAATTCCAATAAAGGAAGATGCACTGCAAATATATACAGTGTATTACGACCTAAATAACATAATACCTTAACAAAAACACCCGACAACACAGCACAAAGTATAGCTCCCATCAAGATAAAAAAGATACCCGAAATAGCCGTAAACAAATGAATAATCCTAAATAGCATTTCCTTATCGACATATATCTTTTCCGCACAATAAAACAAGCAAACAAAAGCAATAGCACTCAAAAGGAACAAATATACCTGACACGACTTTTTTAACCGATACAATTGAAACACATATCCTCTTTTATAAAAGAAAAATCCCAAATGCATATATATCATTTCACCTATTCCCCGGCCTAAAAAGAAAGGTAATGACACCTCGTATTTCTCCGCTAACTCCACGATAAAATAAAATACCACAACAACCGTCCCGACAATCCATTCACGTGAAACACATTTTCTTATTCCCGAATAAATAATCGACATCCAAAAAAGGGAAACCAAAAACCAAAGCGGAGTATTAATTATTTCATTATCATAGGGGAACAAATCTACCAAACTCCATAAGTGATTTATTGTAAACCGATGCGACAGCAATAATAGCATCCAATAAAAGCAACAACTCAGTAAAATAAAAAACACATAAGGTAAAAGCAATTGTTTTACTTTCTTCTTAATAATCTCTTTATAAGGTTTATCTACACTTAAAACACATCCTGATAAAAAGAAAAATAGAGGCATGTGAAACGCATAAATCTCACCAAATAAAAATTGACTACAATGTCCCCATACGACCAATAAAATACCCAGTCCCTTCGCTATATCTAAATTCTCATCACGAGTAAATATTCGTAATTTACCCCCCCCCTAATTTAAAATATTTTAACATAATATCCAGTTATTATCCTACAATCCTTGTCCCCCTATCCTTTTGCCCTATACAATCGGCACGAGTAATGATTACCTCGCATACCCCGTGCCGAATAGCCTCGAATGCATTTTCGAGTTTAGGAATCATGCCGCCTTGTATAATTCCTTTCTCTCGATATTCTTGAAATAAAGAAAAATCGATTTCCGGGATAACACTCTCGTCGTCCTTCTCATCTCGCAACACTCCTTTTTTCTCGAAACAATAGACCAGTGAGACATCGTAATAAGGAGCCAAAGCCTTAGCCGTTTCCCCTGCCATAGTATCGGCATTGGTGTTGAGCATAGAGCCTTTACCGTCATGGGTAAGCGGAGCGATTACGGGAACGACTCCCATCTCGATTAGACCTGTAAGCGCTTTGCCGTCGGCATGACGCACATCGCCTACATAACCGTAATCGACCTCTCCTGCCGGACGTTTGTCCGACAACAAAATATTCATGTCGGCTCCCGTCATACCCAAAGCATTCACACCCACTGCCTGTAATCCGGCTACAATGTTTTTGTTTACCAAACCGCCATAAACCATTGTCACCACTTCGAGCATAGATTTATCCGTAATGCGACGACCGCCTACCATTCGGCTCTCTATCCCCAAGCGGGAGGCCATGGCGGTGGCCGACCGACCGCCGCCATGTACCAAGACCTTTCTCCCGGGAATGGCAGCAAAAGCGACAAGCAGGCGACTCAACGTCTCCTGCTCCTCCACTATTTTACCCCCTACTTTTATCAGTGTCAGTTTGTCCATTAGTCTAACCGTTATTTTCTTCCCCGGCAAACTCCATCAAATAGGCTTTGATAAAATCGTCTATCTTACCGTCCATGACGCCCTGCACGTCCGAAGTTTGATAATTGGTACGGTGGTCTTTCACCCGACGGTCGTCGAATACATAACTGCGTATTTGCGACCCCCACTCGATTTTTTTCTTGCCGGCTTCGATTTTAGCTTGTTCGGCCATACGATGTTGCAACTCTTTCTCATACAAAATAGAGCGCAACTGGCGCATGGCATTCTCCCGGTTTTTAGGCTGATCCCGTGTCTCGGTATTCTCGACCAAGATTTCTTCTTCCTCTCCGGTATAAGGGTCTTTGAACTGATAGCGCAACCGCACGCCCGACTCCACCTTATTCACGTTCTGTCCCCCGGCTCCGCTCGATCGGAATGTATCCCACGAAATGTTCGCCGGATTGATATTGATTTCTATCGTATCGTCGACCAACGGTGTGACGAATACCGATGCAAAAGAAGTCATGCGCTTTCCTTGCGCATTATACGGAGATACCCGCACCAACCGGTGCACACCATTCTCGCTTTTCAAATAACCGTATACATAATCACCTTCGATTTGTATCGTCACCGATTTGATACCGGCCTCGTCGCCCTCCAATATATTGGCAATAGAGGCTTTATAGTTATGCTGTTCGCACCATCGCAAGTACATACGCATCAACATCGATGCCCAGTCTTGCGACTCGGTTCCTCCGGCTCCCGAATTGATTTTCAGAACGACACCCAATTTATCCTCTTCCCGACGCAACATATTGCGAAGTTCGAGATTCTCGATAAGCTCCGTAGTGCGTTTGTAAATCTCGTCCACCTCTTCTTCCGACACGATACCTTCTTTCACGAAATCGAAAGCCAGCCTCAATTCTTCCACCGACTTTTCTATTTCGGTATAACTATCTATCCAGAAATGTAAGGCTTTTACTTTCTTCATCTGTGCTTCCGCCTTTTTTTGGTCTTCCCAAAAATCGGGCACATGGGTACGCAACTCTTCCTCTTCTACCTCGATTTTCTTCGAATCGATGTCAAAGATACCTCCTCAACGCCAACTTGCGTTCTTCCGTCTCTTTTAATTGTTCTTGTGTAATCATATTTATAGGCTTCCTTATGATATGACAAAAGGGTGTACAAAAATATACACCCTCTGCCTATTTACCAAATTTCATATTTCGTTTTTAAGCATACATGGCCTCTATCTCGTCTTTATACAATAAATTGATAACCGACCGACGAATTTTCAACGTATTGGTCAACTCGCCCTTTTCCATGCTGAAAGCCTGCGGCAATAGCGTGAACCGCTTGATTTGTTCGAACCGGGCGAAATTCTTTTGCAACGCTTCTATCCGTTCCGAAATAAGAGCCTGTATCTTCTGATTTTTTACCAGCTCTTCCAAATTTCGATATTGTATCTGTTTTTGAGCAGCATACTCTTTCAAAGCCTCATAAGCCGGAATGATAATAGCCGTCACATATTTCCGTTGGTCTCCTATCACCGCCACTTGGTCGATATACTTATCTTCGCCCAGACGAGTTTCCAACGCCTGCGGAGCGATATATTTCCCATTGGACGTTTTGAACAAATCTTTCAAACGCTCGGTCAACACCAATGCCCCTTGTTCGTTTACCTTGCCGGCATCGCCCGTACGGAACCAACCGTCCTCGGTAAAGACTCTGGCCGTCTCTTCGGGTTTACGGTAATAACCCTTCATTACGGTCTTTCCTTTTACCAATATCTCGTTATTCTCACCCAACTTCACCTGAATATCGGGCATTAAAGAACCTACCGTTCCGAATTCATATCCCACCAAATCGAAGCAACTCACCGTCGCTGTCGTCTCGGAAAGGCCATAACCATAAACGATATTGATACCGCAAATATGCAGAAACTCGTTAATCGTGTCGGATAACGGAGCTCCCGCCGTAGGAAAGATATTCCCGTTTTCTACCCCGACAGCCCGACGAATTTTCGAGAAAACGAACTTGTCGTAGAATCTGTATTGGCATTCGAGCCACAGCGGTACACGTTTCCCGGCTCGCAAATATTCCACATTGCGCCGACGACCTATTACGAACGCCCTCTCTGCCAAGCGACGAGCGATACCTTTCATCTTCGACAGGTTATCCTGTATGGCCGAGTAAACCTTCTCCCAAAAACGGGGAACACTGCACATAATAGTCGGCCGTATCTCTCGAATCGTGTTCTGTATATCTTTCGGATCGACATTGATAGCGATACGCATGCCCACGGTCAAACAATAATAAGACCACGCCCGCTCGAACACATGAGTCAACGGAAGGAAACAAAGCGAAACGTCTTTATCCGAACATGTTACTAAACGTTGAAGATGTATACGCATAGCCTCGTCGTAATTGGAATGCGCCAACATAACTCCTTTGGGCTCTCCGGTCGTTCCAGAGGTATAAATCAACGTAGCCAAATCGTCGGGCGAACCGGCATTTCTACGCCGCTCCACTTCTTCGCAGACTTTCTCGTCGGCCGATTTTCCCATTGCTATCAGGTCTTCGAAATAGACAGACGAGCTATCGCTCTCTGCTCGTTTTATATCGGGATCGAAAAGTATCAGCTTTTCCAACGTCGGGCACTCCCGCAAGGCGATAATCGCATTGTCGTACTGCACTTGACCGCCAACGAATAGGAATCGTATCTCTGCCTCATCGATAATATACTTTATCTGATCCAAAGAACTGGTCGGGTAAAGAGGCACTGTCACCGCACGGTTATCGAATGCAGCGAAATCCACGATAAGACCTTCCGGTTTATTCTGTGTATATGTAGAAATATTTTCTTCTTCGCGAATACCCAATATTACCATAGCTTTCGCCATATCCGATACTTGCTCTGCGAAACGGTTCCAAGAAGTAGAAACCCATCGATTGGTTGAATAGTCCTTGTGGCTGAACACCTCACGGTTGCCATATTTTGCAGCCTGCCTGCGGACCAACGAGGTCAATTGATTTACCATAAATATAACTATAAATCTGCGACAAAGTTACAGATTATATCGGTACGATTCCCGTTTTAATAAGTTTTAAGTAGAATATATATTTCATTTTGTTAAGTCGGCATTGCAAAATTCGGCTTTATATCATTTGTACATCAACCTTTCCCCACAAATAAGCGTTCAAATCCGAATAGTTAATATCGGTTAATATTCAAACCCATATCGCCCCCAATAAATCCGGTCAGAAATTATCGAAACCGATAAAAATAAACTACTTTTGTGAAAATCGAAATCGGTAATGAACTTAAAAGACGAACTATATTATTCTGCCATAGATTTGCTACATCGGTTAATCGGGACACCTTCCATCAGTCGGGAGGAAGATGCGGCAGCGCAAATAATCTGTGAGACCTTGCAAAAAAACGGATTCACACCATATCGAACCGGCAATAACATATGGACTTTCGCCCGCGAATTCGATTCAGAAAAACCTACCGTTCTCCTCAACTCGCACATAGATACGGTAAAGCCCACAGACAGTTGGAGTCGCTCGCCCTTTGTCCCGATCGAGGAAGATAACCGGCTATATGGCTTAGGAAGCAACGATGCCGGAGCAAGTGTCGTCTCCTTGTTAAGCGCATTCATTCACCTTTCCGAAACCGAACAGCCCTACAACCTTGTCTTTTTGGCATCCGCCGAGGAAGAAGTCTCCGGGCAAAACGGTATTGTCAAGGCTCTGGAACAACTGCCGACTATCGATTTCGCCGTGGTAGGCGAACCCACGGGTATGCAGCCCGCCGTCTGTGAAAAAGGGTTGCTTGTACTCGATTGTTCCACACATGGAAAGTCGGGACACGCCGCTCGCAACGAAGGAATCAATGCCTTGTACAAAGCCACCGAAACGATCGAAGCCCTACGAACATTCGAGTTTCCGCTCGCTTCCGATTTATTGGGAAAAGTAAAACTGACTGTTACCCAAATTCAGGCAGGAACACAACACAACGTTATCCCCGCCCGTTGCGATTTTGTAGTCGATGTACGCACCAACGACCGCTACACCAATGCCGAAGCCGTCGAGATTCTCAAATCCCGTTTTCCCGAAGTGAAAATCGCGCCTCGCTCCTTACGGCTCAATTCATCGGCAATTTCCATGCAGCACCCGTTTGTCCGCAGAGCACTCCTTGCCGGATATAAACCATTCGGTTCTCCCACCCTCTCCGATCAAGCCCTCATGCCATTCCCCTCGGTAAAAATGGGTCCGGGCGATTCGTCACGCTCGCACACCGCCGACGAATACATTATATTAGAAGAAATACGAGAAGCCATTGAAGTATACATTTGCTTACTCGATCGGCTTCAAATCGAGAAATCAGCGCAATAATCGGTTGACAAGGATAGCCGATCCTCGACCTCCCCAAGAGACATATCGATAAACCATCGGTAAAAACCAGCGCATCGTCCTGTCTTTACCCGCTGTCTCCATCGTCGAGCGATAAATCTCAGTACCCAACGGACTTTTTTCCTTTCGACAAAGTCCGGCCACAACCATTTGTTTATAAAGCAACAATTTATGCAAACGGGCTTTCTGCGCAGAATCGCTTCGCTCCACATCTTCGTGAGCTTGCGCAATCGCTCTTAAAATATCGGGGACATTAGGAACATAACGATAACCAGTAATACTGTCGGCATGGAGATATACATTCACCAACGGAGGTGTTTGAACCCATACGATTCGGTCTGTAAACAGTAACAATTTGATTCCTAAACCCCAATCCTCCCAACGCATATAGTCCTCAGGCCAGCCGCCCACTGCACGCACCACTGCCGTCCGCACCGCATAACGTACCGTACCCAAAGTACTATGGAATAAATGAGGTTCCACCCGGTTGGAGAAAACCGCCTTTGCCGAATAAGGTTTGCCCTGTTCCGGTACAAGCCGTATGGTACACCCCGCGATATCCGCCGATGAATTACTCTCGAAAGCCTGCATATACAGCGAAACTGCCTCGGGAATATACTCGTCGTCGCTATCGAGAAAAGCCACAAACTCCTCCGTCACACAAGCAAGACCTCGGTTTCGGGCTGCCGATGGCCCTCGTTTAGCCTCTTCGACAACCGTTATCCGAAAATCATCGGTCTCATATGCCCCCTTTAACTCCCGGCATAAATCCAACGACCCATCGGTGGAACCGTTATCGACCAATACCACATGGATAGGGCGGTAAGTCTGTGCAACGACAGAATCGAATGTCCGCCGCAACTCCTGTTCCCGATTATACACGGGAATAACTATCCCTATTCCTGCTTGTTTCATCTATGCAAATATAAACAGATTCTGTATGAAAAACATACACATGTATGTTTTTCATACAGAATCCATCTATCTACAACAAAAATCTAAAACGAGGAACCTTTGAAAACAGTTGAATACTCTTTGGGAACAAGTCGTCCCCTCAAAGTAATCCGATTCGAATTATAATTGGGACTAATAACCACGGACGCATAGTTACTCCCTTTGAATAAAAAGATATTGACCGTAGCAGAAATACCGGTTCCCATGACATTCATGGAAAGAGTCGTATTCCCTTTCTTATCCGTCTGTACTTTTACATTCGAAGCACTACCTTCCACAGTTATACCACCCACCCCGTTCGGGCCTCCACCGTTAAACGGAGCTACCTGTACGATCGCCCTATTATCCGACAAAGAAACAAAATTCGTATTGGACGATACGAAAGCAGTCCCGCCTCTTTTAAACAGCAACTGATCTGCTTCCAATACAAAATTCGATTTTTCCAAAGCACTCACCGCATTCTTATAATTAATCGAATCTTGGATAGCAGCCAACTGTTTTTTCAGTTCACGACTGTTTACATTCTCTTGTTTCTCTTTCGTATCTATACGTTTTTCCGACTGAGCATATACCGGCACACCCAGCACCAATATTGTCATAAAAAGAAATAATCTGTTCATATTCCAAATTTTAAATTAACGATAACATAATTGCAAAAAACATGCCACATATAAAATTGAATTGAAGTATATCTTCCGCAAAATCAAATCATTCACACCCTCCACCAATGCATTACTAATCATAGACCGGCAAACGTAGAGCTATCGAATACCGCATTCAGCCGAACCAATAACGGCAATCGAGTAATCTGTAATTCCAGATAAATAATGTTACCTATTTATACAATGCTTCGAAGGTTCATATTGTTCGCTTCGGCATCTTTATTCTCAACCTCGAAAACACTCGAAACCAAGACAATTTTCCTCGGTTGAAGATAAATTTCTGCACAATACTCATTTCAATCTTTCCGTCGGGACATTTCTATAAAATTTTATTACTTTTGTCGATATACGAAACATCGTCCAAGCATAGCCATGAACATACTTTTCGTCTACTTCGACAAAACCATTCAGAACGACAATTTGTACGTCAAGTCCCTATGCGAGGAGATACGACGACAAAATGGCTCCGTAGAATGTAGTATCGATGCCTTTTGGAATTCCACCCGAAAATACGACATCGCCCACATTCAGTTTCCCGAAGTCATTTTCAAATGGCGGCAACCCTCCGATAACGGGTTAAAAGTTCTACGACAACGAATCGCTCGTCTGAAAAGCATGGGAACCAAAATCGTATATACCCGCCATGACGCTATCCCGCATTATTGCACGGACAAAAACAAACTGGAACTATATCGTATCGTCGAAACTCAAAGCAATGCGATTATTCATTTGGGAGAATATAGCCGACAAGAGTTCGCCCGTATATATCCCGAAAACACGGCTCGGCATTTCGTCATACCTCATCACATATACGATTCATGTGGATATGCATTCCCTTCGAAGTTGACCTCCCGCAATAAGCTGGGACTACCGACCGATAAATTCATCATTCTCACTTTTGGGAGTTACCGCAACGAAGAAGAGCAGCGCCTTGTCGTCGATGCTTTCGAGCATCTACCCATGTCGGATAAGTTCCTATTGGCTCCCGGTTTCTACAACAATTGTTTTACCAACCGTAAAACACCCATACAAAATCTACTGCGATACCGAACTCAAAAAAAGAAATTCCGGCTCGACATGAATAGAGCTTTACAACTACACGAGAAAATATCGAATACCGAGCTTCCTTACTACTTCTCGGCCGCAGATATCGTTCTGATTCAACGTAAAGAAATTCTCAACTCGGGCAATGTTCCTATGGCTCTTTTCTTTCATAAAGTCGTCGCAGGACCCAAATTCGGGAATATCGGCGAACTTCTCGATTTGACGGGAAATCCTACTTTCGACCTCACCGACAGTCATTCGGTTATCGAAGCTGTCGCTCATGCCCGACAATTAGCAAATACAGGATATGGAGAAAAGAATGCAGAATTTGCCCGACAAAATATGAATACGGAACTTATCGCACAGAAAACGATTCTATGTTACCAACAAATCTATAATTTAACTCTGCATGAAAATCCTACTGATCGGTGAAGCCAGCAACTTACACTGGACATTGGCCGAAGGGCTTCGGGCCAATGGTCACACGGTGACAGTCGTTTCTCACGGTAGCCACTGGCTCGACAACAAACGAGACGTCAGTATCGTTCGCCGAGGATATGACCTGTTTCATTCCATACAGTACATGGCGGATATTATACGACATCTCCCGCAAATGAGAGGTTATGATGTTGTCCAAGTAACTAATCCTGTCTTTTTCGATTTACGGCCAGAAAAGAATTGGACTATTTTTAAATACCTGAAAAAGCACAACAAAAAGATATTCCTCGATGCTCTCGCCATAGACCACTATTATGTAAAAGCATGCTTGGACGGCAAAACCTTTCGTTACTCCGACTTCTTCGTCGGAGACCGACCGCTCCCGCATCCCGAACGAGAAAAAATGCTTGCGGCATGGATAGGCGGTCCCAACGAGCGACCCAACATCGAAATGGCCCAAGAAGCCAATGGTATCATTGCCTGTTTATATGAATATTATGCAGCATACCAGCCCGAATATGCCGATAAATTAGCCTATATCCCCATACCCATCGACCTGTCGATCAATCCTTTCCACCCGATAAAAAGCACACCGGAGGTCGTTAAGTTCTTCATCGGGATACAACAACACCGCACAGCGATAAAAGGAACCGACATATTACTCGACGTACTCCGAGAAATTCATGATAAATACCCCCGCGAAAGCCATATACAAAAAGTCGTTTCCGTACCGTTCGACGAATACAACAAACTACTGGTAGATTGTCATATCCTTCTGGACCAACTCTATTCCTATACACCCGCCACCAATGCGCTGGCAGCTATGGCACGAGGCATTATAGCCGTAAGCGGGGCCGAACCCGAATTTTATAATTTTATCGGCGAGCAAAAACTACGGCCTATTATCAACGTGTTACCCGACCGAAACGATATATTCAAACAACTGGAAAATCTGATTATACATCGGGATCAATTACCGAGACTATCGACCGAAAGTAGACAATTCGTAGAAAAATATCACGACCACGTAAAAGTAGCCCGGCAATATCTCGAATTTTGGGAGAAGCACTGATTACTCCGATTTACGGAATATCTTCTTTTTCAACTGAAATCCGGTAAAAAGACAAATAAATGCGGTCAGACTGTAAGCCCCCGCCAAACAATCGTTCGACCACAACAGCCAAACGAAATAACATAAAGAACTATAAACAAAAAGAGAAACGAACATTCGCACCGGAATATGTAACCCAAATTTCAGATGACAAACCAAGTAAATCCCTGTCATCGAAAACAGATAGGCCAACAAATAGGCCACTCCGACACCTTGTAACCCCCAATGGGTATACCCGACAAGATACATCACGAACATCAAGGAATCGGCTACGATTTCCGTTATTAAAAAAATACGGCCTGCTCCCTTCGCCAGCAGAACAAAACTCACGCTCCACGAAAATGCCCGGAAAAGCATGCCCAATACAGCCCACGAAATATACCCGCTGATGGCTAAAAACGCAGGTGTATATAATATATGTATAATCAAGTTCTGAAAAATCAGGAATAACGAAATGACAGGAGCTAATATCAACAACGACGTTTCCACTTGCCGGGTCACATGTTCCGACAACAATACTTTATCCTCGCAGACAGCCGATAAACGGGGATAATATTCCATAGACATAGCCGTAAAAACCAACCCCACATACTGCATGACCAACGTATAACCCGCTTGAAAAAAACCTACCTCTCCGGTTCCTCCTCTATCGTTGAGCCATGCGACGAACAGATAGGAATACAAGGTCGTAACAAATCCGCTTACCGTCATATAAACACCCAACGAAGCGATATTCTTTCCCTGCCGGTAAGTCTCGGTCCAACTCATTTTTACTGGCTTTACCTTCATCTTCCTACCCAACGAAACAGTCACGACCCAAATGGAAAATGTATGTGCGATAATGGCGGGGACAATACCCGAAATACCGAAAAAATAGAACAAGGGTAAAGAGAACAATAAAGCGAAAAAAGACCCTAAAACAGAGCATCTCGCCAAAACCCGCAAACGTTCCGATGCCTGAATCACCGCCCGTTCCCCCTCGGTAAGAGTTGTAAACAACAACGTACACGACAAAAAAACGTACCCCCATATATGGGTATCGTCACCAAACGTATATCGGCTTAACAACGGAGCGAAAGTCAGCATAACGACCGCCCCCAACAACCCGGTGAACCAAATCCAACGACGCACGACAGACACCAATTCGGCAAACCGACTTTCGTCCCCCGATTTAAACGCTTTGGATAAATCCCTCACGGAACTCGTTCCGATTCCCAATCTTGTCAACGAGGAAATCATCTCGACGGTATTATTATACAGCCCGATGATACCCACACCCTCGGCTCCCAACCATATAGCGACCAATTTCGTTTTGATAATCGAGCAGAGAATGGTAAATACCTGTGTACCGCCGAAAAGTCCGGTAGCCTTCACGATCGTGCGATAGATATTTTTTTTCTCCTCCCCGCCGGTCATAGCGTTATCTCGTATATATCATAAGCAACCCCTCGCCCGCCGAATCCCTCTTTTTGAGCGATAAGCCCCTCGTTCAGATAGCGCCCCATATCTTCCGTCGACTGACCGAAATCGAACCATTTCCTATCGGCGAAAACCTCTCCTATAAGCCGGGCGTACAACAAATCGAGAGCACCCGATGCTTTCCCTTCTGCCGAAGCAGAAGTATATTGCGCATGCGCCACGATTCCCGTATCATAAATGACGCTCCCCGCCAATATCTCGTCACCCCTCATCGTCACGAAATGACGAATCCGGTCGGGGAACCGACTATGCAACAACTCGATTTCGTCCAACGAGTGAACAGGTTTCACATGAAACCGCTCTTGCAAATTGGCATCTAAAACTTTCCAAAAAGGAGAGAAATCGGTGGTCTCGACTACCCGCAACCCGGCTTGCTCGGCCTTCTTCATTCGGCTGCGCCGGTCGGCACGTAATCGAAGCGGTTTATCCAACTGCACGGTCGAAGATATATTGCGCCCTATCAATCGAGCCTCTAATCGAAATAAAGCATACAAATCCGACTCAGAAGGATAACGATGATAGATATGTGGAATACATTTATACACCCATTTGACAAACCGTTCTTTTTTCAAAAAATCGGCAATCGACCGCATGATTTCGAGAACCTGCGCCGTCGTATTCCGAGTAGTCATGATCAACCCGCCGTAAGTCAGTCCGGCATGCGAGTACAACACATCGCCCGAACGGTTTGCCGGTAACAAGGCCAACAATTTATTACCGTCATAAACCAAAAGAGAATAATCCGTAAAGCGATCGGCATGATACTCCATATACTCCCGCAAAAACAAAAACGTACCGTTCGACGATTCGGATACGAAATCATTCCAATCCCTATGATAAGCCGCAGTGTACCGATGTATTTCTATCATACGAATCTTGTTTTATTTTACAAATTCAGCCATAGCTCCGGATTCAGTTTCGTACGTTCTTTCCACAATTGGAAAGTAAGAATCGTACGATTGCCGTCCTGAGCGTCGGAATAAATCTTTCCCAGATTCTGTCCGGTCGAAACCTTTTCGCCGGCTCGTACATATACCTCGCTTAAATTGGCATAGATAGTCAGATAATTACCGTGACGCACGATAATCGTACTGTTGTATCCCGGTGTCACGAAAATGCGGGAAACGACTCCGTTGAACACAGCACGAGCCTTTGTTCCCGGCGTAGTCTCGATATCGATACCGCTATTTTCGGTCTGCACATAGCGCAACTCCGGGTGCTTCTGCCGCCCGAAATGCGCGACTATTTTATAACTGCCCGACAAAGGGAACGGCAGCTTTCCTTTATTTTTCTCGAAACTGCCCGACAAGGCCAATTCTTCTTTGGTCATCTTATAACCTTTGGTAGGCCGCTGCTGTGCAGTAGAATTTTTTCCCTCGGTCTTGTCAGCACGGGTAGACGACTTACGCTCTTCCTCGGCAATCAGTTGTTCCAACTTGCGATCCAACGCCTCTGCCTGTTTCCGCTTCCGGTCTATCTCCCTTTTCAGTTGTTTCTCTTGCTTCTTCAATCCGGCAATCAACGTTCGTTTACTGCCTTCTTGTTTTTTCAATACCTCGGTTTCGGCATTCCGTTCCTTCAATACCGCATTCTTTTCGGCTACACTTTTGGCAAGTTGTTTTTGCAACACTTCCAATTGCTGTTTCCGTTCCGCAATCTCGGCTGCCTGCCGCTTTCTCCATGCCGAGTACTCTTTCAGATAACGAGCACGACGATAAGACTGGCTCAATGAAGATGCAGAAAATATAAACATAAGTTCATCATACTCCGACCGCTGATGTCCCATGCGTTTCACCGCGTTGGCATAACTCCTTTTTTTAGCCGTCAAGTCCTTTTGCAACAAATAAATAGTATCTTTCACAGCCCTTTGCCTGCGATTGATTACAGCGATTTCCCTATTGATTTTCGAGATAAGATTCCGTTGCTGCCTGATTTCTGCGGTAATACTGTTTAATTCGTTCAAAGAATTTTTGGCACTCTTCAACGTTTTATTCAGTTTTTTATTGGTCTCATTCAACTCTTTCAAAGTCCGCTCCCGGTTCTTCCGCAAATCCTCCATTTCGAGAGTTTGAGAAAAAACCGCAGCCGAAAAGCCGAACAACAAACACCATATAATCAACCACCTTTTCATATCGACAATTTCTTTAACATCTGCGCAGCCGAAACACGCGTATATTTTGATAAAGCAGGTTTCTCTACACCGACTTTTCCATTCCATGAAACCGAAGAGGAATCATATCTCAAATTCAACGAAACCGGGACACTCAACCCCGTCAAAGCGATTTTCATCTTCGTAGGAAAATTCTCACTCTGTCCCTGTTTAATAAAATCGGTATAATGGCAAACAATCTCTTTGAGTCCACTCGTCGAACCCATTTGGGTAGAAAGCAGTTTTATTTCGTCCAAATCGAATCGGTAACTAAATCTCTCGTCCTGCCGTTTCGGAGAAAGCGACCAACGGGAGGAACCGGATTCCATCACCTCGAAATCATCTATACCATATGCATTGTTCGCGCTATTCAATAAAAATATGCGTCCCAACAAAGCATCTTGAACGGTCTGCAACGAAACGGGACTGGACAGCCTCTCCCCTATCTCCTGCAACGATGCCGCTACATACTGTTTCTGCATCTTATTCACCAGAAACAAACTGTCGGGTGTCATATATAACCGAGCAACTTCTATGCCCAAAATGATTCTCACCGAGATTTGCAACACTTCGCCCCGGACCATACGCAGTTGAGTAGATGCGCTCAAAGAACCGCTCGCTCCGAAAGATAAATCGGCGGAACCTTTGGCAGAAAACGTATTCCAATCGGGATAGGAGGCCTTTAACGACTCGAAATTATTCCGCACCTCTTGTGAAACAGGACGCTCTGAAATCAATTCCTTCCCACCCTTACACCCTGCCAAAATCAGCAGAACGATCGAGCAAACCGCGATTCGTATGTGATTCATTTCTCGATATATTTCTTGTTCTTGATTTTCTTTTGCAACAGCTCGGCCGATTCGCTACCTGCTTCGAGAGCCTTCTGCCAGTAGGTCACAGCCTCATCGACTTCGCCCAGCATAAACAAAATATCGCCGTAATGCTCGAACAACTCCGCACTCGGCTCTTTCGTCTTATCTAACGCATTTTGTAAATAAATCCGTGCCAAAGAATAATTGCCCTGCTTGAAAAATATCCAAGCATACGTATCCAGATAGGTAGCATTATCCGGCTCGGCCTTAACGGTCTGTGCACTCATTCGCTCGGCTTTATCCAAATCCTGCCCCTCCATAGCGAGAAAATAGCTGTAATTATTCAACACCGGAATATTCGATGCATTGTAAGACAAGGCTTTCTCATACATTTCATACGACTTCTCCTTATCTCCCGCCGAATGGTACACATCGCCCATCTGCCCGTAAAAAAACGACTTCGTACCCGCATCGTTCTCCTCTACATAATTCAAGCCTGTTTCCAACATCGAGAGGGCCTCGTCATAACTTTTAGTCTGTGCGCTGGCTACCGCCACATACATATATATATCCTTTTGGTCGGGAACATATTGTATAGCCCTCTTTCCCACTCGTATCACCTCGGCGTATTTCTCTTGATAAAGATACAGCCCTATCAGTTGCAACCAGTTTTCCGGATTGGTAGGAGCCAAATCGGCAGCAATCGCATACTGTTCCTCGGCACGGGAAAAATCTTTACGGCTCGACAGATACATACCGAACAGACGATGAACAGGTTCCTCCTGAGGGTACTGTTCCAACATCTCGGTAAATAAGGAATCGACCCGGTTCAACTCTTGTTTTTTCTTCATGAGGCCGACGATATACGTACTGAAAATACTTAGTTTGGTATCGACATCGATACGTCGGTTCATCAGAGCATTGCGTATTTCGTTGTTATAAGCGATCGTATCGCCTCGTTTCTCATAGTATCCGGCTCTCGACAAATAGATATATCCGTTTTCGGGTTCAAGGTCCAAAGCTTTATTATAGATCGACAGAGCCGCCGAATCGTTTCCGGCCTCCAAATAAATATCCCCCAGCAGTCTCATATAATCGGTATTTCGGGGAAAAGTCCGTTGCAACTTCTCCGCCACGGCCACCATAGCCTCCTTATCGCCCATATACTCATAAAGTTTCAACTTCTCTATCGTAATCGGCTCCATCATACCCATCGACGACTCCATTCGATCATAACAGGCGATAGCTTGCTTCATATCGCCTTTGGCCGTATAAGCTTCTGCCAAAGCCGAATTTATTTCGGGCTTATCGGGATTCTGTTCCAGCAACCGCGTCCATATCCGTATGGCCTCGTCGTGACGGTTGCTCTGCTGTGAGAAATTGGCATACACTACGTTATACCAATAATTATCGGGATATTTTTCAGCGGCATATCGCAAGTCCTTCCTCGCCTGCTCGTAAAATCCCATTCTCAGATAATATGGAGCCAAGAAAAAGCGGGCGGCGGCACTAGTCGTATCCAAATCGGCCGCCCGACTCATCAAATCGAATGCGGCATCGTTTTCTCCGATAGCTTTCAATCGCTCGGCCTCCAAATAGAAATAGTCAAATTTCCGGCGATCCTCCGAAGAAAGCTCCCCCGACTTATCCGCAATACCTTTGGTCGAGGCACAGCCGCACAAAATAAAAACAAATATTAAGCACGTCAATCCTCTTGTAAATCCATATTTCCGTATTCCCATCTCCATCATCATTTCTCGGAGGTTGCTATTTCACACCTGTATGACCGAATCCGCCGGCTCCTCGCTCGGTCTCGTCCAAGCTATCCACTTCATTCCACTCTACCCGACAATACTCTTTCACCACCATTTGGCAAATACGCTCGCCGTCTTCGATGGTAAACGGCTTGTCCGAAGCGTTCAACACGATGATACCTACCTCTCCCCGATAATCGGCATCGATCGTTCCCGGAGAATTCGGTATCGTGATACCATGCTTCAACGCCAACCCGCTGCGCGGACGTATCTGAGCCTCGTATCCTTCGGGCAAAGCGATAAAAAGCCCGGTAGGAATCAACCGGCGCTCCATAGGAGCTAACGTAACGGGCTCCGACAGATTGGCGCGAATATCCATTCCGGCCGAGAACAAAGTACTGTAAGAAGGTAACGCATGATGCGACTTATTGACTATCTTGACGGAAACTTTCATCTGAGCATGTTTTAATAGATAACTCTTATTTTTATTCTTTTAATTTGCGAAAATAACGAAATCCTATCAAAAAAGCAGCCTATTTTTTATATTTTAATTCAATATATCTGTAAATCGGGTGAGGTTTTCACTATATTTGCATAAAATGTGAAATAGCAGAGATTCGGTATGAAAAACAAATAATTTGTTTTATCCTACTTTCGCTATTTTTGCAAAGATTGACGATAAAAACCCTTATGAACGCACAAGCCCAAGAAAAAACCGCGCAAATGCACTGGGAGAAACTGATCACCTCCAAACGGTTCGGCATGGAGCAATACCATGACGACAGACATCATACTCGCACCGATTTTCAACGCGATTATGACCGATTGGTTTTCTCGGCCCCGTTTCGTCGATTACAGAACAAAACACAGGTATTTCCTCTGCCGGGTAGCATCTTCGTCCATAACCGACTGACCCACAGCCTCGAAGTATCATGCGTAGGACGCTCATTGGGAAACAACGTGTCGGCCGTGCTCAGCGAAAAATACAAAAACGAACCGTGGTGTTACAAACTCAACCACTTGGGAGCCATCACCTCGGCGGCATGTCTTGCCCACGATTTGGGAAATCCGCCTTTCGGGCATTCGGGCGAAAGAGCTATCGCAACTTATTTTTCCGAGGGAAACGGACAAATAATAAAACAAGAACTGAAAAACGAATATCATTGGCAAGATCTTACGCACTTCGAAGGTAATGCAAATGCTTTCCGGTTGCTCACCCATCAATTTCAAGGTCGGAGACCCGGAGGATTCGCCCTCACCTATTCGACATTGGCCTCGATAGTCAAATATCCCTACTCCTCCATACAATCGACAAAAAAAGGAAAATCGGGATTTTTCACCTCCGAGAAACAAGACTTCCTGCGTATCGCCCGTGACTTGGGATTACTGCCGGACGGCGACAGCGGCGAACGATACCATCGCCACCCGTTAGTCTATTTGGTCGAAGCTGCCGACGACATCTGTTACCAAATTATGGACATCGAGGATGCCCATAAACTGAAAATCCTGACAACCGAAACCGTCAAGAAACTATTCCTCGACTTTTTCGATGACGACAGAAAGAAACACATCAACGAAGTTTTGGAAATAGTGAGCGACCTCAACGAGCAAATCGTTTATCTGCGGTCATGTGTCATCGGCACGCTCATAGACGAATGTTCCACGCTGTTTTGCCGGGAAGAACAAGCGCTGTTAGAGGGAAGATTCAAAGGAGCTTTGGTGGACCACATTTCCGAAAGGCCCCGGACGGCCTACCAAAATTGCGCCGACACCGCATGGACGAAAATTTACAAATCGTCCGATGTTCTGGATATCGAGTTAGCAGGTAATCGCATCATTTCCGTTCTGCTTGACAAATTCCTGGATGCCGTACGATTCCCCGACAAAGCCTATTCGAGACTATTGCTGAACAAAGTACCCGAACAATACGAAGTACATTCCACCACGCTGTACGGTAAAGTTCAGGCCGTCATCGATTATATATCGGGTATGACCGACGTCTATGCCCTCGACCTCTATCGAAAAATCAACGGCATGAGTTTGCCGTCTCTCTAAATATGAATTATGAAAAAAATCGCTATAATTTCTCTATTGTTACTCGTCTGCCCGCTCATACGGGCGATTGAATACACGGTCGATAAAGTTCCCAATGTGCACCTCGATGACGGGAGACGTTTCGTAAGCAATCCCGACGGTATTTTATCGGCCGAGACAGTAAACACCCTCGACCAAATGCTATTCTCCCTACAAGAAGCCAACACTTCCGAAGTCGCAGTCGTCGCCTTACAGTCCATTGGAGACAACGACATAGACGACTTCGCCACGGAACTTTTTACCCGATGGGGAATAGGAAAACAAAACGACAACGGACTGCTGGTTTTGTTGATACTCGACCAACGCAGAATTACATTCCGCACAGGGTATGGTATAGAAGGAATATTACCCGATGCTATTTGTAAACGCATACAAACGCAATACGTTATACCACAATTCAAACAAGGAGACTATGATAAAGGAATCCTCGACGGAATGAATGTCATTACCCGAATTTTAACAACTCCCGAGGCCGTAAAAGAACTTACCGCCGCACCGGTAAAAAAAGGAATCGACTGGGAGAGAATCATCGGTATATACCTCACGGTTTCCCTCGTCGTATCTCACATCTTGTTATTTGCTATGCTTTGGAACATCGCTCATTATGCAAAAAAAGACGCCTACGAGCGATACAAACGGCTGGCCAGATTTCGCCCGTATCTCTTAGCCGGCAGCTTTTTGTTTCCATTCTTCGTGCTCCTCCTTTACGGAGGGCTCGGACGACGGTTGAAGCGTCTTCGCAACAAGCCTCGCAACTGTGAATCTTGCGGAAACAAAATGAGAAAGCTCGACGAAGAAGAAGACAACCGATACCTCACACCGCAAGAAAACACGGAAGAACGGCTGAACTCGGTAGATTACGACGTATGGCTCTGCGACCATTGCGGGAATACATTGGTATATCCTTATGAAAACCAATTTACTCAATACCAAAAATGCCCGTACTGCCACAGCCGGGCTTACAGTTTCGAAGGCGACCACATTCTACGCAGAGCCACGACGGTCAGCACCGGATTAGGAGAAAAAAGATACTATTGTTCCCACTGTCACAAAACAGACTGTAAACAGTACATCATACCCATTATCGTAGCCGCCGCAGTTGTCGGAAGTGGTCGTAGAGGCGGAGGTTTCGGAGGCGGATTCGGGGGAGGCTTCGGGGGCGGAGCCACAGGTGGCGGAGGCTCGACTTCCGGTTGGTAAATACAAACGACTAATGATTATTCACACTAAATAACTCACCATGAAAATGAAACATTTGAAACATTTACTTATCGCATCGACTGTCACTGCACTTTGTGCTTGCAACAACACAAAGGAAAGTCCGGTCTCCCTGCAATGGGAAATGGTAAAAAACGGAGCAGCTCCCGGATTTTACGAAAGCTCGTTTACGATTACCAACACTTCAACTAAACCATTGGAATCAGATTGGGAAATATATTACACTCAGCTCTCTCCCAGACAAGTAAAAGTAAACGAAGATTCCCCCGTAATCATAGAGATGATAAATGCCGGTTATTACAAAATAGCGCCATCAGAATCATGGACTCCATTGGCTCCCGGCGACTCGATTAAAATAAGCTATTTGAATCAAGGTATTTTTACTCAAACTTTATTCACTCCCAAATCGCCATTTTTTGTCACGAACAATGGTACACAAATCTCTATCCCGCTCTCTATCGCACCGTTCGATCGCAAAGAACAATGGACGGTTCAGGGGAGAATAGCTCCATCTTATCCCGACGGGGAAAAAGTATACGCCGACAATCAAGCCCTCGAAACCACATATAAGATACAAACCTACGACATGCTGCCTTCCCTGAAAGAAGTAACTCCGAGAGAAGGCACAAGTATAATATCCAAAGATATATCTTTGAGTGTCGAAGATGGTTTTGCCGACGAAGCGAAACTACTGATTCAAAATCTAAAAGAAATGGGATACAACGTCACAGACAAAGGTCAGACCGTTATAGCCCTGTGCCATTTCCCCCAAAACATGCAAGCCAAAAACGACGAGCACTACCGTCTCGACGTAAAAGACAATTACATAACCATCAGTGGCGGAACCCCACACGCTATTTTCAACGGGACTCAAACCCTCGTCTCATTACTCAAAAAACAGACTATTCCCGCTAAATTCGAAAATATAGCGATCAATGATTATCCCGACTTGTTATATCGGGGTATGATGCTCGACATCGCACGAAATTTCACGAAAAAAGCCGACTTGCTTAAACTGATAAACCAACTCGCCGCTTATAAAATAAACGTGCTTCATTTCCATTTTAGCGACGACGAGGCTTGGAGATTAGAAATCCCCGGATTGGAAGAACTCACTGCAATAGGGTCTCGCCGAGGATTCACCGAAGACGAAAGCCAACGCCTGTATCCCGTATATTACGGAGGCTGGAATCCAAACGATACCACAGCCACGGCAAACGGATATTATACCCGAGAAGATTTCATCGAGGTACTGCAATACGCTGCAAAACGACACATCACCGTCATACCCGAAATAGAATCGCCGGGACATGCACGCGCGGCTATCAAAGCGATGGAAGCTCGATTCAACCGATTGAAAGGAGAAGACATGGAAAAAGCCCGGGAATATCTCCTTTCCGAATCGGCCGACACATCGAAATATGTATCGGCACAAGCCTATACCGACAATATTATGAATGTAGCCTTGCCCTCCGTCTATCGTTTCATGGATAAAGTCAGCGACGAAATCATTAAAATGTACAAAGATGCCGGTGTACCTTTGGCAACGATTCACATCGGAGGAGACGAAGTACCCAAAGGGTCTTGGACAGGTTCCCCGCTCTGCCACAAATTCATGGAGGAAAAAGGCATGAAAGATACCCACGAGCTATCGGAATACTTCTTGGAAAACATCACGGAAATGCTGTCGAAAAAAGGAGTGAAAACTTCGGGCTGGCAAGAAGTCGCTCTACACCACTCTCCCGAAATGAACGCCCGCATAGCTCCCCGCTTCGCCGGTGTATATTGTTGGAGCACGATCGGCAAACGCGATGTTGTTCCTTACACCGTAGCCAACGAAGGATACGACGTAATACTTTGCAATGTCAACAACCTTTACATCGATTTGGCCTATAATCCGCACAAAGACGAACCGGGACTCACATGGGGAGGTTACGTCAATGAGTTTACATCGTTCAACATATTACCCTACAACATTTACTGCTCGGCAAGAGAAAATACGGCAGGAGAAAAGAACAATCTCAAAACAGCCGGAAAAGGGAAGATACAGCTCACAGAACAATCGCGTCCACGCATCAAAGGCGTACAGGCGCAACTTTTCTCCGAGACCATCGGCAGTTTCGATATGGTACAATACTATGTATTCCCCAAAATTTTCGGTCTGGTAGAACGCGGCTGGAATGCCTATCCCGAGTGGTCCCCTGTCCCGAACGACGATAAACAGGCTCTATATGAAAAGGCTCGGGCCATTTACAACGCCAAGATAGCCGAAATCGAACTGCCCCGTCTGGCTGCCGACGGTTTTAATTTCCGCGTGGCACAGCCCGGAATTAAAATTGTCGAAGGAAAACTATATGCCAACTCTCCCATTCCGCAGGCTGAAATAAGATACACCACCGACGGAAGCGAACCGACCGCAACCTCCACGCTTTGGGAAGCTCCTGTCGATTGCAGTGCCACAGTTGTCAAAGCAAAACTTTTCTATCTTGGGAAAGAAAGCCACACCACAGACTACAAGAACGATTAATCGATAAAAAACAGAAATGAAGAAGGCTGTATAAATTATACAGCCTTCTTCATTATATACCAATCACAATAGTAAACGAAAGTAGAAATAAGTTTGCTCCGTTTTATACCGAAACACAAACCACGTTCACAAACAAAAAATAGTACGTACGAATAGAGCCCATAACCGAAAACTCACGGAAGTCTCTATTCTCTACTTTGTTACTTCGAATGCTCCAATAAATACTCGGCGATCTGAACGGCATTCAAGGCGGCGCCTTTCTTAATCTGATCGCTCACAGTCCAGAAAGACAAGCCATTCGGATTAGAAATATCAGACCGGACACGCCCCACATACACAGGATCGTTACCTGCCTTATTCAATGGCATGGGATACACCCTGTTCTCCGGATCATCTTCCAAGACTACACCTTTCGCATGAGCGAATGCTTCACGAGCTTCCGACACAGAAACAGGTCGTTCTGTTTCTATCCAGATAGCCTCCGAATGAGCCCTCATCACCGGCACTCGCACGCAAGTAGCGCTCACGGCTATATCGGAATGCATAATCTTACGGGTTTCGTGAAACATTTTCATTTCCTCCTTCGTGTATAAATTGTCGGTGAAAACATCGACCTGAGGAATCAGATTATAGGCCAACTGAAAGAAAAATTTCTCTACCGTAGGAGTTTCACCCGCAACGATCTGTTCATATTGTTTTCTCAACTCGGCCATCGCCGATGCACCGGCTCCGCTCGCCGCCTGATAAGTTGCGACATGCACTCTCTTGATATGAGAAAGTGACTCTATGGCATTCAGGGCAACCACCATTTGTATGGTAGTACAATTAGGATTTGCGATAATCCCACGAGGACGCACGAATGCATCGTCGCCGTTCACTTCTGGAACAACCAAAGGAACATCTTTGTCCATGCGGAATGCACTCGAATTATCGATCATGATAGCACCGTATCGGGTAATCGTTTCGGCAAATTCCTTAGAAATTCCTGCACCTGCCGATGTGAAAGCTATATCCACACCTTTGAAATCGTCATTGTGTTTCAATTCCTTGACCGTAATTTGTTTACCTCGGAAGGTGTACTCACGACCCGCACTGCGAGAGGACCCGAACAACAACAGCTCGTCAATCGGGAAATTCCGCTCGTCCAAAACTTTTAGGAACTCTTGTCCGACAGCGCCACTGGCGCCCACAATAGCGACTTTCATTTTCTTTCTTTTATAATTACTACTTAGGAATCCTTATTATTCCAGAATACTAAAAATTGGCGCAAATATACAATTATTTATGAAATTCTATAACAAAACGCTCATTATTATATCATTCTCGCTGTATTTTAGCCATCAGTAACACATTTTGAACAGAAGGTCGAAAATCCTTGCAAGAAATAACTTTTATCATTAATTTTGCCACAAAGCGAAAATAGATTCCACTTTGGCAGAAACAAATCAATTTGCTTTCGTACTCGGGTCACTCTATTTTTGTCACCATTTATAAGTTTCGCATTTAAATTACAGGGGTTATGAGCGGTATCGCGACTCTACCTATCGAAAATCCGGTGCTGATATTTTTCATCGTGCTGGTCATTATTTTGTTTGCCCCGATATTACTCAACCGCATACGTGTTCCCCACATCATCGGTCTGATCATATCAGGTGTAATCATCGGCCCCAACGGTCTGAATCTATTGGCTCGCGACAGTAGTTTTGAAATTTTCGGAAACGTAGGAATCCTTTACCTCATGTTTTTGGCAGGACTCGAAATCGACATGTATGATTTCAAGAAAAGCAAAAAAGACGGGATCATATTCGGGCTATACACGTTTCTCATACCCATGATTTTAGGAACCGCGATCAGTTACTACACCCTCCATCTCAACCTAATGACTTCCATACTGTTGGCAAGCATGTACGCCTCGCATACGCTGATAGCCTACCCCATTATCAGCAGATATGGAATATCCCGTAGCCGAGCCGTCCCTATCACTATCGCCGGAACCATTTTCACAGTCTTGGGAGCCTTGATTATTTTAGCTGTAATTTCTGGTATGGTACGAGGCGACTTGACCGAATTTTTCTGGCTCAGACTATCGGTGAACATAACGATTTACAGCATAGCCATACTATACATTTATCCCCGGCTCACCCGATGGTTTTTCAAGACCTACAATGATAATGTCACGCAATTCATATTTATCTTGGCCCTTGTTTTCCTGGCATCTTATATGGCGCAAGTTATCGGGCTGGAAGCCATCTTGGGAGCATTTTTCGCAGGCATTGTTCTGAACCGTTTTATCCCCAACGTTTCCCCCTTGATGAACCGCCTCGAATTTGTAGGCAACGCCCTGTTCATACCCTATTTTCTCATAGGTGTAGGCATGCTCATCGATTTGAGAGTAATTTTCAAAAGCACCGAAACGATCATCGTCGCCGTAAACATGTCGGTAGTGGCAACCATCTGCAAATGGTTGGCAGCATGGCTCACTCAAAAAACCTGCCACATGACGAAATCCGACCGGCAACTCATCTTCGGACTGAGCAACGCTCAGGCCGCCGCCACGCTCGCGGCCGTCATCATCGGTCACGACATAGGACTTTTCAACGAAGAAATACTCAACGGCACTATCGTCATGATTTTAGTGACCTGCATTATCAGTACATTGGTTACCGAAAAGGCCGCCCGGCGCATAGTTATCGAAATACAAAATAACGAACCCGCCAGTTACAAGTCACCCATACAGAACGAGCAGATATTAATTCCTGTGGCTAATCCCGACACAATCGAGAACCTGATCAATCTGGCCCTCTTGTTAAAATCTCCGCAAAAGAAATCTGCACTTTACGCTTTGCATGTAACCGACGACGATAAAAAAAGCAACTTCCTCTCACAAGCCGTTCTCGAATATGCGGGGAAAGTAGCATCTTCCGCCGATACGAAATTAATCCCGATTGCCCGATACGACATGAACATAACCAGCGGGATTATCCACACCATGAAAGAAAAAAATATAACGGAGGTCGTACTCGGATTACATCACAAAGCAAATATCGTTGACACGTTTTTCGGCGCAAAAATAGAATCGCTCTTGAAAAGCACGAATAAAATGATACTCATTTCGAAATGTGTCAATCCCATAAACACGGTTACCCGTATCGTCATAGCCGTTCCCCGCAAGGCCGAATACGAAACAGGATTCGCCCGATGGATAGACCGAGTGGCGAACATGGCGAAACAAATAGGTTGCCGTGCTATATTCTATGCTTATGCCGAAACCATTCCCTATTTGAAAGCCCGGTTACGAGCCGGAAGATACAACATCAGAAACGAATTTGAAATTTTGGAAAGCTGGGACGATATTCTGCTTCTTGCTAATGTTGTACTTGACGACGACCTATTTATCGTTGTCAGTGCGCGCCCCACATCGGTTTCGTTTAATTCCGAGGCCGACAATATTCCTTCTTTCCTCTCCAAATATTTCGCCAACAACAATCTAATAGTCCTCTATCCCGAACAATTCGGCACAGCAGAACCGACACCCGTCTCTTTCATGGAACCGCTGTCTCACGACATGCTCAACCACTCCGAGATATTAGGACTCGAAAAAATTTTCAGACAGCTTATCACTTATAAAAAACGGTGGACTCACCGTAACCGCAAAAAGAAAATAGACCTTTGATAATTAAGAAGTTGTTTTAAATTTATTGAGAAATAATATTATCATTGCAAGCAGGTATGTTCCGGCCATATTGAGCCCCTGTCTCGCATCTTGAATCCCTTGATTTTTGTCAATAGCCCACTATTGACTGCATATCTCGGACTCCAATCTGCTTCAACATAGGGCTCAATCTGTCTCGGAATAAATTTAAAACAGCTTCTAAGATTCAGTAAAAAATCCGTGGGATAGACATGGATTTTAGCGATGCAATCTTCGCAGACAATCTCATTCCAGTCTTTTCAGAAAAAGGTCGAAAAGATTACATAATCTTTGATTGTGGAGTTTAACCCCTTCACCCTGAGGGTACTTCCCCCCTATTTCCTTGTGCCTTCACCACCCGATAAAAGCGGGATATTTGAGAGTAAAGTTTTTGTTTGTATTAACCCCTTCGTTCTCTGGACACTCCCCCTATGTTTATTCGGAAACACCCCATAATGCTACGGGGCACGGCAAGGAGGAGAGGGAGATGCATCACTCTGTTCCCGTTATCGAAGGTATTCACACTTCTCCCCTGTGTTTTGCACAGCAAAATATAGGGGAGAAACAGAGGAGCGATAGCGACGATGAGAGGGGTTAAGAATAATATCTTAGAGATTTTTGATTAGTGTTAGAAAAAATGGAATATTTATATAACCTCTCCCCCTGCCGTGTCCCGTAGTATTGCGGGGTGTTTCTGTAAGGAAATAGATGGGAAGTACCCGCAGGGCAAGGGGGTTGAAAAGATTATATAATTTTTGATGGAGGGAGTAGAGGTATAAAAGGACAATACCCTCTGATTTCCTACGGAATCGATATACCCATCAATTATCGACAGATCCATTCCCCCTACCTATCGACCGAGCTATAAACGACTGTCGAGGCATATAAATAAAAAAAGGAGAGACCTTCCCAGCCTTTCCTTTTCTATGCCATAATAAAATAAATGCTTATTTTACTTTGTCTGCCAATTCTGCACCGGCTTTGAATTTAACCACTTTCTTAGCAGCGATAGTGATTTTTTGTTTGGTTGCAGGGTTGATACCCGTACGAGCTGCTTTTTCAGTAACACCGAAAGTTCCGAAACCGATAAGGGCCACTTTGTCACCCTTAACAAGAGATTCAGAAACAGCTTCTACGAAAGCATCCAATGCTTTTTTAGCATCAACTTTGCTCAAACCGGCTTTTTCTGCCATGGCATTGATAAGTTCAGTTTTGTTCATAACGCGTATAATTTAAAGTTAAGTAAATAATTCTCCATGAAGAGCAGCACCGCAAATGTAAAGATTAAAATGAAATACTGCAAACAATAAAGTAAAAAAATATAATAAAAGCCTCGATTTTATAATATAAGCAAGCTATATTTGACTAAATACTCGAAAAATCATTACTTTTGTCCGCACAATCAGAGTATAATACATTTACCCTGCTTGGAATGAATGGTTTACACTTCGTAAGAAAAGTACATTTGATATATGCAAAACAGATCATTTTTGGGATCTATACCACCGGTGACACTCAACTTGATTATCGTTAACTTCATCGTGTGGCTGGCAGCTTTAACTCTACCTAAAATTGCCGGAATAAATTTGAACTATTGGCTGGGGTTACACTATTTTGCAGCCGACGATTTCAATGTCGTGCAGTTGATTACCTACATGTTTTTACACGACACCAGCGGAATAGAACATATTTTCTTCAATATGTTCTCCGTTTTCATGTTCGGTAGAACTCTCGAAGCCGTATGGGGAGGGAAACGTTTTCTATTCTACTACATTACCACAGGAATGGGAGCGGCATTGGTGCAAGAAGCGGCATGGTACTTCGAACTACGTTCAGCCATATCGGAAACCGTAGCATTGTACGGTTGGGAACAAACGTCCCAACTACTCAACAACTTTATAACCGTAGGAGCTTCTGGCGCAGCATTCGGTATTTTATTGGCTTTCGGCATGTTATTTCCGAATGCTCCATTGTTCATCATATTCATACCCATTCCCATCAAGGCAAAATACTTTGTCATCTTTTACGGGTTACTCGAATTATTCTTCGGTGTCAGCGGAAGCATGAGCAGCGTGGCTCACTTTGCACATTTAGGCGGCATGCTCTTCGGCTTCTTCTTGATTCGTTATTGGAAAAAGAAAGGAATAGGCGGTGGCGGATTCTATTATTGACAAACTGAAACAGCAATTCCGGCAAGGCTCCGTATTGCTGAAACTCATCTATATCAACGTAGCGATCTTTCTGCTACTGAGACTCACATGGGTCGTTTTGATGCTGTTCAATATCGACGGATATGTCATACTGCCCTTCATCGAAATGCCATCGATACCCTATGAGTTCATCACCCATCCGTGGACTCTGCTCACATACATGTTCGTCCATTACGATGTATGGCACATTCTGTTCAACATGCTTTGGCTATATTGGTTCGGGCAAATATTTCTCATGTCGTTCAGTGAAAAACAAATGGTAGGGCTATATCTTTTAGGAGGTATAGCCGGTGGTTTATTATATCTGCTTTCGTACAATTTGTTTCCCTATTTCGATGGCAAAGAAGGATTGATGTGCGGAGCCTCTGCCTCGATAATCGCCATTGTCGTAGCCACGGCATTCCGAATGCCCGACTACAAAGTCAACCTGCTTTTTCTCGGAGCTATATCTTTGAAATACATCGCACTGGTTACTATCGTCATTGACTTGTTGAGTGTCACATCGGCCAACGGAGGAGGGCACATCGCTCACCTCGGAGGAGCCCTTCTCGGTTACTGGTTTATTGTGCGATGGGAAAAAGGGAAAGATTTGACGGCGCCTGTCAACAAACTCATCGACAAAATCGTAACGGGATTCAAACCCCGCCCGAAAATCAAAGTGTCACGACCTTCGAACCGATCCTCTTCCCGGCCCGAGACCGATATGGAATACCGAGCCCGCAAAAAGAAAGAAAACGACGAAATCGATTCGATTCTCGACAAAATAAAAAAATCGGGGTATACCTCGCTCTCTGCCGAAGAAAAGAAAAGACTGTTCGAAGCCGGGAAAAAATAACGTGGTAATGAAACATGTCGTCAAAGTCATATTATTGCTGCTCAATCTGCTATGGGGGCTTTTGCTCGTCATCGGCTCCTACTCGGCATACTTTCCCTCCCGCATAGGCATACTGGTCGAACTCTTATTTCCGCTGAATCTGTTTGCCTGCATAGCGTTCTTTTTTATATGGCTCGCCTATAATCCCCGTTATATATGGGTTCCGCTCGCCGCACTGGTCATCTCTTGGGGAGGAATAGCCCGATACTGTCCGGTACATAAACCACAGCCGATAGACAACAGCCAACCCGGTTTTTCCCTGATGACTTACAATGCCTACTTCTTCCTCGATTATGAAGGAACAGATACCCGACAAAACCGAACCCTTTCCTTTATCCTCTCGCAAAATGCCGACCTTGTTTGCTTGCAGGAAAGTCCGGGTCTGATCGCTCCGAATCCGGGATTGAAAATCACCGGAGAACAAATAGACAGTATACACACGCTGTATCCCTACCGCATTCCTACGACCCACGGTATGAATTTCCTGTCGAAATACCCGGCGACATTGTTGTTCGATACGGTATATTCCGAGTCGAGCGCCATCGCCATTTACCGGGTAAAGATAGAAGACCATACAGTCACCGTTGTCAACCAACACATGGAATCTATTGGATTGACTCAAACCGACAAAGAACTATATCATGAAATCACAGCACACCCGAATACCGACCGACTGGACGAAATAAAGAAACACTTGTTGTCCAAACTCATGAACGCAGCCGAAATTCGAAATCGCCAAACCAACCTGACAGCCGAGAAAATACAAAACATTCCCGGTAATATCATCGTCTGCGGTGACTTCAACGACTCACCTTTATCCTATTCTGTCCGAAAGCTCCACAGTATGGGTTTTCGCGACGCCTACAACGAATTGGGATTAGGACCGGGAATCACATATCATGCCAATCGCTTCTGGTTCCGCATCGACCATATCCTATACAAAGGCAATATGGAAGCCCGATGGCTTGTCCGCCAACGACATAAAAGTTCAGACCATTATCCCCTTGTCACAAGGTTTGTATGGGAAAATTCCGAAAATCATTAACACAGTAATATTATACCTCATGAAAAAACTTTTAGTAACATCGTTAACTTGTCTTATGATGATCTCTTGCAATCAAAAAGAGAATCCGCTGCTTAGCGAGTTCAGCACTCCTTTCGGGGTTCCACCGTTCGAACAAATAAAGCCCGAGCACTACTTGCCGGCTTTTGAAGAAGGCATCCGTCAGCACGATGCCGAAATTGCCGCAATCATTGCCAACCCCGAGGCTCCTACATTCAAAAACACCATCGAACCGCTCGAATTCAGCGGTATGCTACTGACTCAGGTCAATCTGATATTCAGCAGTTTGACCGAGGCGGAAACGAACGACGAACTCCAAGCCATCGCCAAAGAGATTTCGCCCAAACTGACCGAGCATTACGACAACATCTCGCTCAACGGAGAACTCTTTGCCCGAATTAAAACTGTATACGAGAACCGGGATAAAGAGAACCTCGACACCGAACAGATGAAAGTTCTCGAAAACCACTACAAAGACTTTGTTCGTGCGGGTGCTCTTCTCTCCGAAGAAGATAAAGCCACGCTTCGCGAGATTAACAAAGAATTGGCTATGCTTTCCATACAATACGGAGACAATGCCTTAGCCGAATCAAACGCTTTTGAACTGGTCATCGACAATGAAACCGACCTCGCAGGCTTGCCCGAGGCAGTAGTCACGGCAGCAGCCGACGAAGCGGCTGCTCGCAACAAAGCCGGTAAATGGGTATTTACCCTCGATGCACCCAGCCGCATCCCATTCCTGCAATACGCCGACAACCGCAATCTGCGCGAAAAAGTTTATAAAGCCTATATCAACAAAGCCGACAACGACAACGAATTCGACAATAAAGAAATCGTATCGAAAATGGTCAACCTCCGTTTAAAGAAGGCCAATCTACTGGGATTCAATACCTATGCCGACTTTGCCCTCGATGATCGCATGGCAAAAACCGATGCGAACGTCAACGATCTCATCAATCGGGTATGGGCCTATGCGATACCTCGTGCAAAAGAAGAAGTAGCCGACATGCAAAAGATCATTGACGCCGAAGGCGGCGAGTTCAAACTCGCCCCGTGGGATTGGTGGTACTATGCCGAAAAAGTACGCAAAGCCAAATACGATTTGAACGAAGACGAACTGAAACCCTATTTCAGCCTCGACAACGTACGTGAAGGTGCGTTCATGGTTGCCAATAAATTATATGGAATCACTATCACCGAATTGAAAGATATGCCGGTCTATCACCCCGACGTCCGCGCATTCGAAGTGAAAGATGCCGACGGCAAACATTTGGCCGTATTCTATACCGATTACTTCCCCCGTGCCGGGAAACGTGCCGGAGCTTGGATGTACAACTTCCGTGAAGCCTATGTACAAGACGGTAAGGAAGTACGCCCCATCGTTTACAACGTGGCCAACTTCACCAAACCTACCGCCGATACTCCCTCTTTGCTTACCATCGACGAAGTGCAAACTCTTTTCCACGAATTCGGACATGCCCTGCACGGCATGCTCACCCGTTGCCACTACCCCTCGGTAAGCGGGACCAGTGTCGCACGCGATTTCGTAGAGCTACCGTCGCAAATCAACGAACACTGGGCAACGCACCCCGAAGTATTGAAATTATATGCCAAACACTATCAAACCGGCGAAATCATTCCCGACTCGTTAATCGCCAAAATGGAGGCAGCCTCTAAATTCAATCAAGGATTCGCCACCACCGAATTTTTAGCTGCGGCTATCCTCGACATACGTTGGCACGAAATAGACGAAGTTAAAGAATACGATGTGCGCCAATTCGAAAAAGAAGTAGCGCAATCCGTCGGACTCATCGACGAAATCACCTATCGCTACCGTAGCACCTACTTCTCGCACATCTTCACCAACGATTACTGTGCAGGATATTACAGCTACATCTGGGCCGAAGTTCTCGATGCCGATGCTTTCGACGCATTCAAAGAACACGGTATCTTCGACCCGGCGACAGCCAAAGCATTCCGTGAAAACATTCTCGAAAAAGGCGGGAGCGAGGATCCCATGAAACTTTATCGCCAATTCCGTGGAGCAGAGCCTAATCCCGATGCCCTGCTTCGCAACCGGGGATTGAAATAATAATTTCCTCTATACAGGAAAAGGGAGCTGTGCCGTGGCACAGCTCCCTTTCTTATAAAAAATATCGATACCCTTTCAATTTATCGATATTCCCATTATATTTGTACATAAACAACAGACACATAACCTCGGAAAAACGATCCGATTTCAAATTGCGATGGACATAATCATATCAAGTTGGCTCTTGTGGCTCATTATTGCGGCCATACTTGTTATCATAGAACTGCTCACTTCCATGATAGCGACATTCTGTTTGGCAACAGGTTGCCTAATAGCCATGGTATGCGCCCTGCTGGACTGGGGCGTCGAAGCGCAGCTGATCGGAGCCATAATCGGCACTGTAATCGCATTTATACTCGTCCAAACAAAGCGAGGGAAGGGTAATATCTCGGTTCAATCCTTCATATCGTTATAAATACCAACGCACATTGAATACAAACTGTGACAAATCGAGAAGCGTAAAATTGCCTACACAAAAACGAATCGACAGTATTGATCTGTTCAAAGGAATCGCCATTCTGGGAATCGTGTGGAAACACACCTTTCACCCGCAATGGTGCGATCTCATTCACATAAGCGCGCTTTTCTTCATCTTATCGGGAATCTTTTTCAAAGACGAGCCATTCATTCCCTTTCTAAAAAAGAAAATCCGAACCATACTTATTCCGTTCCTTTTCTTTTACATACTTTCCTATCTCGCCCGAATAGCCTTCTATTTCAGACACTTTCGCACCCTACACGGATTCGCATGGGATAGCCTGTTGGAAATCTTTTCTATTTCCAATACACCCGACTACCTCACAGTGAACATACCTCTGTGGTTTCTCGTCTGCCTGTTCGTCATGCAAATTATCTTTTGGTGTCTGAACAGAGTAATACCCCGTAATAAATACCGCAGCTGCTGGTTCTTGGTAATCTTAGCTGCCCTATACGCTGGTTACGGTACAATCGAGTCTTGGCACTCGCCGTTTATGTTCAATGTCGCCATCGAGTGCCTTCCCTATTTTATTGCTGGAAACCTTTTCGGACTACAAATAGCCCGATTTCTTTCCAAGTCCTCTCTGAAATATCTCCTCGCCCCGACATGTTTTGCCCTGTTCATCGGGTTCCAATACTTGCCGATCGATATCTCTATCCTTGCCTTTATCAAAGCATTGACCATATTCGTAGCAATACTTTCCCTACTGTCTTGCTTCGAAAACAGCTGCTCGATGATATGGACGACAGTCCGATATTTCGGGAAATCATCACTCTTTATCATGGGTATTCATGTACTCCTATTAGCCCCTATACAATCGATGGCTCGCGCCATCACCGGAAAACCGGACTTACTCACCGGATTAATCTGCCTTGCGCTTACTATGCTCCTCATATACTTTCTTATACCTTTCACCGAGAAATATATCCCGTGGGCTATCGGGAGACAACGACAAAAACAGGACACGAAATCATCTCAATCAACAGAATAGTATGAATAAACAAGTTTTAACAATTAGGGGGGGGGGTAAAACCAACCTCTTCAAAACGAATCGATTACATCGATCTTATTAAAGGAATCGCCATCATCGGTGTCGTATGGAGTCACACTGTACACCCGCAATGGTACAATGTAACCTACATAAATGCACTTTTTTTCTTTCTCTCCGGATTCTTTTTCAAAGAAGAACCATTTCCCGCTTTCCTAAAAAAGAAAGTCAAAACGCTCATTATCCCATTCACTTTCTTCTACCTCCTATCCTACCCGTTCCGAATCATTTTTAACCTTTGGGATTACCGTACGCTCAACAACTTCGACTGGGGGTGTATCTTCGATGTATTCGACATAACAAACAAAAGCGATTATCTATTTGTCAATGTTCCGCTTTGGTTCATATTTTGCTTGTTCGCCATGCAACTGATATACTGGTGCATGAACAAGATCACTCCGGAAAAATACCGGACAATCATATATCTCATATTGACCGCAGTAATCATGATCTGGAACGAGGAAATCAAATCTTACCCGACCATTTTCATGTTCAATAACGCAGTGCAATGGTTGCCCTATTTCATAATCGGCAACTTGTTCGGCCTGAAATTATCTCGCTTGATTCTCGACTACCCATCAAAATACATCATTGTACTGACAACCCTCGTCACTTTCATCGGCTTACAAGCCATCGACTGTAATCTGCCTGCCTATTTTTTCCTAAAAGCCATCGTCTTGTTTCTTTGTTTCATGTCCGCCCTTTCCTATTTCAACGACAACAAGAACCATATATGTGCGATTGTTCGTACCTTAGGAACATCTACCCTCTTTATCCTCTGCATACATATTCTCATACAAACTCCTTTCCAACGAGCCATCATGAAAATATTCGGGCATCGGGAAGTATTCACCGGATACATCGACGTCGCACTCACCCTGCTCGTCATATATCTCCTCATTCCCTTCGTGAATAAATATCTTCCTTGGGCGATCGGGAAAAAAAGATAAGGATAAAAAAGAACCGGGGCTAGAATTATCCAGCCCCGGTATCTATATAGACAAACTACTTTATGACTTAGGTTGTAACAAACGATTATACTCCAAATCGTCATTTATAATTTCCATAGCCTTGACGAACGAAGGATTTCGAGGATTCATTACTCTGAAATAGGCAGCCGTGTCGAACATATCCCGGGCAATAAGAGCCTTTATCTGCAAAGCTATCAACCCTTTGGATTTCCGATACTGCTCCTCGTTATATTTCACCTTTTCGGTTTCTCCCATCTTCAACAATTCAGCGAGCATATCGTCCGTAACCGCAAATTCTTCGACAAACTGGTCCACCTTTTTATACTTATTCGTCAACTCTTTCCGATGGCTGTCGAGATAATTGACCGGATATTGATTCAATACCCCTTTCGCCAACAAATCCCGATGGAAATCGGTATAAATCGTCGTGTCTAACGGTATAAAAATATCGGGCATAATACCCCCGCCACCATATACCGTACGTTTACTCTTCAAAGTTTGGAATTGCAATGAATCCGGGAAATGAATGCTATCGGTATAAATAAGCTCTCCATGATTGAACCGGTCTAGCAATTCCCGCTCGTATGCCTCGTGGCCTTTGTCATAAGGCTTCTGTATACTCCTGCCAGAAGGCGTATAATATCGGGCGACAGTCAACCTTATCATCGATCCGTCGGGGAATGGTATGGGACGTTGAACCAAACCTTTTCCGAAGGTACGACGCCCTACGATTATACCCCGGTCCCAATCTTGAATCGCTCCCGAAAGGATTTCACTTGCCGAAGCCGAGCTCTCATCGACCAGCAAAACTAATTTCCCCTTTTGGAACTGCCCCCGTTTCGAAGCGAAAGCATCGTCCCGTGGAGAACGACGACCCTCGGTATAAACGATCGACTGCCCGTCGGCCAAAAACTCGTCGGCCATAGCGATAGCACTGGTCAAGAATCCACCGCCGTTGCCTTGCAAGTCGACAATAAGATTCTTCATACCTTTCTTTTTCAACTCCTTAATGGCATCAGAAAATTCCTTGTCTGTCGTCACGGCAAAACGGCTCACCCGTATATAACCCGTTTCTTTATCGGCCATATAAGATGCATCGATACTGTAAATAGGTATTTTATCGCGTACGATTCTGAATTCGATAGGCTCCTTCACCCCTTTGCGCAATACGGTCACTCGCACCACCGTACCCGATTCCCCGCGTAGCCGTTTCATGATGTCGGTATTTTTCATCTTCACTCCGGCTATGGTTGTATCGTTTACAGCGATGATACGGTCACCCGCCAATATTCCCACCTTTTCCGAAGGTCCGCCAACGATAGTCTGTATCACATACAACGTATCTTTATTCATATTGAACTGGATACCCACTCCGCTGAAATTACCCTGTAAAGGCTCGTTCATCTCCCGGGTCTCCTCGACTGTCGTGTAGGTCGAATGCGGATCGAGTTTATCGAGCATACCCCGAATGGCATCCTCCACCAACTTATTCTCGTCTACCTCATCGACATACAAATTCGTTATGGCGAAATCGGCTAAACTGAGTTTTCGCATTCCTTCGCTTTGGCCTTGCGACCACATGGCTCCCACCGCTATCACGGGTAGGAATATGATAAAAAATAGTCTTTTCATCTTCAACTTAAAATTATACTAATTTCAACCCTTTGGGAACAAATTCATCGACACTGTGACCGAACCTTAAAAGCTCCCGCACAATGGTAGAACTGATATGAGTCAATTCCGGCTCGGTAAACAAAATTATCGTCTCTACCCCCGATAATTTCCGGTTCACGTCGGCGATAGTCTTCTCATACTCGAAATCATTCACCGACCGGATACCCCGCAGAATAAACCGGGCATTCCATTGCTTCGCAAGGTCGATGGTGAGGCTGTCGTACGAAACGACTCGAATCCGAGGATTATCCCGAAACAAATCCCTCAACATTTCCAACCGCTGTTCCACGGTGAAATAAGTGCGTTTCGAATCATTGATACCTATGGCTATGACCACTTCATCGAGCAATTCGAGCCCCCTGCTCACAATCGACATATGACCGAGAGTAAAAGGGTCGAATGTTCCCGGGAACACAGCTATCCTTTTAGACGAGATTGGTGTCATCTTCTATAACCAGATTTTGTATAATAAAGTTTTGCCTTTCCATGGTGTTCTTGCCCATATAAAATTCGAGCAAATCTTTCACCAAATCCTCCTTACGCAGCGATACCCGGTCGAGACGCATATCCGGTCCGATAAACTGACGGAACTCGTCGGGCGAAATCTCACCCAATCCTTTGAATCGTGTCACTTCGGGATTCGCTCCGCACTTCTTGATAGCGGCGAGCCGTTCCTCGTCTGTATAGCAATAATGTGTTTCTTTTTTATTCCTCACGCGAAACAGCGGAGTCTGTAAAATATAAACATGCCCTTTCTTGATAAGGTCGGGGAAAAATTGCAAAAGAAAAGTAATCATCAGCAAGCGGATATGCATACCGTCCACATCGGCATCGGTTGCGATAATCACCTTATTATACCGGAGCCCCTCGATACCGTCCTCTATATTAAGGGCAGCTTGCAGCAAGTTGAACTCCTCGTTCTCATAAACGACCTTTTGGGTCAGTCCGTAAGTATTCAACGGCTTACCCCGCAAAGAGAAGACCGCTTGCGTCTCCACATTACGGATCTTGGTAATCGAACCGCTCGCCGAGTCCCCCTCGGTAATGAAAATACAGCTCTCGTCCTGCCGGTCGCCTTTGGTATCGTTGTAGTGTATGCGGCAATCACGCAACTTGCGGTTATTCAAATTCGCTTTCTTCGCACGCTCCCGTGCCAACTTCGTAACCCCCGCTATTGCTTTGCGTTCCTTTTCCGAAGCCAATATCTTTTTCAGCATCACATCGGCCACTTCGCCGTTTTTATGCAGATAATTATCCAATTCCTTTTTCAAGAAATCGCCGATGAACTTTGCGATAGTCGGTCCATCAGGTCCCACGTCTTTCGAACCGAGCTTGGTCTTGGTTTGCGACTCGAATACAGGTTCTTCCACCTTGATACTGATTGCCGCTACCATACCGTTACGAATATCGGTATATTCGAAATTCTTGGCATAAAACTCCTTAATCGTACGGGTAGCTGCCTCTCTGAAAGCAGTCAAGTGCGTTCCTCCCTGCGTCGTATGTTGCCCGTTCACAAACGAATAATATTCCTCGCCATATTGGTTGCTATGCGTGATAACCACCTCTATATCCGCTCCCGACAAATGAATGATAGGATATAAAGGTTCGGTCGTCATATATTCGTTCAACAAATCGACCAATCCATTACGGGAATGGAATTTACGTCCGTTCAACAAAATGGTCAGTCCCGTATTTAAGAACACATAGTTTTTAAGCAACGGCTCTATCAATTCCTCCCGGTAAGCATAATTTTTAAAAATCGTTCCATCGGGAGAAAACTGAACCAATGTACCGTTCGGCTCGTCGGTAGGCGTCAAACCGCTCTCCGAGACCACTTCTCCGCAAGCATAACTCACCGAGTTACTCATTCCGTCGCGATAAGACTGTATGAAAAAACTCGACGACAAAGCATTGACCGCCTTGATACCGACACCGTTCAGACCGACAGACTTTTTAAATGCCTTCGAATCGTACTTTCCGCCCGTATTCATCTTGGAAGAGACATCTTTCACTTTGTCGAGAGGTATACCCCGACCATAATCCCTCACCGAAACGACCTCACTCGAAATCTCCACGACAATCTGTTTGCCAAAGCCCATCATGTGCTCGTCGAGAGCATTGTCGAGAACCTCCTTCAACAATACATAAATGCCGTCATCGGCATGAGAACCGTCCCCCAACTTCCCGATATACATACCAGGGCGGCGACGGATATGCTCCTTCCAATCGAGCGTCTTAATAGCATCGGAGCCGTACTCGAACTCAGAATTTATATTCGTATTCTCTTCCATAAATATCTATCTCTCACCGCTGATTTTTCGTATAATGCAAAGATAAAGCAAGCCGGGAGTAGAAACAAGCGCACTTGGTTATACCGAGGCACAGCCCATTTTCGCATTATGCAAAGATAACGCTAAAAAAGAGTAAAAAAAAGAATAACTCCCTTTTTAAGAAACAAACAAAAACTATACAAAGTCTATTTTACATAAAACGCAAATATATTACAAGAAACAATCAACCTTGAAAAAGAGACCTTTATCTGGTTTTATTATATCAGATAACAATATTTAACAATAAAAGCGGTAACTTATTGAAAGTATACCGCTTAGATATCCATAAAATTTAGATTATTTTATATTATAAACCTCCGCATAATCATTTATATATTTACCTATTCTTTCTATCTGAACTTTAGTTATATTTTTGAAGATCATCGTTTTTTTTAAGCTATCCACACCATATTTACTCATAATATACCCCAAGGATGTTGTCATAAACATGGTAGGTATGGCTTCAACTCCTAACATATCTATTTGTACTGTATCTTTATCCTCAATAGCATTTTGAAGGATCATGCCAAATTCCGTACCTGCCTCAGGATAAGATTTTGCCGTTAAAATATTATTTAAAACTACCTGTTTCATATATTACCTCCTCTCAAAATGTAAACTCTTCATTTATCTCCAATTGTTCAAAACCTGCTATGGGAAGATCAAAATAAATTAACGAACCTTGTAAATAAAACGGTAAATCATACATTCTTGTTTCAAGGGAAGGTCCTTTTTTAGTACAAATTAACAAAGCTTTATTACTTACAATTCGCAATATCGATTTTTCAGAAAGTGCAGAAACTACTGTATCCAATCCAAATCCAGCATTGTGTGTATTACTCCTAGCACTTATTCCCTTCTTTAATGACCACAACAAAGCATCTTTATCATTATCTATATCTTTATATACATCTCTTATTGTTTTTGCAATGCCTCTTCCAAAATCACATATAGCTATATGTATTATCTTTTTAACCTCTTCATAATAGATATACGAAAATGCATTCCCCCCAGCTTTTGCATGATCAAAAACATTATAATATAGCTCTGCTAAACAAGTTTTCAACATATAGAAATCAACCTCAGGAAATTTATTGGAAAAAAAACGATGAATACTAAGCTCATACTCTTCGGCTTTCCCTTCGACAATTCTCCATAAATTCAATCGTGAAGAATTAGGAGAATCAATATGATCTAATTTTTCTCCATTCCAATAATTCTTAATACTTATATCATTTAAAATAAATTCTTTTAACTCTAAATTTTCTATAATAAGAAAAACAATATATCGCTTACTTCGAAGCAATTCAATAAAACACGAAAGTGTTACAATATGATATGGAAGGAACTTATGTATTACCACGTTTTTCCCTAACCTTATTTCAACATAACCATAACAACTTGAAGAATTCCTAAAACTACTGTTCCAAGAACAAATTTTTTCTATCCATTCTGTTTTATCGCAACTGGATAATACGCAACTATATTTAGCTATACTCATGTTACGCTTTCATTACAAATATTATATTCCACGTTGCCAAAGACAACAACTAAACAAATTCTTAAATATACTTTTATATCCTTCGTATCAAGTTGATACTACTCTACCAAAGCGAAATCGAGCTGTTTCCGCTCCAAGTTCGCCCGAGCTACCTTGATACGGATAGGATCGCCCAAGCGGTATATCCGGTGCTTGCGACGCCCCATCAGACAATAATTCTTCTCGTCGAACTCGTAATAGTCGTCTTCGAGGTCACGTATCGGCACAAGTCCCTCGCATTTATTCTCGTTGATTTCTACATACAAACCCCATTCGGTAATACCCGAAATAACGCCGTCGTACTCCTCGCCCAAACGTTCGCCCATAAACTCTACCTGTTTATACTTGATAGAAGCCCGCTCTGCATTGGCAGCAAGCTGCTCCATATCCGAAGCATGTTTACATTCGTCTTCGAGCGACTGAACATTCACGCTACGTCCACCCGCCATATAACGCTCCAATAATCGATGCACCATCAAGTCGGGATAACGACGTATGGGAGAAGTAAAGTGGGTATAATAGTCGAAAGACAACCCGTAGTGACCGATATTTACAGTCGTATAGACCGCCTTCGCCATGGCTCGTATAGCTATCGTCTCCACCAAATTTTCTTCCGGCTTTCCTTGTACGTTGGCCAACAAACTATTAATACCCTTCGAAAGGTCTGCTTTGCTACCCTCGGTCTTGATTTTATAACCGAATCGGGTGATAAAAGCGGCGAACGAAGCCATCTTGTCGGGATCGGGCAAGTCGTGTACCCGATAGACAAACGCTTTGGGCTTTTTCCCGTCTTTGGGTTTACCTATAAATTCTGCTACCGTGCGATTCGCCAGAAGCATAAACTCTTCGATCAGCTTGTTCGCCTCCTTAGATACCTTGAAATAAACCCCTATCGGCTTGCCACTTTCATCTATGTCGAACTTAACCTCATGACGGTCGAAATTGATAGAACCATTGTCAAAACGACGCTTCCGCAGCTTCTGCGCCAAATCGTTCAAAGCCAATATTTCCTCTTTATAATCCCCTTCTCCGGTCTCTATCACCTCTTGCGCCTCCTCATAAGCAAACCGGCGATTAGACCGAATCACCGTACGAGCGATATGCGACTTCTGGACCTCGGCATTACCGTTCAGCTCGAAAATACAAGAGAACGTAAGTTTATCCTCGTCGGGACGTAACGAACAGATTTCGTTGCACAATCGTTCGGGCAACATCGGCACGACACGATCCACCAGATAGACCGAGGTTCCCCGGCTTTCGGCCTCCTTGTCGATGATACTGCCGGGTTTTACATAATAACTCACATCGGCTATATGCACGCCAACCTCCCAATTTCCGTTCGATAATCGGCGGATAGAAAGGGCATCGTCGAAATCTTTGGCATCCTTCGGGTCTATGGTAAATGTCGTTACCTGTCTGAAATCTTCCCGTGCTGCAATCTCTTCGTCGGTTATCGCGTCAGGAATCTTATTAGCCGCTTTTTCCACTGCTTCGGGGTAACGATACGGCAATCCGAATTCCGCCAATATGGCATGTATTTCGGTATTGTTTTCTCCGGCAGGTCCCAATATATCCACGACCTCCCCATACGGATTGCGGGCCCGATCGGGCCATTCGGTGATACGCACGACGGCTTTATCTCCGGTTTTTCCGCCTTTAAGTGCCGTTTTCGGAATAAATATATCATTTGCCAACACCTTATTATCGGTCAGCAGGAATGCAAAATGTTTCTGTACCTCCAACGTTCCGACAAATATCTGGGGAGTCTTTTCGACAATCTCGACCACCTCGCCTTCGGCATCGTGCCCTCTGCGCTTGGCATAGACCAATACCCTCACCCGGTCACCGTCCATCGCATGCATGGCATTACGCTCGGCGATGAATATCGACTCATCGTCATCGGTAATCACATGATTTTTCCCATTGACACGCCGTTCGAACCGACCTATAACCTCCGTTCCCCGACTATTCGCCTTATATTTGCCCGGAGAAACTTCTATCAGAAAATTCTGCTCCGCCATGCCTTCGAGCAACTGGAATACCATCTGTTTTTGAGGTGTAGTAGTAGCTCCAACCCCATGTGCGACCTGTTTGTAATTAAACGCCCGCTTCCTGTCTTGGTTGAAGAATTCGACCACCGAGGCCAACATATCTTCTTTCTTGATTCTCTTTGAACCTTTCCTTTTTCCTTGTTTCATGATATAGGGGTTTTAACATTGTTCTTAATGATACGGAAAACGGAGTAAACGGTAAAAACATCGAACTTCTCCCGACGAATACCAAGCGTACCCTGCCCGCATTTTAGTATAACAAAGATAACGGAAATAAAGACAGAAACAAATTTTATTCATAAAGCTGTTTCAAATTTTTTCAACGATGTATTTGAAGCGGTTTATAAAAATTTTAATAATATAACAGATTAAAACGAACCCGTGACGACTCGTTTACACCATTAAAATTTTTTATAACTTTGTGCCCGTTTCGGGAATTACCGTTACACAAGTCGATACAAAAATTCCAAAGATTATGAAAATGAAAAAAATCCAATCTGTTTTTATCATTCTCTTAACCGTTTTCCACTTATCCGCCCAAATGAATCAAGGGAAATACGTCCCTTTCCATTTCAGTTTCATGCCTCCGCTGAGTTCCAATGGAATAAATGCATCGCAATACACCAACGGAGCCTCTTTCAGTATATTGGCAGGTATGTCTGCTAACGAAAGGAATTTTACATTTGCCTCGATCAGTAATGTCATAGCCAACGAAGCCCGGGGATTACAATTTGCCGGCATATCCAATTATATAGGCAAACAGGGACAAGGTGTCGCCTTCGCCGGAATCACCAATATTACCAAAGGAACTTACAAAGGTGTACAACTCGCCGGAATCACCAATTACTCGGCGGGAGAATCGAGAGGCATCGCTTTTGCCGGATTGAACAACGCCATAAATGGAAATTTCAAAGGTGTACAATTTGCCGGATTACTCAATACCTCGAAAGATATAACCGGCCTGCAATTCGCAGGGCTCCTTAATATCGCCGGGAAAGTCCGAGGAGTACAATTCGCCGGACTTCTTAATATCGCCGAAGAAAGCGATTGCCCCATTGGGCTCGTCAATATAGTCAAGCGCGGAGAGATGGGCATAGCCCTCACTTATGACATATTGGGTAACGGTATCGTCTCGTTCCGCTCAGGAGGGAAATACACATACGGTATTATCGGTTTCGGATATAACCACAAATTATCCGGCAACAACAAGACCGTTGCGGAAACTGGATACGGTGTATACATACCTTGTTACTCTTGGTTTCAGATAAACAATGAATTTAAAGTAACTTCCACGGCAACCTCCGATAAACCCTTTTTAAACGCAAGTTATTCCTTACTACCTTCGTTCAAAATAAAAAAGCACTATAACATATTCGGCGGAGCGAGTCTCAATTATTCGACAACCACCGAGATGGACAACCAAACGCTATTTCCGCAGAACAACTTGTGGAAAAAGCAAACCGACAATCGGCTGCGACAACTGTTCATCGGCTATCTGGTAGGCATTCAATACATCTTTTAGCAACCGGTCGCTACTCTTTCATCGATTAAATTAGCTCTAAACATCGATTTACCATACACGATGGTGTATGGTAAATCGATGTTCTCATGGAACGGAGACGGATTATCTCCTGAAAAAAATTTTTATCGTTACTTCGGTAAATTTAAATTCTGAAAACAATAAATTCGCTATTTTTGTATAAAACGAAAATAGATACGCCTCGGTACAATCAAACGGATTTGCTTCTACTTTCGGCTTGTACTATCTTTGCAAAACAAATAAAGTGAAATCCATGACTGCCCTACTCGACCTCAGGGAACATCTACCGATAACCAATCCCACGTGGATATTCTTTCTCGTGCTCTGCATCATTTTATTTGCCCCCGTATTGTTGAATAAACTGAAAATACCTCATCTCATCGGTATGATTCTGGCCGGTATTCTCATCGGTGAGCATGGATTCGATATCTTGGCCCGCGACAGCAGTTTCGAATTGTTCGGACAGGTGGGACTCTACTACATCATGTTCTTAGCCGGCTTGGAAATGAATATGGAAGACTTTCCGGCTATCCGGGGCAAAGCCATCGTATTTGGGATACTCGCCTTTATCATTCCTATCGTCTTGGGCTTTTTCAGCAACATACTCATCTTGAAATATGGTATTGTCTCTTCCATCTTGCTGGCGAGTATGTACGCCTCGCACACCCTCATTTCCTATCCCATCGTTACCCGATACGGAGTCTCCCGGCACAGATGCGTCAGTATAGCCGTAGGGGCCACTGCCATTACCGACAGTCTCACCCTACTGGTTCTCGCCATCGTCGGAAGCATGTACAGAACCGACAGTGTAGACAGTTGGTCTCGGTTGGAATTAATTCTTAAAGTCTCTCTGATGGGACTTTTCATCATCTACTCCTTCCCTCGCATCGGACGTTGGTTTTTACGGAAATACGAAGACGGTATCGTGCAATTCATCTTCATTCTGGCAATGGTTTTCCTCGCTGCCGGTTTAATGGAACTGGTCGGAATGGAAGGCATACTTGGAGCGTTCTTTGCGGGACTGGTACTGAACCGCCTCATTCCCCCGGTCTCTCCTTTAAGAAATTACCTCGAATTTGTCGGTAACGCCCTATTCATTCCCTATTTCCTCATCGGCGTAGGTATGCTAATCGATGTACGAGTATTTTTCGGCCATATAGAATCTATGAAAGTAGCCGCCGTAATGACCCTCATGGCCCTTAGTACCAAATGGATTGCAGCATGGACCACCCAGAAAATCTACGGCATGAAGAGAATCGAACGGCAACTGATGTTCGGACTAAGCAATGCTCAGGCAGCGGCAACTCTCGCTGCCGTTCTTGTAGGATACAACATCGTTTTACCGGACGGTAGCCGTCTGCTCAACGACGATGTCCTCAACGGTACGATCGTGCTTATTCTCATTACATGCATCATCAGTTCGATAACGACCGACATTGCTGCCCGAAAAATGGCTCTGAGCGAATTGCCGCCCGATGATACGCAATCGGGTACGGACAACGAAAAAATACTCATTTCATTCAGTAATCAGAAAAACGTTAAAAACCTTATCTATTTGGCCTTACTCGTCAGCAACCCTAAAAAGATACACGGGCTGGTCGGGTTACACGTAATGTATGATAATTGCAGTGAAACAGACCGCGAACAAGGGAAAAAACTTTTACTGCAAGCACAAGAAGTCGCGGCGAAAGCAGACGTAACGCTACAAACTCAAAACCGGTTAGCGACTAACTTATCAAACGGAATACTTCATGCTTCGAAAGAAAACGATGCCTCCGAGATTATCGTCGGACTACACATACGAGCCACACAAGACGAATCGTTCTTCGGCCCCGTACTGCTCAATCTACTGAACAAAATGGATCGTCAAATCATGATTCTCCATGCCGTCACGCCGATAAACAGAGTACACAACATTCATGTCGCTATCCCGGAAAATGCAGAATATGAAGCTGGATTTTACCGGTGGACAGAACGCATCGCCCGAATGGGAGAGAATACAGGCCGGCGAATTTTCTATCACGGTCACGCCAAAACCCTGTCTCTAATACAAGCCTATCTGCAACGCTATCATACCAGCGTATTATACGAAATGCAGGAAACCGACGGAGGCAACGAATTAAAGCGTCTATCAACAGAATTACAACCCGACGACCTCATGGTAATCATCATGGCCCGACACGGCTCTGTTTCTTTCCGGCCTTCGCTCGAACACGTCCCGCATCAAATCAATGCCTATTACACAGATAAAAATTTCATATTACTCTTCCCCGACAGCTATGCTCCTGCTTCTCCCGAACTTACGTTCGTAGAGCTACACGGCACACGAGGAACTTATGAAAAGAAAAAAGGCTGGCTCGATTTCCTGTGGAAAAAAGAAGAACAAAATTAAGAAGCTGTTTTAAATTTATTCCGAGACAGATTGAGACCTATGTTGAAGCAGATTAGAGTCCGAGATATGCAGTCAATAGCGGGCTATTGACAAAAATCAAGGGGTTCAAGATGCGAGACAGGAGCTCAATATGGCCGGAACATACCTGCTTGAAATGATAATATTATTTCTCAATAAATTTATAAAACAGCTTCTAAGATTCAAGAAAAAAATCGAATTTCCCATGCCGCAACAGAAAGCGGGTTCGAAAATATTCACGAGAACAAAAAAGATACAACCGACCAGAGCGCAATCACGAATTCAGAGAATCGTAAGCAATCCGAATCCCATACCCAAATAAAGAAACATAGTTATCAACGACCAAGCGAAACGAGCTTTGACAAATGGCTCCTGCCTCTCTTTACAACGGGAAGGATAGCGCAATACTCCCGCCATAGGCAAAATAAACAAAATAGCTGTAACCCATTGCAACCACACAATGTCGTAATACAGTCCCAACAAAAATGTGCCGAAGACAAAAAATGCCGCCAGCTCCATATACCCTAAGCTATTCAACGCTTTCCGTTCCATAACGAATCCCTATCCATCGATAAACCGACAGGGAAAAACATTCCCCTATCGATACCATTTTCAAATCCTTCTATTTAAAACAGAGTCAGCCCGATTTCGTATCGGGCTGACCTATATCGCATCGAATTAAGCGTCGATATTGGCATAAGTCGCATTAGATTCTATAAACTCGCGACGCGGACCCACGTCCTCGCCCATCAACATCGAGAATACGCGATCGGCCTCGGCTGCATTGTCGATGGTCACCTGTTTGAGAATCCGGTTCTCGGGATCCATCGTCGTCTCCCACAACTGGTGCGGGTTCATCTCACCCAAACCTTTGTATCGTTGAGTCTCCATCAACTGTTCGTTTCCCTCGCAATATTTCAAACAGAACTGATCCTTTTGTTGATCGGTCCAGCAATATTCCTCGGTTTTACCCCGCTTACTCTTACATTTGTACAAAGGGGGCGTCGCCAAATAAACATACCCCTGTTCCAACAACGGACGCATACGACGGAAAAAGAATGTCAACAATAATGTGGCAATGTGCGCCCCGTCCACATCGGCATCGGTCATAATAATGATTTTATGATAGCGCAATTTCTCGATATTCGCCTCTTTCGAATCTTCTTCCGTCCCGATAGTCACACCCAAAGCCTTGAACATATTACTGATTTCCTGACTTTCGAAGACCTTGTGATCCATCGCTTTTTCCACATTCAATATCTTACCGCGCAACGGTAGAATAGCTTGGAACATACGGTCACGACCTTGTTTGGCAGAACCTCCTGCCGAATCCCCTTCGACAAGGAATATCTCGCAATCCTCAGGGTTACGCGAAGAACAATCCGCCAATTTACCGGGCAATCCGCCACCCGAAAGAGGAGACTTGCGTTGAACCATCTCACGTGCCTTGCGAGCTGCATGACGCGCTGTGGCGGCGATAATCACCTTCTCGACAATTGTTTTCGCCTGAGCCGGATGTTCTTCCAAATAATTTGCCAAAGCCTCGCTCACAGCCGTGTCCACAGCCCCGATAACCTCGCTGTTGCCCAATTTGGTTTTGGTCTGTCCCTCGAATTGTGGCTCCATCACTTTCACCGAAATAACGGCTGTAAGCCCCTCTCGGAAGTCATCGCTGCTGATTTCCACTTTCACTTTTTCAAGCATCTTGGAATCCTCGGCATACTTCTTCAAAGTACGGGTCAATCCCCGACGGAAACCCGTCAAGTGAGTTCCCCCCTCGATGGTATTGATATTGTTCACATACGAATAGACATTCTCGTTATACGTCGTGTTGTACGTCATAGCGACCTCCACAGGCACTCCCTGACGCTCGGTAGCGATATGAATCACATCATCGATAAGATGCTCCTTATTCGAGTCGATATAACGAACGAACTCCTTTAATCCCTCCTTTGAATAGAACACCTCTTTACGATACTCGCCGGCATCGTTAGTCGTCCGTTTATCCGTCAGCGAAAGGGTAATCCCCGCATTCAGATAAGCCAAATCGCGCAAACGATTCGCCAAAATATTATAGTCGTAAACCGTAACAGAAAAAATCGAATCGTCTGGACGGAAGATAATCGTCGTACCCGTCTCTTCGGTCTCTCCTATAATTTCCACATCGTGCAAAGGTTTCCCACAAGAATACTCTTGCATATAAATCTTTCCGTTCCTGCGAATCTCGGCACGTAAATAAGTCGAGAGAGCATTTACGCACGATACACCCACACCGTGCAAACCACCGGAAACTTTATAAGACCCCTTATCGAATTTACCACCGGCATGCAATACCGTCAAAACCACTTCAAGAGCCGATTTATGCTCTTTCTCGTGCATATCGACAGGAATACCGCGACCGTTATCGACAACCCTGATAGAATTATCTTCGTTGATATATACCTCGATATGAGTGGCATATCCGGCAAGAGCCTCGTCGATAGAGTTATCGACAACCTCATATACCAAATGATGCAACCCTTTTACACCGATATCGCCGATATACATGGCAGGGCGTTTACGAACGGCCTCTAAACCTTCGAGCACCTGAATACTATCGGCTGAATAACTTTTGTTTTCTGTTTCTTCTGACATATTATCCGAATCTTTTTTGTTTTTATGAGCTATCCCTGCGCTATTCTTATTAACAGAAAATCAACAGGAAACACTTAAAATCCGGCTCAAACGGCCGGCTTCCCACCAACAAACAAAAATACACAAAAAAGTTGGAATAGCGAAATAATCCGGGTGGAAATAATCACACCGACGTTTCTCTCAAATCATAGCCCCGACCAGACATTGTGAATCCAAACAGCAAATTCAAACATAAGGATAAAAACAAAAACCCATCTGACAGAAAGCACCTTATTCACAAAAAGATATAAATCATATACACTATGAACCTGAAAAATGACATCAATCAATAACAGGAAAGGAAATGAAAACAATAAATCCACTGGGGTGATTTTAAAAATTAACCCTCTCGCCCATCGCCCCCCCCCTATACCGTTATGCGACACAACAGGAGAATTAATATAAACAGACTGATGAGATGTCGTTTTCGCCCCCTCCTTCTCTACGTGCCACCTCCCCTATTGTATATTCCCATTAATCATTATAAATTTGAAAAAGAAAGACATCAGAGTATGACATAAGTCCGACTCCCATTTGGTCCACGAGACCGAGCCATATGTTCCGTCCCCATACTCTTTACATATGGCTGCGCCGTGCCCCGTAGCTTTACGGGGTGTTTTGCTATGCAAAATATAGGGGAGGTGTCACGTAGTGACGGAGGGATTGGAAAATACCGGCAGTAAAGGTGGCAGAAGTCAGGACTCCTCTCTCCCTCTGCTCATCACAGATGAGATAGGGGGAGTGTCCATAGGGCGAGGGGGTTGAAAAAATTATATAATCTTTGATTGGAAGGTTAGAAGTATAAAAGGACAATTCTCACTGATTTTTACTGTACCGAGGTAATTCCCATCAAAAAAAAAGACACCCCATGACAAAGATACCACATATCTAAACAAAAAAATGCGACAGATTTTTCTGTCGCATTCGTAGCCCATAGGAGAATCGAACTCCTCTTTCAAGAATGAAAATCTTGCGTCCTAGCCGATAGACGAATGGGCCATACCTATCCCCGACAAGGAAAACCTTGCCGATTTTAATTTCAAGGAATTACAACTTATTAACGTGTAAAGCCAATTTCGATTTCAAGTTAGCAGCTTTGTTCTTATGAATCACATTCTTTTTAGCCAACTTATCCAACATCGAACTAACTTTTACATACAAAGCGGCAGCTTCTTCCTTCACAGTAGTAGCACGCAATTTACGAACGGCATTACGAGCAGTCTTTGCATAGTAACGGTTACGCAAATTTCTCACTTGTGTTTGTCTGATTCTTTTTTCCGACGATTTATGATTTGCCATCTCAATAGTCTCCTAATAATTATATTTTTATATTCGTAGCCCATAGGAGAATCGAACTCCTCTTTCAAGAATGAAAATCTTGCGTCCTAGCCGATAGACGAATGGGCCCTTGATAAAAATGCGCCTTAGATATATAAAGTAAGGCGCCCTTTCCAAATGCGAGTGCAAATATAGAGCTGTTTTTTGAATTGACAAAATTTTTACCTAAAAATCTTTCATTTACCTTTCTATCGCATACAATCTGCACGGACTTTCCCGCTCGAACAGGAACTACTGCCCCTAAAAACTACTACGATCTACATTAGTAATTTTTATTATAGGCTCTACCCTATATTAAAAAACTACTTGTCGCTGTTACCCTGCATTATAATAGCCTCCGACCTCCCTTTTCGTTAGCAGCCAGCCCTATTCAATCCTGCGGGCATAGTCAATGCTGCCCCCGCTAATGTCGTTGTTTTAAGAAATCCACGACGACCGATTTCCGTTTTATTGACCTCTTTCATATCGATTATTTTTTCAACTCTTTTATAATCCGAGCAGGATTACCTGCGACAACTGTCATAGGCGGCACATCTTTGGTCACCACACTATTCGCCCCCACGATAGCCCCGTATCCTATTCTCACTCCGGGGAGAATCGTAGCATTGATTCCGACCCAAACTCTATCTTCAAGAACAACAGGGCGACCATAAGTCGCATCCCGATTTTCCGGGTCGGGATCATGGTTAATGGTAATAATATTCACTTTCGGCCCCAAAAAGACATTTTCACCGAGAGTAATACCCCCTCGCCCGAAAAACGTACAACACTGTTGAATAAAGCAACCCTTCCCTATTTTTATGTGTTTCCCATAATCCACATAAAACGGTGGCAACAAAGTAATAGATTCGTCCACTTCACACCCGAGAATTACACTCAATATCCGACGCACCTCATCGGGCGTATGATAACCGGTATTCAATTCGGTCGCCATTTTCATAGTATCCCAAATGGCATTTATCAATTCATCGTATCCCGGATCCGACGGGGAAACCATCTCTCCGTTCAGATCTCTTTCAAAAATAGTATGAGCATTCATAATAATCTGTTTTATATCCGTTACAAAGTTAAAAAGAAAGCCCCGTGGCAACTTTGCCACAGGGCTCAAAACTCTTTGTCATAAAGCTCGATTCTTCGAGATAACGGCTTTCACCGACTTCCCTTTTTAGTATTTTCAACGACCTGCTTAGCCCATTCGGTAGCCACCGCAACGCCTCCGTTGAGTAACTTGCCGTCGTTCCAAGTCACGTTTGGATAAAGTTTCCTGAGCTGTCTTACACTATGGGCTATCGAACTTCCTCCGGAAGTAGCGAACGGGATAACGGTTTTACCGGAAAAATCGTATTTTTCAAGAAACGTATTGACCGGACGCGGACACAAGTCCCACCAAATAGGATAGCCGAGAAATACGATATCGTAATCTTTCATATCGAGAGGCTCCCCACCCAGTTCGGGGCGAGAATCCTCGTCGGCCATTTCGACCGAACTCCGGCTCGACTTGTCATTCCAATCGAGATCGGCCGAAGTATAGACCTCGGCAGGAGTAATCCGGTAAAGCCGGCCATCGACCGCACCGGCAATAGATTCTGCCACCCTCCCGGTAGTTCCGGTACAAGAAAAATAGACCACAAGAATTTTCTTACTCACCGGTTCGGTGGTATCTGTCGCCTGTCGTTGAGTTTGTGACGAACAACTAAAACTGAGAATACTCATAAGTATCAATACTATCTGTTTCATACTATATTCATTTTGAAATAAACTACAAGCCGAGAAAAAGACAAACTTGTTCGAGCTATTTCGAGGCTCAGCGTTAATGACGGACAACGCCCGAATATTCCTCTTCGCTCACAGGTTCGAGCCACTCATTGCTCTTGTTTTCGCCGGGAGCCTCTATGGCGAGATGCGAAAACCAACTGTCAGGCGCAGCTCCGTGCCAATGCTTCACACCGGCCGAGATATAAACCGCATCGCCGGGGAGAAGTTCCACCGGTTCTTTTCCCCATTCCTGATAATAACCTCTGCCACCCACGCACACAAGTATTTGACCGCCGCCTTTGGTAGCCTTGTGTATGTGCCAATTATTACGGCAACCGGGCTCGAAAGTAACGTTCGAAATGGGAATACCTTCTGTCACGACAGGTGCGAGATAGCTTTGACCGATGAAATATTTGGCGTACGTATCGTTAGGTTTGCCGACAGGAAAAATAATGGATTGAGCATACGCATCGAGCGAACAGGCAGCAGTACTATCCGCACAGTCTACCCACACCTCTTTGGCCATACGAAATGCCGCCCATGCTTTGGGCCAACCAGCATAGAACGCAGCATGAGTAAGAATTTCAGCGATTTCAGTTTTGGTCACCCCGTTCTTCTTGGCCGATTCAAGATGATACTTGAACGAAGAATCTGTCAACCCCTGTGACATGAGAGCAACGACAGTCACGATAGAGCGGTCACGAAGCGAAAGCAAATCGTTACGACTCCATACCTCCCCAAAAAGAATATCGTCATTCAAATGCGCAAACTCGGGAGCGAACTCACCAAGCGCATCATGTCCGGCTGTCTGTCGGACTTTCTCTTGTGATTTTGTCATAATCGGAAATATTAAAATTGACAATAAAACCCATAAAACTACTTTTGTTTTCATACCCTATGATTTTAATTGAACACCACAAAATACCAGTTTTCCAACTCATCATTTAGAAATCATGTAATTGGAAAATCGGAAACAGACAGACATCAGTCTCCATCGATCATCGTCTATTTCCGCACGATGTACAAAGGTACGAAACAGATCTCGCAACGATTTTGCTATAAAGCTCAAATCTATTTGCCATAAAGCTCACCCTGCCACGATGGTGCGACCCCATAGGTCTCTTTATACACTTTGGAAAAATGCGACAGATTCTTAAAGCCTACATCGAAGCAAGCCTCCGTAACTTTCTTTTTCCCCGACCGAATTAAATCATGCGCCGCTTCAAGACGTCGTCTGATAATCCATTTCTGAGGCGTCAAATCGCTCACTTTGGCAAAATCCCGTTTAAAAGTAGCCAAACTACGCCCTGTATAACTGGCGATTTCTTTCATCGAGAGATCGCACATATAATTCTCGTTCAAGTAATCGAGAATATCGATTTTCCACGGTTCCACGAAATCGAATAACGATGCATACAGATTACGGTCGGTATTGAGCAAGACATACACACCTTCGATCATCTTCAATTTCAAAATCTTTTCCGAGGGTTTCTCCCCAGCATCGAAATACGGAATAACCGACTCGAACAAAGAGCGGATATCCGGTCTATTTTTCGGCAAGAGGAGCAAGCTCGCTTTCTCTCGTTTGGAGTCGATTGGAATCTGCTGCCGATCGAGTGTTTGGTAAAACTCCCTCAAAAAAGCCTTCGAAAATTTCAACACAATGGAACGATAAGGCTCACCCTTCCCGACCCTCTTTTGCAACCACATTCGGTTATCACGCCGCATAAAGGCACAATCTCCCGGATACAAAACGGTTTTCTTTCCACGTTCCTCGATCTCCAATCTACCGGAACACTGATAAATGAGCGTATGTTCCCGATTTTCATGAGCACACTCCCGATCATCGGCAAAATAACTCGCTATAAGCACATTCGAGCAATCGAATACATCTAACTGTTCCATATCATCAGCCTTTTATATGGACAAATATAATGCATTGTATCTGTACAATATTTGCTGTGAAGCTCAATTTTCACACTCCCGATACAACCACTGCTCCCGAATAAATAAAATCAATGCGCCGAACCAGTACCGGCCTTTGGATAAAACAACTATTTTTGTAGAAAAATTTACCGGGAGAATGCTCGAAAAAACATTAGGAATAGTACTGCACATCATTCCCTATAACGACAAAATATCGGTAGCCCATTTGTACACCGAACAATATGGCCGATCTTCCTATCTTATTCCACAAGGGGGCGGAAAAAAAGCTCGCATGTTTCGGTCCCTCTTCATGCCGTTCTCTATTTTGGAACTCGATATAGACTACCGGAACAGCCGGGAATTGCAAAAAATCATCGAAGCGCGCACGGTTTTACCTCTTCAAAACATCTATTCCGATCCGGTAAAAAACGCAGAAGCACTCTTTTTATCCGAAGTCCTCTGTCAAACCATAAAAGAACCCGAACCCAATCTCCCGCTTTTCGCCTTCATCGCCCGTTCCATTCAAGTCCTCAATATAATGGAAGAAGGTAAAGCCAATTTTCATCTCTGTTTCCTGCTGCAATTATGCAGTTTTCTCGGGTTCAGCCCCAACATGGAGACCTACCGGACCGGATATTTTTTCGACATGTTGAACGGAATTTTCTCCCCCTCGCGCCCCATTCACACCTACACACTCGATGCCCGCGAAGCCGAAGTTTTCGCCCGTCTCACCCGTATGGATTTCAATAATCTTCGCCACTTCAAATTCAATCGGGGAGAGAGAAACGCCATACTCGACCGAATCTTAACATACTACCGGCTACACCAACCCGACATTTCGGAACTCCGGTCTCCCGAAATATTACGAGCCATATTCGACTAATATGCTGCAAAGGTTGACTATTACAAAATTTTATACTACTTTTGTCGACCGAAATGCCCTTGTAGTTCAATGGATAGAACGGAAGTTTCCTAAACTTTAAATCCGAGTTCGATTCTCGGCGAGGGTACAAAAAAAGGAATCCGGATTCGGATTCCTTTTTTTGTATTTATACGCTTACCTTTATTTTGCAGCGGCTTCTTTGGCAGCCTTTTTAGCGATACCACGCCGTTGAATTTCGTAAGCAATCGGGGTAGCCACGAACAAGGTCGAGAACGTACCGATAATTACACCAAACAACATGGCGAATGCGAAACTGCGAACCGATTCAGCTCCCAACAAGAGAATACACAACAACACGATAATAGTACTTTGCCCCGTGTTGATCGTACGAGGTAACGTACTGTTCAACGCACTGTTGATCGACGTTATCAAATCACGTTTGGGATAGAGCGTTTTCTCTTCGCGGATACGGTCGAAGATTACCACCGTATCGTTCACAGAGTAACCGATAACCGTCAATACCGCAGCTACGAAATTCTGGTCTATTTCCATCGAGAAAGGCAGAACGCCATAGAGCAACGAATACAAGCCTACTACCGAGAAGGTGGTAAAGGCTACCGAAGCCAGCGTACCCACACTGAACGCAATGTTACGGAAACGGAGCAAGATATACAAAGCCATCGCAATCAACGAGAAGAAGACAGCCCAATATGCACCCACTTTAATATCGTCTGCAATAGTAGGACCTACCTTCTGGCGACTTTGAATCATGTTGTCGCTGAATTCCTCCAACGAAACACCGCCCAACAGACTTTGCATACCGTCATAAAGTTTCTTCTCTATCTCTTTGTCAACACCTTCGCCCGTATCCTCAATACGGTAGTTAGTAGAAATACGCACTTGATTATCGGTCGTAATGGTGATTACCGACAACGAACTTCCTTCGAACGAAGGTTCAAGCATATTCTCGATTTCAAGCGGACTTACCGGTTGTTCGAAGCGAACCACAAAATTGCGACCTCCCGAAAAATCGACACCTTGATTCATTCCACGCGTGAGGAACGAGATGACAAATACAGCAACGATAGCTAATATGCATATATAACCCGTCTTGCGCAAGCCCACGAAATTAATGTGAGTATCCGTGAGAAAATTACGCGAAATAGACGTAGTGAAAGCCATGTTATTGAATCGTCCGTGATTCAAACCAGCCTCGAAAATGAGACGGGTAATAAAGATGGCCGTGAAGAACGAGGTAGCGATACCGATAATCAAAGTCGTGGCAAAACCTAAGATAGGACCGGTTCCATAGATCAACAGGATTACACCCGTAATCATAGAAGTCAAGTTCGAGTCGAAGATCGCCGAGAAAGCATTCTTGTAACCATCGGCAACCGCCGACTTCATGCTCTTACCGGCACGCAACTCTTCTTTGGTACGCTCGAAGATAAGCACGTTGGCATCGACCGCCATCGCCAAAGACAACACGATACCAGCAATACCCGAAAGCGTAAGCACCGCCTGTAACGATGCCAAAATACCCATCGTGAAAAACAAGTTACATATAACACCGAAACTGGCGACAAGACCCGGAGTCCACCCGTACATTATGATCAGATAGGCCATCAACAACACCAAAGCCACCAAGAACGAAATCAAACCGTTTTGGATAGCCTCTTGTCCCAGCGAAGGACCGATGACGTCCTCTTGTACAATTGTCACGGCCGCAGCCATCTTACCCGACTTCAACACGTTGGCCAAGTCCTTAGCCTCTTCGGGAGAGAACCCTCCGGTAATTTCAGAGCTGCCGCCAGAGATGGCGCCATTCACATTGGGGAAAGAATATACCTGATTATCCAACACGATAGCAATCGCATTGCCGATATTGTCACGAGTAAGTTTTTCCCAAACTTTGGCTCCTTCGGCATTCATGGTCATGTTCACCACAGAGCCCCGTATCTTATCGAAGTCGTCACGAGCATCGATTATTACATCGCCACCCAAAGGAGCCTTGCCGCCTTTACCGGCTTTCAACGCAATAAGTTGATACATGGTTTCCTTTTCATCGATAGCTTTTACCGTCCAGCGGAGAATGAGGTCGCTTGGAAGAATATCGCGGGCGATTTTGCTTGCCAACATAGCATTTACCGCTGCCGTATCGCTCTTATTGACAATACCGATAACCGGAGATCCCCCGTAGCTTTGGGTATAATTCATCAACGAAAGCAACGGATTCTGTTTACGGATACGCTCCATAGTTTCGGCTTCCGATGCCTCCTGCTGTAATTTTTTCTTCAACGACGAAGCCGTGCTGTCAGCTGCAACGGCTGCCGTATCGGGCGTAGCCTCGGCAACGACCGGAGCTTCTTCCTCTGCCGGCTCTTGCGCAGCATTGGCCGCAGCGATAGCGTTATTTACGGCATCGAGTTTCGGAGCAAGTTGTTCCAGTTTATACGTCTCCCAAAATTCGAGGTTAGCGCTACCCTGCAACAATTTCCTCACACGCTCGGGTTCTTTGATACCCGGCAGCTCGACAAGAATAAGACCGTCCTTTTCCAATTTTTGAATATTGGGAGCGACCACACCGAAACGGTCGATACGAGTACGCAATACGTTGTACGAGTTATCCACCGCACTATTCAACTCGTTGCGAAGAATAGAAATCACCTCGTCGTTAGTCGATCTGGGGGTTATTTTATCTTTTAACTGGAAAGTGCTGAAAATAGCCGAAAGTCTCACATTCGGATCTATCTTTTTGTATTCGTTGTAGAACGAAACGATAAAGTCGTTGTTCCCGGCCTGAGCAGCCTGAGCGGCAGCGATAGCTGCGTTGAAGTTAGGGTCCGGGTTATTATTCGACAAAGATTTGAGCACGTCTGCCACAGAAATTTGCAGCGTTACGTTCATACCTCCTTTCAGGTCAAGACCCAAACCTATTTCCATTTCACGGCATTGCTGATACGTGTAATACCACCAATACACTTTTTCCGTAGAGATAGAGTCGATATAATGTTTATACTTAGCCTCATCGCCCGCAGCATACTCTTTCGCCTTATTATTGTAAATAGCGGTTACAACCGAAAACGAAAGATAGAACAAACAGATAAGTGTAAGCAAAACCGCAACGACTCTAATAAATCCTTTGTTTTGCATGTGACTATTACTTTATTTTTTGTTTAATGAATTTCGTATTTTTATCAAGGTGCAAAGATATATTATTTTTTCACAGAAGCCCAAAATTATTCGATTTATTTATTATTAGCGTTTTTTACACCGATAAAGCACAATCCCCCAAAGAAACATGAAAAAGAAAACGGTTATATCTTTTTCAAGATTTAATATTATTTTTGTACTTCGGTTATAATCCGAGGTTCACACCCCGATCGAAGTGCCGCATTTCCTATATTTCGACGTGACGGCAAATCGATTATTAACCCTATAAGTTATGCTCAATTATACGAATAAAACAGAAAGAGAGCCACAAGAGCGTAGTTCAAATATCGAACTTCTGAGAATACTTTCGATGTTCTTGGTTCTGATGATTCATTATATTCCTTCCCGAACACTGCCGACACACGACACATTGGCCCACGACACGCTCGGCACACTGTTCGATCTCGAATTGCGTAGTATCAGCTTCGTCTGTGTCAATTGTTTTATTCTCATCTCCGGGTACTTCGGTATCCGTTGGAAATTAAAATCTTTCTCCAACCTCCTTTTTCAAATATTGTTCTGGGCGATCGTATGCCCTGTTATCGTATTCGCCGCGACCGATTCCCTCAACATGACCGACCTATTCAAGACATTATATCACAACACATTCTCCCGCTGGTTTATCGAAGCGTACATCGGACTGTACATACTGGCCCCGATGATAAACCGCTTCATCGAAAAATCGACACATCGGGAGTTGGGTATATTCATTCTTACTTTTTATCTGTTCAGCACCTTGTTCGGCTACTTGGGAAAAGCCTATGACTTCAACAAAGGCATGAGCATCATCAGCCTCGTGGGGCTATATTTGATAGGAGCCTATCTCCGCCGGAAACAAGACAGCATATTCGATCTCTCGAAATACGTCTATTTAGGTGTTTACCTCGTTACCGGATTCATTATGGTAGCCATCGCCGCCCTCATCTTGAAAGCAGGATTCACGATTACCCCTTATAGCTACCTCAACCCCCTTATCGTTCTCGAATCCATAGCCCTGTTCTTGTTCTTCAAAAAACTAAATATCGGTAGCATAAAATGGATCAACTATATCGCAGTTTCCTCGTTCGCCGTATATTTAATCCATAACGACCTCTCCATTAAACCCCTATACTGCGCAGCATGCGACTATATCGAAGCGCATTACACCCCATCATTCCCGTATGCCTTGCTGTTTATGGTGGGAGTATTCATCGTATCGGTAATGGCAGATAAAGTCCGGCTGTTCATATACAAACATACGCTATTGAGACTATTGAAATAAAAAGATTATACCCTCTCCTCGCCTGTCGCGGGGTGTAGGAGAGAGCAAGCAAAAAGGAAGAAGGTTAGATAACTCCTACTTGCTGCACAAAAATGCCAAACTATAAAATAAAAAGTACCACCCTCCTTCCTTGCCGTGTCCCGTAGCATTACGGGGTGTTTTGCAACGCAAAATATAGGGGAGGGGTCCGTAGGACGAAGGGGTTAGCTCTACAAAAAATCCTATATACTATCTTTTTTAGCCCCCCTTTTCTTAGGAACTCGATTCACCCCCTGTGACGAAAAAATTGAAAATAGGCTGCACATCGGTAAAAATAGGCACACTTGCTTTTGGTCTCGGTTTGCACTATCTTTGTCGCAAATAGATCGATTCGGCAAAACAGAACATAACTTGTTTCTGTTCTTATTTGTACTATCTTTACATAAAATATTCGACGATGAATCCGAAACACCCCCTTTCCACGATAACAGTCTATCGGCTGGTCGCCTCGTTCATTCTGGCGATTTCCATATATTCCTGCGCCAACATGTCGAGACCCGGCGGTGGTCCCCGCGATGAAACACCGCCTGTATTCATCAAGAGCATGCCGGTTCCTAACGCATTGAACGTTTCGAAACAGAAAATCGAAATCGAATTCGACGAAATCATTCAAGTAGACAAACCGTCCGAAAAAGTAATCGTCTCCCCCCCCCAAAAAGATATGCCCGAAATTCGTACTTCGGGACGTAAAATAACCGTGATTCTTAAAGACTCGTTACTACCCAACACGACCTATACTATCGACTTTTCCGATGCCATCATCGACAACAACGAGCGCAATCCGCTCTATGGATTCGCCTACTCCTTTTCGACCGGCCCCAAGATAGACTCTCTGCAAGTTTCGGGAATACTACTCAATGCCCGGGATTTGGAGCCCATAACCGGCATGTTGGTAGGATTACACAGCGACCTCGAAGACTCGGCTTTCCAGAAACTCCCATTAGAAAGAATTGCCAGTTCCGACGAATTAGGTCATTTCACGATACGAAATGTAACACCCGGCAAATACCGTCTATTCGCGCTGAAAGACATGAACCGAGACTACCGCTTCGACAACCCGTCGGAAGATATCGCTTTTCTCGATTCTATCGTTATTCCTTCGGCCGATGTTAAATTACACGTCGACACCATTTGGAAAGACAGCGTCACCATCGACACCATTATCGAATACAACCACACCCATTTCTATCCGAACGATATTCTGCTCACGGCATTCAACGAAGGATTCCAATCTCAATATCTCGACAAAAGCGAAAGAAAAGACCGTCGTAAAATCGACCTTTATTTCAAAGCTCCCGCCGATTCGTTGCCCAAGCTGAAGCCGCTGAATTTCGAGCAAGAAGACTGGGCCATTCTCGAACGCTCGTTCCATAACGACACGCTGCAATACTGGATAAAAGACTCGCTCATTTACAACATGGATACACTTTTATTCACGGCCGAATATCTCCGTACCGACACGTTAAGACAATTGTCTCTCTACAACGATACGCTCAAATTCATCATGAAAAAAGTCAAAGCGCCCAAGAAAAAAGAAAAAAAGAAAGACAAGGACAACGACTCCATCGAAGTTCCCGAAATCCAATTCATGCAAATGAACGCCAAGATAAGCTCTTCTCTCGATGTTTATAAACCGCTTCGTTTTTCCTTTGCCGAACCATTGCAAACATACGATGCAGGGAAAATACATCTGGAACAAAAAAGAGACACCTTGTGGATACCTGTTGCCGACTCCCTGTACACATTCCTCCAAGACTCCATTGCTATCCGGGACTACACACTCACCTACAAATGGACTCCGGGAGAATCCTATCGCATCGTTATGGACTCCACGGCATTCACCAATATTTACGGACTATTCACGAACACCTATAAACAAGAATTCAAAGTCAAAGCCCTCGAAGATTACGCCAATCTGTATCTCTCTATTTCGGGCGTATCCGATTCCGCCTTTGTCGAAATTCTTGATTCAGGAGACAAACCCGTAAGAACAGCCCCGGTCATCAATGGAGGAGCCGAGTTCATGTATATGAATCCGGGTACTTACTACGCCCGCTTATTTATCGACCGTAACGGAAACGGGAAATACGACACCGGGAACTACTCCGAGAAAAGACAGCCCGAAGAAGTTTCGTATTACCCACAGGAACTCGAACTGAAAGCCAATTGGGATATAGAACAGGATTGGGACATCTATGCGACACCGGTCGATAAACAAAAACCCGACAAAATAAAGAAAAACAAGCCCAAAGAGAAAAAACGAAATTACTGACAATCTTAATAACAAACCGCATGCTACGCCATCGTTATATGAAAAACACCGGGTCGTTACGCCGTATTACTTTCGGGATTCTTTTTTGGAGTATGGCGAACGGAATTTATGCGCAAACGACTCCGGGTATGCAACCCGAATGGCTATCCTACGATGTCATATACCAACTGGGATTTCTCTGGAAGCGGGCAGCGACAGCTACGCTCCAACTCACCGAATACCCCGACAAATATACATCTGTTTTAAAAGCTCGTACACTCCCCTTTGCCGACAACATATTCAAAGTACGCGACACACTGGTATCCGATATGCAGCGAAACAAAGAACTGCTACCCATTTATTACGCCAAACTCGCTGACGAAAACGGGACTTACCGGAAAGACGAAGTAAATTATACCTACGATGGAAACTCGACCACGGGAAATATCCGCCTATATCGGCCCAAGCGTAACGCCATAGAGGACTATACACTCACCGAACCCGGTATAGTCTACGACATGCTGAGTATCTTTTACGTGATTCGCACCTTCGACTTCCGAGCAATGGAAATGTATCAAATCTATAACACCAAAATTTTCTCCGGTAAAAACCTCGAATACCTCGAAATAGAATATTTGGGACAGGAAATCCTCAAACAAAACAAAAAGGAATACAGCACCTACAAACTTCATTTCCGATTCTATGACAGAACCGGCAAAAAGACCAGCGACAAAATCTCGGCATGGATCTCTACCGACAATAAACGCATACCCTTGAAAGTAGAAGGGAAACTTCCCTTAGGCTCTATGAAAGCCGTGTACACGGGAGAATAGAAACTATCTATCATTATATCATGGGCAAGAGCTAAAAACTGACCTCCTGCACATGCAGCGTGATAGGGAAGGTATCCGAAAGATGGAAAGGTTAGTTCTACAAAAATCCTATCTTTTTTAACCCCTCTCATCGTCGCTACCGCTCCTCTGTGTCTCCCCTATTCTCCGCAACTCCCCGTAATACTACGGGACACGGCAGGGGAGAAGAACAAACACAATACACAGGAAAGTATTAACCTCCTCTGTGTTTTGCATAGCAAAATATAGGGGAGGTGTCCGCAGGACGGAGAGGTTAAAAAATATCCATAGCAGAGGAAGCATATAAAAACATCACTCTCTCCCTATGTTTCTGTAAAGGAATAGAAAGTACTCACAAAGCAAAAAGAAAGCACAAAAGGCCGATCGAAGTGTCGCTTTTAATCCTCTCCCTCTGCTCATCGTAGATGAGATAGGGGGAGTGCACGTAAGGTAAGGGGGTTAAAATATAAAGAAAAGAACAAGATTCTCCCCTCCTTTATCGGGCAATAAAGCTACAAAAAGCGGCTGCATTTCCGGGTTCTTTCTTTTCGGCGATGAAAGGAAAAAATAAATACCTTCTACTTCCCGCGTTCCTGGCAAGATAACCCCGCCGTTCCGTAACACGCCAAACTTCGGGACAACCGTTCAGCCACCGCATCGCGTAAAGTCTGCGGAGACAAAACCTCAGCTTGCCAATACCCCAAAGCATACACCTCCTGTTCGAAATCGGGAGTGATTTTCAAACGGTAATGAAACGTAGAGCCATGTTCGTTCCGGTCAAGTTCCTCTTGACTTTCGTGCAAAGGAAGTGTCCTCAAATAATTAGCTTGCAAAGCAGGGACACGCAGCACCACCTCCTGCGCCGGCATATCGTCGTGCGTAATCCCGAAACAATCCCGGAAATAATCGATGGGAGAAAAACTGTCGGGATAGACGAATGTACGACTGCTCAATTCGAGAGAAGCAACCCGGTCCAAAGCATAAGTCTTGATTTTCCGATCCGTAAAATCCTTAGCGATGACATACCAACGCTGACGAAATAACTTCACGAAATAGGGAGCCGCCAATGTATGCGAACTTGTTACACGTCGGAATGAACGATACGACAAAATAAGCACCCGGTTCTCCTTCATCGCCTCGAAGACGATTCTCAAAAATTTCTGCCCCGAAGGTATATTCTCCAAAACGATTCGATTCCGCAACTCCTGACTCTCGTTCAGCATGTTACTCACCGCAAGCGTGTTCAATGCCCACACACGTGCACCGTTTCCCTGCAAAGCATCCGGGTCCTCGATGTAATATTCATACGTAGAAGCATCACACTCGATATTCACGTCAAACATCTCCTGTATGGCCTGACGATAATTCATAAACGTCCGTCGAGCCATCGGCTTGCCGTCCGAATATTCGCTCCGTTGCCACAACCCGTCTATCTCTCTGCGGGTAAGCCTTCCGTAACGCTGCAACGTATCGATCAGCCATACATACCGATTGAAAAGTTCTTTCGCCATAACACAAATCCACTGTTTTATGATTCCAAAAGTAATACCTATCCCGCAATTTCACCAATCACCTAATCACTATTCCAAAATTTTCTCCCGATTCCGAGATCTATTTTCACTTACAACAGTACAACAAACAAGCCACGCACATCAAGGTTCCCTCTATTCACCCTTCAAAACGCCATAAAAGAATCATCGGAAAATATCGAATACATAGAAGCTGTTTTAAATTTATTCCGAGACAGATTGAGACCTATGTTGAAGCAGATTGGAGTCCGAGATAGGCAGTCAATAGCGGGCTATTGACAAAAATCAAGGGATTCAAGATGCGAGACGGGGACTCAATATGGCCGGAACATACCTGCTTGAAATGATAATATTATTTCTCTATAAATTTAAAACAGCTTCTAAAAAAAGTATGCCCAAAAGTATTTAACTTTTGAGCATACCCCGCAATATTCCATTGGATCTCTTTTATTTCGTCGTCTTTTTCCGGGCCGGTTTCTTTTTGGCAGGAGCCTTGTCGGCATCCTCGACAATCTTCATACAATCGGCGAACGTGAGCGATGCCGGTTCGGAACCTTTGGGTAATTTATAATTCTTCTTTTTATAAGCGATATACGGACCGAAACGACCGTTAAGCAGTTCGAGTTCATCATCTTCATCGAACTTCTTGATAAGGCGTTGACTTTCCTGCTCACGCTTTTGCTGAATCAATATTATCGCATCCTCTAACGAAACACCCTGTGGGGTGAACTCTTTGGGCAACGATACATATTTGCCGTCGTGACGAATATACGGACCGAAACGGCCGATACCCACGACAACGGTTTTGCCTTCGAAATCGCCTAAGGTTCGGGGCAAATCGAACAGTTTCAAAGCCTCTTCCAGTGTAATCGTGCTCATCGATTGTCCTTTGAGCAACGAAGCAAACAACGGCTTCTCCGTATCTTCGGGAGTACCGATTTGTACCAACGGACCGAAACGGCCTATCTTCACCGATACGGGACGGCCGCTTTTCGGGTCTGTACCCAATACCCGTTCGCCCACTTTATGCTCCAACCGCAAAGCGAGAGCGCTCTCTACCACCGGGTGAAAGAGTTTGTAAAAATGATCTATCTCGTCGTTCCACACGGTTTTTCCCTCGGCAATATCGTCGAATTGCTGCTCGACATTCGCCGTAAAGTTATAATTGAGAATATCGGGGAAATACTCCGTCAAGAAATCGTTGACGACAACTCCTATATCGGTGGGGAGCAGTTTGCCTTTATCAGCTCCTGTGAGCTCGGTTTTCTCTCCCGATTCGATTTTCCCATCGTGCAGTGTCAACATACGATATTTCCGCTCCGTTCCTTTCCGATCGCCCTTCTCGACATATTCGCGTTGCTGTATGGTCGAAATGGTTGGTGCATAGGTAGAAGGCCGACCGATACCCAGCTCTTCCAATTTACGAACCAGACTGGCCTCGGTATAGCGGGCGGGAGCTTGCGAGAAACGTTCCGTTGCCGTGACCGACGACAATGTCAGCACATCGCCTTTCGCCAATGCAGGTAACATCTTGTCGTTTCCTTCTGCATCGCTTTCGTCATCGGTAGACTCCATATACACTTTCAGGAAACCGTCGAATTTCAAGACCTCGCCCACGGCGACGAAGTGTTCTTTCCTTCCCGAAACGGCGATGGTCGCAGTCGTCTTTTCCAACTCGGCATCGCTCATTTGCGAAGCGATCGTACGTTTCCAAATCAATTCATACAATCGTTTTTCCTGAGAGGAAGCATTGATTTCGTGATGGCTGATGTACGTGGGACGTATTGCCTCGTGCGCTTCCTGTGCTCCTTTGGTATGCGTATGGTAATTTCGAATATGCAGATATCTCTCGCCCAAAGTTTTCACAATCTCGTCTTTGGTCGTATTTATAGCCAGCGATGACAAATTCACCGAGTCGGTACGCATATAGGTGATATGTCCAGCCTCATAAAGCCGTTGAGCCACCATCATGGTTTGAGCCACGGAGAAGCCCAATTTCCGGGCAGCTTCCTGTTGCAATGTGGAAGTGGTGAACGGAGCCGCAGGCGATTTCTTTGCAGGTTTCACCGTCACGTCTCCGATAGAGAACTGTGCGGTCTTGCAGGCTTCGAGCAAAGCCTTCGCCTCGTCTTCGGTTTTCAATCGTTGGCTCAATTCGGCCTTTAACAATTCCCCTCCGGGTAACAAAAATTCCCCAATCACCCGATAGGCTGCTTCGGGCTTGAACGCCGAGATTTCTCGCTCCCGTTCTACAATCAAGCGCACTGCGACCGATTGTACACGACCGGCCGACAAAGCGGGCTTCACCTTTTTCCACAGAACAGGCGAAAGTTCAAATCCCACGATACGGTCGAGTACCCTGCGAGCCTGCTGGGCATCTACCCGATTCAAATCTATATCCCGGGGATTCTCAATAGCATGAAGTATGGCATCTTTGGTAATCTCATGGAATACAATCCGTTTCGTTTTCTCCGGTTTCAATTTCAACACTTCGAACAAGTGCCATGCGATAGCCTCTCCCTCACGGTCCTCATCGGAAGCCAGCCAAACCATATCCGCTTTGTCTGCCTCCTGTTTCAGCGTTTCCACCAACTTTTTTTTGTCGGCGGGGATTTCATAAATAGGTTTATAGTTATGCTCGATATCCACACTGAAATCCTTTTTTTTGAGATCACGGATATGCCCGTAGCTCGAAAGGACTTCGAAATCCTTTCCCAAAAACTTTTCAATGGTTTTAGCCTTTGCCGGAGACTCTACGATTACCAAATTTTTTGCCATATGCGCAATGTTCGTTCAAATTTTGCGCAAAATTAGAAAAACAGATTGTAATACAGAGCTTTTTTCTACTTTTTTATTAAATAATGTATATCGCACACATTTTGAATCGTTCCTACCATGTAGAGTTTTTGTCGCATATCCTCCCCAACGCCTTTCTCCTATACTATTCCCTCCGAAAAAGCTGACGAGATAAATCCTGTTTTTAAACTACCCACTCGTCCCATGAGTACTCCCGACACGGTGGGAGAGGTTAAATCCTTCTTCTCCCCTGCCGCGTCCCGTAGTATTGCGGGGGGTGGCGTTAGTCATATAGGGGAGGTGGCACACATAGTGATGGAAGGGTTAAAAATGTCGAGAACAGACCTCTTACCCTCAAAATTTCAAATCGACCCCGAACATGAAATTGATGCCTTGTGCCGGCATACCGTAAAGAATATCGTATTTCCGGTTCAGCACATTGTCGGTAAGTCCGTAAAGCGAAAACCAAGAAGTGAAAGCATACGAGGCTTTCAAGTGAACGAGATGTATATCGGAGAGCTTTCCGAGATTTGAATACTCCCGACCCGCAGCAAACTCATATCCGGCTTCGAGCGTGAACGGGCGAACAGGCATATAACGGATATTCACTCCTCCTTCCCACTGCGGACGGTTATACGAAATCGTCTCCCCCCCATCGGCGGTCTTCCATCGGTGATACCCGACCTTCGCCGAAGCCTCCAATTTCGTACCGTAACGATAAGATACATCGAGCTCTGCTTTCAAAGCATTGGCATCGATACCCCAAAAACGCGACACACCTGTAAACTCTCCGTTCAAATCTTCGGGCAAAAGGAACAACGCCTTTTTACAAATTTCATAACCGCCCGAAAGCCCTACGGAAAATCCGGGCAATGCGTTAATACGTATTCCCAATGAGGCATCCAACGGCACATACGTATTATCTACCTGTGTCGACGGATTGAAGTAGAGCGTATAGGCCGAAACACTTCGCCACGTATTCAGTTTCTTCCCTCCCGTAAAAGCCGTATAAAACTGTACATCGGGAACTATCGTCCAATCGAATCGAACATCGGGAGAGAATCGCAAAATAGTTCCGTTGTTGAAAGAAACATCGGCCTTGACACCCACAGCAAAAGCCACGTGTTCATTCCGCCAGTCATACCGGGGATTCAATGAAATCATACCGTAATTCGCTGCCGACTGCAACCGGCTGTAACCCACATAATCGAAAGAACCGTCCAAAGAAATAGAGCTACGTCTGTCGATCGGCGCAGACAGTGTAAAGTCTGCATTTACTAAATTCTCGGCAGCCCCTTTTTCACCTTGTAAATATCCCCGGTGATACCCGTACCGGTAATATGCCAATGAAACTTTATAAAGTAGGTCCGACTCTCCGGCAGTCGAGGCTATATGGCTTTTCAAGAAGAACCGGTTTATCTCTTGGTTAGGCGAAGATATTCCCGTCAAACCGGAGTATCGCAATCCGTAATAGTTGAAGGAGTCGTAACGATAACCGCCGCTTATTCCCAAATCCAGCTTCCCGAAGGAGTGAAGATAATTGGCGACCACTCGCTCTTCGAGCCGGTGCATCTTCTTCGAGTCGGGATAGTCCTCCGTTAACGATTGATTGTAATCCACCGTTCCGCAAGTAGAGCGATGTTGCAACCACACACCCAACTTGTCTTTGTCATTCTGCAAAATACGATAACCGGCATTCCCGACCATATTCAGGTAATTGCCTATCCCGAAATCCACGTATCCCCTCGATTGGTTTTCTTCGGTTTTTTCTCCGAAACCGCCGGGAGCCAACAAGACAGCGCAAGGTTCGAGGGGAGTCGGAACCGTCCAGTCGCTATACCGTATAGATTGTTTGGTTACCGTCGGTGCTTCCACTTCGGGCAATGTATTGATTTTAGACGCATCGCGCACGATAGGTGTAAAATCTTTTTCTATGGTTACTTCCCGCCGCAACGAATCGGAACGTACCTGTGCCGACAGGAAGAATGGGAAAACCGATATGATTAAAAAAGAAAACCGTTTCATAAGCCATACATATTGTATCGTTCAACTACTCTGTTTGTCCCAGCTTGCTCAACTTCTTGTCTATCCGGGAAATAATATCGTCGTCGCTGGCCGGATAGTTATTCCGCAAACTTTGCAAATATTGACGGGCTTGGAAAGTCTCGCCCCGTTTTTCATAAATGTCGGCCATGAGCAAGAATGCCCGAGCCAACCAATAATTGTGGGGAGTACCTTTGTCGATAAAAGTATTCAGCGTCTTTTCGGCCGTATCGATCGCTTTGTTGTCGAATTGATATTGAGCCAATAAATAGGCACTTTGCGCCCCGTAAATCGAACGGGTATCTTTCGAAAGCTCCCGCCAGTCATCGGCCGCATTTTCTCCCTTTCCCGTATGGGAATAGGCATCGGCACGAGCAAATAAAATCTCTTGACGCAAATCGGGAGAAAGTTTGCTTTCGCTCAACAACTTGTCGGCAACCGTTACCACCTCGCCATATTGCCGCTTATTCCGGGCAATACGAAGCATACCCAACCGGGCGGCCTGTTTGTTCTCGCCGACAGTCGCTTTCTTCTCCAACTCCTTGAATCCGGCAAAAGCCTCGTCATAACGAGCTTTCAAATAAAGTATCTCGCACTTGCGGGCCAATGCTTCTTCGGCAAACTCGCCGTCGGGACTGTTCGTCACCACATAGTCGAACGCTGGAAGAGCTTTGTCGTAGTCTTCCGCTGCAAACGATGCTTTCCCGATATAGTAATTAGCCGGAATCAAAAACGCGCCCGACGGATAATTTCGTACATACTTCTCCAACGAAGCGATACCTTTCCCCGTCATATAAGTGCGCTCGGCTGCCATATACGACAAAGAATCCAATTCGCTCACAGGAGCCTGCTCCGACCGTCCTACGCTGTTCAGATAGTTAGCATAGGCATCGACTGCATCTTTCTCTACATATACCGATTTGAGGTCGGCGACCGCTATGCGAGCCTCCTCGCTGGTCGGATAACGCTCTATCACTTGCTGGTAAGCAGCCACCGATTCGTCTGTCTGCCCGTTATTGAAATAGACCATACCCAACTGCAAACCTCCCTTGCGGGCAATCGCGCTCTGGGGATAATCGGCGATTAACTGTTTGTAACATACGATAGCATCGTTATTCCTATTCAATATCGTATAAGCCTGTCCCTTTTCGAACCATGCGTTCGCCAGATACCCCGAACGGGGATAATCTACAATCAATTTGTCCAACAACTCTATTTTGCGTTCGTGATTCCTCTGCAATCCCGCCATGAAAGCTTTTTGAAAAAGGGCATAATCTCCGTTCGCGACATCGGTCTCTTGGGCCCGGGCATAATACTGCTCGGCATCGGCGAACCGACGGGCGTAATAATAGCAATCGCCTATCCGGGAATAGGCATCGGCAAGCATGCTTCGATTTCCTCCGGTCTGTACAGAGACATACCGGGAAAAACCGTCGAGGGCTTGCGAGAAGTTATGCTGTTTGAATTGACAGTAGGCCCAATCGTACCAAGCCAGCGAATACATTTCGCTCCGCTTGTCCTTGCTGGAAGAAAGATATGCCGAATAATTCCGGGCAGCGATGTCGTATTGTTCCCGACGATATTGGCACTCGGCGAGCCAAAACGCAGCCTTACCCCGTATATCGGTATCATAGTTTCCCACAGCGATCGCCCGGCTAAACAAACTTTCGGCATCGGCGATACGGGCATTGGTGAAAGCCTCCGTCCCCAACTGGAAAAGAATGCGCTGCTTGGCGGCGAGTATTTTCCCGTCGGGCTTCCGTATTTTATCGATAGACGCCAGTGCCGACCGATAATTACGGGTCGTCATGTAAACTTCTACCAAATAGTCGTTAATCTTGTCGGCATAGCGAGAACCGGGAAACTCGTTCAAGAAACGTTCGAACACACCCACCGAGTTATCGAAAGGCGAAGCCGTGCGATCATACAGGCAGAGCGCATAGTTGTAAAGCGCCGTTTCCCGAACCTGACGGTCGTAATTCCCTTGTGAAGCCATCTCGAACGCCATGCGGGCATTATTTTTATCTCCCGCTCGCAAATAGGCTTGCCCGATATAAAGATAAGCATTTTGAGAAAGAGCATCGTCCACGCCGGTCACACGCCCCAAATAATCGATCGTCTCGCTATCTTCTCCCCGGCGATAGGCCATGACACCCATGACATAAAGAGAAGAGCGTTCGGGTTTGCGACATCGTTGCAAATACCTTTCCAAATATTCCGTCGCCGCTTTATCGTCACCTTCTTGATAAGCGCTTTCGCCGAGCAACCGAAGAAGTTCGGTGTATAAGTCGGCATCGGAAGACGGACGGGACAACAACGCTTTACCCTCGGACAATACCTGTGCGAAACGTTTTTGCCCGAAATAAATCTGCAACATGTGCAGCCGTGCGGCATATCCGAAACTCCTGTCGTCCGCCACTTTCGAAAATCCGCTTAAAGCGGCTCTATCGTCTCCCTCGTTCATCTGTATATACGAAAGGTAGAACGTGGCTCCTGTCCGAAATCTCTCTTTCCCGATTAGAAGCTGAAACAGCGGTTTCGCCGCATCGGGATTACCGGTCTTCAACAAAGAACATGCCGTGCGATATCCCCACCGGTCCTCCTCGTCGCCGGTCAACAGACTCACATTTACCGTCTGATAGGTTTTCAAGGCTTTTGCATAATCTTGACTGTCGTAATAATAATCGGCCAATGCCAACCGAGCCTGCAAAGTATGTTTAGAATCCGGATAATTTCGCAAAAAATCCGTTAACCGCCGTACAGCCTGCGGCGAATAATTGCGGGCTTCCGAAAGAGCGATATACCAGTCGGCCGTTTCCCGCTGCTCAGGCGACAAATCGCCTTCACAAGCCTCTTTCATCACATCGGCACAACCCGCATAGTTCTTCTCTTGAAAGAGAAAGATTCCCCTATCTATCAAAGCCCTGTCATCGTTATAAGCCGGGATTCCCGGCTTAGCGGCCAAAAGCTGTCCGGTGCATACGATTCCACAAAGTATAACTATCGCCCGTTTCATGAACATCTTTATTTTGTATTAAGTTCCGAACTATCCACCCATTTAAATAATTTATCCGACGGTCGTATCTTCTCATCGATACGCATCGAGAACCGCTCGCCTTTTACCGTCTTTTGTACCGGTTTCAAATCGACTCGTATCTCTTCCACCTTGCGGATAAGCGCACCGGTCGTCGGGCCGGTGACGAGTATCTCGTCTCCCACGCTCAACGAACCGCTCTCCATGAGAAATTCGGCCACACCGAGGTTGGAAAAATACTTCACGCCCTTGCCTATATATATCTTTCGTTTCGTGGCTCCCGAGCCATAATTGTGAGTCCATTCGCCCAAGCGCTGACCCAAATAATATCCGTTCCAAAACCCTCGATTAAAGACGGTAGCGAGCCGCTCGTCCCACTGTGCGATCTTCTCGTCGGTAAAGTCGTCGTTCAAATAAGACTCGATGGCCTCGTTGTAACACGAAACGACCGTACGCACATATTCCGGTCCCCTTGCGCGACCCTCGATTTTAAATACCCGCACCCCCGAATCGATCAGTTTGTTCAGGAAATGTATCGTTTTCAAGTCCTTCGGCGACATGATGTAAGCGTTGTCCACTTCCAACTCGTTACCGGTCTCCTTGTCTTTCACTTCGTATGAACGACGACAAATCTGCATACAAGCCCCCCGATTCGCCGAAGCATTCATTTCGTGAAGGCTCAAATAACATTTGCCGGACACAGCCATGCACAATGCCCCGTGACAGAACATCTCTATACGTACCGGTTCTCCGCCCGGCCCCACGATACGATCCCGCAAAATGGCTTCGTGAATACGGGCTACCTGCTCCATATTCAACTCCCGGGCCAGCACCACCACATCGGCAAAACGGGCATAGAATCGCAACGCCTCGGTATTGGAAATATTCAGCTGGGTCGATAAATGCACCTCTACCCCTATCTCGCGGGCATAGGTCATAGCCGCCACATCGCTGGCGATAATAGCCGAGAGCCCGGCCTCCTTCGCCGCATCGATAATACGATGTAACAGAGGTATATCTTCGTCGTAGATAACGGTATTGACCGTCAGATAACTCTTTATGTGATGCTCGTTACAAATACGCACAATCTCGTGTAAATCGTCTATCGTAAAATTATTCGACGAACGGGCTCGCATATTCAGCCCCTCGATACCGAAATATACCGAATCGGCCCCTCCCTGTATGGCCGCCGTCAAAGAATCGTACGAACCCACCGGCGCCATAATTTCAAAATCGCTTCTCTTCATCATAAACAAACCGTTCTATTTCCCGGTGATTATTTTTCGTATTTCGTTTAGTTTATTCAATGCTTCTACCGGTGTAAGGTTATTGATATCGACCTGTAAAATTTCGTCCCGAACCTGTGAAAGCACAGGATCGTCCAGTTGGAAAAAACTCAACTGCATGCCACCTCTCGACGAAGCGATTTCGGCGGTAGGCTTGGCGATACCGTTCTGGCGGTTCTCCGACTCCAACTGTTTCAATATCTGGTTGGCCCGCTTGACGATGCTCTGGGGCATACCGGCCAGCTTCGCCACATGGATACCGAAACTGTGCTCGCTACCGCCACGTACCAATTTCCGCAAGAATATCACCTTGTTGTCGACCTCTTTTACCGAAACGTTATAATTGACAATGCGTTTATATGTACGCTCCATTTCGTTCAACTCGTGATAATGGGTAGCGAACAACGTTTTGGCTCGGGCTTTGGGGTGCTCGTGTATATGCTCGACAATAGCCCACGCGATAGATATACCGTCGTAAGTACTCGTTCCCCGCCCCAGCTCGTCGAACAGAACCAAACTCCGCTCCGACAGATTGTTGAGAATATCGGCGGCCTCGGTCATCTCGACCATAAAGGTAGATTCGCCGAGCGAGATATTGTCCGATGCCCCCACACGAGTGAAAATCTTGTCCACAATCCCTATCTTAGCGGCCTCGGACGGAACGAAACTTCCTATCTGAGCCATCAGAACAATCAAAGCGGTCTGGCGCAACAACGCCGATTTACCGGCCATGTTGGGTCCCGTTATCATCATGATTTGCTGCTTGTCGTTGTCGAGCTCGACACTGTTGCTGATGTAGGGTTCGCCCGGCGGCAACTGTTTCTCGATAACCGGGTGACGTCCTTCCTTGATGTCGATAACCAGCGAATCGTTTACTTCGGGACGAATATACCGGTTTTCCACGGCCGACTTCACGAACGACAACAGGCAGTCGAGCCGCGCAATGAGATTGGAATCGAGTTGTATGGCAGGAATATACTCCGTCAATGCAAGAATCAAATCATTGAACAACTGCGTTTCCAATGAAAGAATCTTCTCTTCCGCCCCCAAAATCTTCTCCTCGTATTCTTTCAACTCTTGGGTGATATAACGCTCTGCGCTCACCAACGTCTGCTTTCTGATCCAATCGGAAGGAACCTTGTCCTTGTGAGTATTGCGCACTTCGATGTAATACCCGAATACGTTGTTATACCCGATTTTCAAGCTGGGAATACCCGTTTTCTCGCTCTCGCGCTGCTGCACATGCAACAAATAGTCTTTCCCCGAATAGGAAATCTCTCGCAACTCGTCGAGTTCGTCGTTCACACCCTTGCGGATAATTCCTCCCCGATTCACCAAATTGGGCGCATCGGGATTAATTTCATGTTCGATTCGGTCCCTGATGATCGTACAGCAATTCAGTTGCTCCCCGATACGTTGCAATACAGGTTCATCGCTCTGCTCGCAAACAGCCTTGATAGGCTCTATCGCCGACAATGCCACTTTCAACTGAACCACCTCGCGAGGCGAAATACGCCCCACCGCTACTTTCGAAATGAGGCGTTCCATATCGCCTATCGTATCGAGTTGCGGATCGATAACCTCCCTAACTTCGGGGTGGCGGAAAAAGAATTCCACTCCGTTCAACCGATCCTCGATAGGCTTCACATCTTTCAACGGAAAGACAACCCACCGTTTGAGCATACGTGCCCCCATCGGGGTGACAGTCCGGTCTATCACGTCGAGCAGGCTCTTTCCCCCTTCGTTCATCGGAGAAAGCAATTCGAGACTCCGCACCGTGAATTTATCCAATCGCACATATCGCTCCTCCTCGATACGAGACAGCGATGTAATGTGCGAAATCTGCGTATGCTGTGTAATATCCAAATAATGAAGCAGAGACCCCGCGGCGATAATGGCGTTGGGCATATTGTGAATTCCGAAACCTTTGAGGTTTTTCGTCTCGAAGTGACGTAATAAGCGATCCGAAGCGGCATCCTCGGTATAAACCCAATCGTCCAACTCGAAAGTAAAAAAACGGGAACCGAAATGCTCCTCGAACAATTTCCGTTTCGTGCGTTCGAACAGCACCTCTTTCGGAGAGAAATTGCCCAACAGCTTGTCCACATAGTCGAAATCTCCCTCGGCGGTCAAGAACTCACCCGTCGATATATCGAGAAAAGCCACACCCACTTTGTTACCTTTCCCGAAATGAACACCCGCCAAGAAATTATTCTCTCGGTGATCGAGAATATTGTCGTTAATCGACACACCCGGTGTTACCAATTCCGTAATGCCGCGCTTGACCAATTTTTTTGTCAGTTTCGGGTCTTCCAGCTGTTCGCAAATAGCCACCCGTTTTCCGGCACGCACCAATTTGGGAAGGTAAGTATCGAGAGCATGATGGGGAAAACCGGCCAACTCCACATACTGGGCGGCTCCATTTGCCCGGCGAGTCAATGTAATCCCCAATATTTCCGATGCCACCAAAGCATCGTCCGAAAACGTTTCATAAAAGTCTCCCACCCTGAAAAGCAATATCGCATCGGGATGCTTGGCTTTCATCTCGATATACTGTTTCATCAGCGGAGTTTCGACAATTTCCTTGGCCACGATATATTTCTTTTATATTCGTATGAATAATCCTGTTTAAGAGAAACAAAGATAACATTTTCGACCGGAATTGTGAAATTAAAAAAATGTAAGAAACCGTTTTTATTTTTTTCTATTCCCCTCTTCATCGCTGCCACTCCCCCATTCCCCCACTCTCCCCTGTGTTTCGAAAAACAAAAAGTCAGCTCTTAAAACGACGAGTAAAATTTATGCTTCTCTATTGAAACAGCTCTCTCCCTCCTCCCGCCAGACCTTGTAACATTCGAAACATTTCGCTCCTCCCCTTACCGCGTCCCGTAGCATTACGGGGTGTTTTGCAACGCAAAATATAGCGTAGGACGGAGGGGTTAAAGAAATACCAGCAGTAAAAGCAACAGAGACAAGACTTCTCTCCCCCCCTGCTCATCGTAGATGAGATGGGACGAGTTCACCACCGACAAACTATACTTTCAGGAAAATATTTTTCCGATACAGAAAATAAAGGAAGAACCAGCAACAAGCGACATATCCTGCACGAAGGACGACCGCACCGGCAGGCTCACCGGCATATTCTCCCACCCATTGGGACATACCTCCGAACAAAAACTTATTCATGTGAGAAAATCCTACCACCTGCTGTGCCAGATAAATCGTTATCGAATTTAGTCCTATCACTCGGAAAAAGAGAGTCCACGATTTCCACCCTTTCACATCAACGATATAGTAGAACAAAGCGAATAACAAGAACGAAAGCCCTCCCACGAAACAGGTAAACGAACTGCTCCAAAGCATTTTGTTAATCGGGAATACGGTATTCCAAACCAGCCCTATGGCGACCAACACAACCCCGATTCCCGACAACAGCAAACTCTTTCTCTCTCCGCTTCCCAAGCGGGTAGAACGGACGATTTCCCCCGCATAAATTCCCAATAATGCCGTGACTATCGCCGGAAGCGTGCTCAGTAAACCTTCCGGGTCGAAATTACCGTATATCAATTTCCCCGGCAAACAATGCCGATCGATATATCCGACCAGATTCCCTTCGATAGAAAGAGGGGAAGCCCCCGCAGCATCGGGAGCCGGCACAAAAGCCAACAGCAACCAATAACCCACCAAGATAAAGACAATCAAACCATATTGTACCGACTTTTTCAAACTCATGTAAATGAAAGCCCCGAACATCCACGCCAGCCCGATACGCCCCAAAACGCTTGCCAAACGCACATCGGGGAAATTCAACTGTAAGAATCCGTTATACAAGAATCCCAGCAAAACGAGGGTGACACCCCGGCGGAAAACCCTCAGGTAAATGTGTTTGTCGCTCGATCCGCTCCCCCTTTGCTTGGCCAATGAAAACGGGAAAGATATACCTGCGATAAACAAGAACAGGGGGAATATCATATCGTGCTGGGTAAACCCGTCCCACGGGACGTGCCGCATGTGCCCCGCTATGACATCGCCCACCGCCGTCGGGTGCAAGGCATTCAAGGTGACTACCAACGGGGCGAAACCCATAATAAAAAGCATATCGAATCCCCGAAGGGTATCCAATGACAACAGACGTGTGTTTTTCTTTGTTTCCATATCCGAATTCTGTTTTTCTGTATAGTATACAAGCGACTCGGCTCGTTTATCCAATGATGCGTTACACTCCCTAATCCGCACCCACAGCGATCCCGATCGAATGTATGTCTCTGCCTATTTCGACAACAGCTTTTTTATCCGTTCCACATCGTCTTCCCATTCCGGGGGAATAATTCCCCGTTGATAGAAATCTTCGAAATCCGAGAGAAAGTCCTCTTTTAACTCTTCCTTGTATCGCAGGTATATCTCTTCCGCCTCGGCATATCGACCTTGAAGAAGAAGGGATGCCGCAAGATTTGTATAAATGGTATGATGAGTAGAATCATATTTTGATCCCTCACGGGCATACCGTTCAGCTTCTTCAAAATTGCCCTGAGCGAGAAATAAGAATGAAAGGTTATTGCACGCTCGTACTAAATACGGCTCGTACACTTGTGGATTCACTGCCGTAAGCCGTTGATAAACCTCCAAGGCAGAGAGATACATCTCCTCGCTCTCCTCATAACGTTGGATATTGTAATACAAACAGCCTAAGCTATATTGTGTCCTTGCCAAGCCCGACTCGTAGACCTGTGGATTCGCCGCTGCAAGTCGTCTATAAATTTCCATAGCAGAGAGATACATCTCCTCGCTTTCCTCATAACGTTGGGTATCTCTGTACAAATTGCCTAAATTATTTTGTGTCCTCGCCAAGCCCGGCTCGTAGACCTGTGGATTCACCGCTGCGAGTCGTCTATAAATTTCCATGGCGGAGAGGCACATCTCCTCGCTTTCCTCATAACGTTGGGTATCTCTGTACAAATTGCCTAAATTATTTTGTGTCCTCGCCAAGCCCGGCTCGTA
>NZ_JH815206.1:410199-517523 GCF_000296465.1 Barnesiella intestinihominis YIT 11860
GAAAGTTGTTCCTATTGTCATGCTTGCCGAATTGTTCTTCGGTGTGTTTTTCAATCTTTCTTTGTGGTATAAATTGACCGACCGGACACAATGGGGCGCTTGGTTCTCTTTGTTCGGTTTTGCCATTACGGCGATTATCAACATCGTGGGGGTTCCCCGTTTCGGATATATGGCTTGTGCTTGGGGGGCGTTCGTTTGTTATGCGAGTATGATGTTGGCCTCTTTTTTTATCGGGCAGCGTGTTTACCCGATACGCTATGATTTGAAGTCGGCTTTCCGCTATACGCTGTTGACGGTTGTGCTGTATGCGGTGGCGATGGTTGTCCCTATCGAATCCCTCTTTTTGCGTTTGGCATTCAGGACTCTGCTCTTGGGTGTGTTCTTGGTCTATTTGTTCCGCCATGATTTGCCGATGAACGAGGTTCCCGGGTTAAGACGTTTCGTGTCCAAGTTTTGAAAGAGCGGTTTTGAGTTTCCGGTATTTTAATAAAAGTAATTATGTCATTTCCCAAATTCGTTGATTCTGTCAAAAGGTTTTTGACTCATTATCTTGATATGAGTCAAGACAGGGAAGAAGAGGCGGCTTCGGTAGAAGCGATTCGCGCAGGAGTGGAGTTTAAGGGTTCTACGATTCTTATTTTGGTATTCGCGATATTTATCGCTTCGTTGGGATTGAATACCAATTCGGCCGCTGTGATTATCGGCGCTATGTTGATTTCACCTCTGATGGGTCCCATCATGGGTATCGGATTGGGGTTAGGTATCAATGACTATGAGTTGATAAAACGTTCTTTTCGGAATTTGGCAGTCGCAACGTTGTTCAGTGTGATAACGTCGACTATTTACTTTTGGGTTTCACCCCTGAATGAGGCCCGAAGTGAATTACTCGCTCGTACTTCGCCGACTATCTACGATGTGTTGATCGCTTTTTTCGGAGGATTGGCGGGTATCGTGGCGATGTCGTCTAAACAAAAAGGAAATGTTTTACCCGGTGTCGCCATCGCCACGGCGTTGATGCCGCCGTTGTGTACGGCGGGATTCGGGTTGGCTACCGGTAATTTCTATTATTTTTTCGGAGCGTTTTATTTGTTTTTCATCAATTCGGTTTTTATTGCGTTCGCAACGACTTTGGGCGTGAAGTTAATGAAATATTCGAAGAAGGAGTTTGTGGACGATGAACGGCGTAAGAAGGTGGAACGAATGGTGTATACCATTTTGATACTGACTATGGCTCCGAGTATTTACCTTACTTACAATATGGTGAAAGAGAACTTTTTCGAGGTCGCAGCATCCCGCTTTGTTTCCCAGAATTTCAATTATGCCGATACTCAGGTTTTAAGTAAAAGTGCCGTGACGGAGCACGGAAAGCACATCATACGCGTCTCTTTGGTAGGAGCCGAAATCCCGAAAGATTCCATAGCTGTGGCACAGGCGAGATTGCCCCAGTATGGATTGGGCGGTGCTATATTGGAGGTTCGTCAAGGGTATGGGCAAAATCAAGCGGATATAAGTACTTTGAGCAGTGCGATGTTTAAAGATATTTATTTGCATAATCAAGAGCAGATAGATCGCCAGCAGAAAACGATAGATTCTTTGGAAAATCTGGCATCGCATTACCAACAATATGATTCTGTGGGGGTGGAAATCGCTCCTGAAATAAAGGTTCTTTTCCCTAATGTGACCGATATTGCCATTTCGAAAACGATTTTCAGCCGTATCGATACGGAGGCGAGAGACACGACAACTCTTGCTGTGGTGCGTCATTCCAAAGTCTTTTCTTTGTCGGAGCAAAAAAGATTCAAGGAGTGGTTACAGGCTCGTTTAGGGACAAAGAAAGTACAACTTGTCATTGAAAAATAAGGGGACAAAATAAATTTCCTTGCGGAAACACCCCGTAATGCTACGGGACACGGCAGAGAGAGGAGGCTTAACCTTGTCACTACTGTTGTCGGTTTTTTCAACCCCTCCGTCACTTCGTGCCACCTCCCCTATATTTTGCATTACAAAACACAGGGGAGGAGTGTGGCTATATTCATTGCAGACGTGCAGAGGTCTTTTCTGCTTTACCCCCCCCTCGCCCTACGGGCACTCCCCCTATATTTCTTCGAAAACACCCCGTAATGTTACGGGACACGGCAGGGAGAGAGTTGTCACTACTGTTGCCGGTTTTTTCAACCCCTCCGTCACTTCGTGCCACCTCCTCTATATTTTGCATTACAAAACACAGGGGAGGAGGACTGAAATGTCACGCAATGCCATAGAGTACGAAAGGGAAGGAGGTGCTCCTTTGTTTTTGACAGCTTTATTTTTAGCAGAACTTATCTAAACGATCGAGTGCTTCTTGTGCAAAACTATATCCTAAGTCGAGCGCTTTTTGATATAGTTCTTTGGCTTGTTTATAATCTTTTTCCACACCTAATCCGTTTTCGTAAACTTCTCCCATTAACATATATGCTCGTCCGTATCCTTGCTCTAAACAGGGTTTTATGATTTCGTATGCTTTTTGCGGGTCTTGTACTGTTCCTAATCCGTGAAATATCATTCTGGCTAAGTCGATTCGAGCCGGTTCGTTCCCTCTTTCGATGGCTTGTATAAAGAGTTTTTCGGCTCTTTTGTAGTCTTTGGGCAGACCGTTTCCATCGAGATAATTGCAAGCCAAGTACCACATGGATTGGTCGTCGCCTAATTCATGCCCTCTGATGTATAACTTGTTGGCTAATTCTATATTTGGTGCAGTGCCTTCGCCTCTTTCATAGAGTAGTCCTAACAGACTGCATGCATCCGGATAGTTCGCATCATAAGCCATTTGTAAATAGTCCAATGCCAATTTGGGGTTACGGGGAATACCCTCGCCGTAATAATACAGACGTCCTAAGTGATACATGGCCCATGCGTTGCCTTTATCGGCTGCTTTCTTCAAATAGAATGCTCCCATAGCATTGTTTTGTGTTACGCCTTGTCCCAAAAGGTATAAAAGAGCCATACCTTTTATTGCATTGATTTCGTTAACGTCGACTCCTTTTTGATAGTATCGTTTCGCTTCGGCATAATCGATAAGTTCTTCCGGTCCGGTTCGATAGATATCTCCGATGAAACTCAGTGCGTAGGTATAGCCCATTTGGACCGCTTTTTTCAAATATTGTAATGCTTGTTCGGGATCTTGTATTTCTTCGGGTCCGTTCCAATATAAGAATCCGACATTAAAGAAACCATAAACACTATCGAGTGCCGCGGCTTTTTTATATAGTTCCAGAGCTTTGGCTTGGTTGATTGCCATTCCTCTGCCGTAGAAATACATGTCTCCTAGTTCGTTGAACGATTCGGCATGGTTTCTTTGCGTTAAATAGGAAAAATAGGCGTAAGCCGTTTTGAATTGGGCTTTTTCCAATGCATTTTTAGCCTCTTTGTATAACTCTTCGTCTGACTTGTCTTGGGGTATTTCAATATCTGTTATGGTCTCGTCCACCAAATTTTTTTGGAGTTGTTCCATCCACTCCCGGGCTTCTTCATAACCTTGTTCGATAGCTTTACGGTAATAGTTCATCGCCTTTTGAGTGTCTTTTTCGAGTTGTCCGATACCATCGGTATGAAGCCTTCCCAACCAATATGAGGCCTTCCCATATCCCTGTTCCGAGGCTGCCGTAAAGCAAGATATGGCTTTCGTCAGGTTTGCCGGTATTACTTCCCCGAAAAGATATAATTCTCCCATCTTGTTGATGGCGGCGAGAATACCGTTGTCGGCGGCTAATTGGAAGTATTTGACGGATAATTCGAGATTTTGAGCCATTCCACTTTCGTTATCTTCGAATAATAATCCCAGCCGATACGTGGCTTGATGGTTTCCGCGTTTGGAGGCTTCGGTGAGCAATTCGATTTCCCGAGGTATGTCGACCTGTAATCCTCCTTTACCGTTGTGGAGGTAGTAGCTGATTCGGAACATTGCATTCGTGTTGCCCAATTCGATAGCTTTTTGGAAATAGTGCACGGCTTTTCGTTCGTTGCTCTCGGTTTCTTCGTCATTCATGTAGGTTCCTCCCAAGAAGTTGTATGCCATGCCGGTTTCGTCTTGTTCGGCAGCTCGTTCATAATATCTACGGGCGAGGTCGATATTGAGCGGAACTCCCAATCCCGATTCGTAAATCAATCCGATATGAAGCAATGTATCGGTGTCTTTGGGATTGTATTCGATGTATTGCAGGTAGTAGTCCAACGCTTTGCGATTGTCCTCTTCGGTTTCCAACGAATAGTAATATCGAGCCAAGTCCCGGGTTGCCGCTTTGTAATTCTGCTCAACCGCCAAGCGGAACATGGAAAGTCCTTTTTCAATGTCCCGGGGAATATCGGAAGACCCTTTCATGAGTATGAATCCGCAACTGTATGAACCATATCCAGATCCGTTTTGAGAGGCTTTCAAAAAATATTCATATGCTTTGCCCATATGTTTAGGGGCCAATTCTCCATTAAAATAGAGGTCTCCCAAATCGTTCAGGGCTTGAACATATCCTAAATTCGCCGATTGGGATAGAAGGTTGATATATTTTTCTGTTTCTTTGTCGGCAAGGGCTTGTTGAGCTTCTAAATAGGCTTGTCGGGCGAATGGGTCGATGTCTTTTTCTTCTTCCGATTCGTGATCCATGCGGTTCAAAAGTTGGAAAGCGCTTTCATTTCCCATAGCGGCGGCTTGACTGAGATATTCCTGAGCCTTTTCTTTGTCGGGGAGCGTTCCTTGTCCTTTCCAATACATAAAGCCTAATGAATAGAATGCATAAGGATAACCTTCGTCACACGCTTTCTGGTAATATTCCATTGCTTTCTGGTAATCTTGTCGGACACCTTTCCCTGCATAATACATGTCTCCCAGTTCGGTCAAAGCTCTGCTGTGTTTTGTTTCGGCAGCTTTTTTGTACCAATAGAACGCTTTTTCATAGTCGATGGTCAATCCGTCTTCATAGGAGTACATGTCGCCTAAATTGCACATTGCGTCCGGCATATTTTGTTCTGCCGCTTTGGTGAACCAGTTGGTGGCTCTGACCGGGTTTGCATTGACATACCACCCGAAACGGTATGCACGTCCCATGTAGTTTTGGGCAAAGGAGTATCCGCTTTCCGCGGCTTGTTGTATGAGGTTGAATCCTTTCTCTTCTTCTCCCGATATTTCTTTATTGATAATTAGCTTCCCAAGATTATACAAACAAGAAGGAATGCCGGCTTGTGCTCCTTTTTGATACCAATCGGCAGCTTTCAGGATATTTTTTTGTACTCCGTCTCCTTCTTCATAGATTAATCCCAGAGTGAACACACATGTCGGTTCGTTGCTTTTTGCTCCCATTTCATACCATTTTATAGCTTCTTTCATATCTCTTCGACAACCGAAAGAGCCATAATAATAGTATTCTCCCATGTTCTTTTGCGCTTCGGTGTAGCCGTTCTCTGCCGCTAATTTCATCCATTTGATTACTTGCGTGTCGTCTTTTTCTACGAACTGTCCTTTTATATACATGAATGCAATGGAATATTGGGCATAAGCGTTGTTGCTTTGCGCTGCTTTGGCGAACCAATAATAGGATTGTTCGTAATCGGTATCGACGCCATGTCCGTAGAAATATAGATCTCCCAAATGCGTCGCGGCTTCCGATTCTCCCATTTGTGCTGCTAAAAGCAAGGGTGCTATGGCCGATTCGTATTTTTCGATATTGTATAAATTTATTCCTCGATCGAGGAACGCTTTACTTAACGACTCGGTCATACCGGCTTCTTTCCCTGATGTTTCGAATCGGAGAGCTTTTTGATATAATTCGCTGTTCTGCGGGTCGTCGTAATCCTGAGCGTTCATTTGTTCCACGGCGATTCGCATGAGTCCTTCATAAGCGATGTCGGCATGTTCTCCCTCCGCAATCGTTTTCAGATATTCGATGGCTTTTTCATATCCGTTTTCTTGTCCCGACTGCATATAAAGCTCGGCGATTGCTTTAATCGCGTCGGAATATCCGGCTTCGGCAGCTTTTCTAAAATATTCTTCGGCTTTTTGTATGTTCGGGCTAACCACACCTTTGGCTTCGTAGTAGGCCAGCCCCAAGAAATAGTAGGCTTCGGGGATTTCCATCGTTTCGGCTTTGCGGAAACAGTTCATCGCTTTGAATTCGTCCATTTCTGTCCCCATGCCGTAGAAATAGAGTTTTCCTAATTTACAAATACATTTCCCGTTATTGAGCTGTGCTCCTCGTTGACACCAAGAGAACAATTCTTTCTGCCGGTCGGGATCATTCTCCAAGAACCGTATGACATCGTGTATAGCGTCTATGTCATTTCTTTCGGCAGCTTTTATATAGTATTCCAATTCTCGGCCTGTGAATGATGCAGGTGCTTCGCCCTCTTCGATGAGTTGCGCTATTTTACGATAGGCCGGCGAGAATTTTTGATCGGACGAAGCTAGATATAGATCCCAAGCCTTTTGTTTGTCGACATTGGTTCCGAAGCCGTTTTCATACATAACAGCCAGATAATATAGTCCGAGACTGTCTCCCAAGTCGGCCGATTTGGAGAACCATCGAAACGCTTGTTCGTCTCCTTTATAGTCCGGCATATTGTAATAGATCAGCGCCAATCCGTTCATTCCGTCGGGATTTCCTAGTTGTGCCGCTTGATAATAAGATTGCTGCGCTTTTTCGAGGTCTTTGTATGCTTCGTCGAATTGATAGAAAAAACCAAGCTCAAAATAGGCGTCGATATACTCTTTTTCAAGCGCTTTTTGTATCCATTTCAATCTTTCTTCGGAATTTCCTCTATCCATTTCGATATAGGCCAGTTTGATCATGGACCACTCATCGTCGCGTTCTTCGGCCAGTTGGAGGTATATTTTTTCGGCTTCTTCCTTATTCATGGGCATACCGTAACCATTATCTTTCATGAATGCCATTTCTCCTATGGCCATGATGTTGTTTTGTGCTGCCGAGTTTTTATAATAGGAGAGAGCTGTATCGTAATTTTGTTCTACGAATGTCCCGTTTTCATACATGTTGCCTAACAAGTATTGGGCATATGAATTCCCGCTTTCGGCTGCTTTGGAGAACCAGTCGAAAGCCTTTTCGTAATTGCGCTCATTCAGTTTTCCCCGATAGTAGACTTTTCCTACGATGGTTTGAGCGAAGGCAAGATTTTTTTCTGCGTAGGGTAGGAATGTTTCTAAAATTCCGGGCCATAGTTGATACCCTTTTACTTTGTTGCAAAGAATGTCGCAAAGTAGATTTTGAGCTTCGGTGTTGTTTGCGGCGGCTAATTTCAGAAGGATATCCGATGCTTCTTTGTATTTGTGATTCCGGTATAGTCTGATGGCTTCTTGATAAAGTGCGGGGTTTACTCCTGTCGGGTGTGCCGCCGTCGTTTTATCGGTAATTTTCGTGTCTCGGTTTTCGATATATCCAGTAACTGTTTTACTGTCGGGCATGACAGACGGTTTAATCGAATTTTCGGTTTGCCGGGTGCTTTCGTTCAGCAAAAGAGTTTCGAGCACTTGGTCGATTTTGGCATCGATGATGTTCAATATGCTCGTAATCATGTGGTCCCATTGTGCTTTATCGTTGAGATAGTTGCAAAGCGGTTGTGTCTCGGAAGGGTGTATTTGCCTTTGATATATCCAGTCGATTATTCGTTTCGATTTTTCGGTAATGTTTCCGATGAGTAGAGGAACGATTTTCATATCGTTTTTTTCTACTTGCTCTTTAATCCAAACGAGTTCTTTGTTTACGATATAATCCGAGGATACGAAACTTTCGCTAATCAGCAAAATGGCAATGTGTGATTGAACGATGTGATTGTGTATTTCTTCGTCCCATTTTTCGCCGATAACCAATCCTTCATCGAACCATATTTCTGCATCCGGACTCGTGTGTCGTCTAATTCGAGGTATCAGATGAATGTTTCCCGGACCTTCCAGTACCCACTCTTTGTCTTCGTGGGCATAACTGATAAAAATATGCGCTTTTGCCATGATGATAAAATTTCTGTGTTACGTGGTATAAAATTATTTTATGATATCTTCTTTTACAAAGATAGTCTTTTCGGAGAATCGGTCTGTATTTCGATCGAATGTTATATAACACAAAAGGCAGCTTAGCTGCCTTTTGTGTATCTTATTTTTTTATGGGTTATTGAGTGACTTTGTTTATGAATACTAATCCCGAGGTATCGTTTCCTTTCTCTCCGCAGGCTTCTACTTCTATGAAAAAGGGAGTGCCGGCTTCGAAGGAATCGACGGTAAAGCGGTAGGTCGCTATGGGGGAATTGGCATTTATCAGAACCGATTGCGGAACTTCGGCGAGGAGTTCGTCTCGCTTGTAAAGTTTCAATGTGCCTAACCGGAACGGGGTTTCACCTTTTGTGTAGATGAACGATACCGTATATGTGCCATTGCCTGATATTTTGCCTGTACATTCGAATCGCCAAGGAGTTAGATAGGGCTGTACGTTCAAGGGTTTCCATTCGGCTGTATATTCACCGTACTGTTTATAGCCCGAATAGTCGGGGGCGAAATAAATGGGCAGCGAATAGTGACGGGGATTTACTACGGTGATAGCCCGGAAGTCGCTTTTGTCATTGACGGTTACCGGAGTGGTGTAAAGGGGGGAATGAACCGTAGGATAGGAGCCGTCGGTGGTATAGCGAATGTCGGCATCGGCGACGGCCGGAGATAATGTAAATTCTATTGCACCGGTAGCAGTCGGATTCATCTGTTCTATGATGGGTTCCGGTACACGGTAATGGCAATTTTTGAAGTCGAGTCGATTGAAATGGTGACTCAACCGGCAACGGAAGTCGGAATAATTGCGGTCGGATTGTCGACACCATGCCACTTCTGAAAGAGCTAACAGACGGGGGAAAGTGAAGTATTCGGCATAGTTTTCGGAGCGATTTTCATTCAGATAATCTATCTCTTGCAATACAGTGCCGTGAATAAATTGGTCGCTCCAAAAGCAGCCTTGTACTCCTAATACGGTCGATTCGGGAGAGTAGTCGTTGATTTCCATGCTGTAACATTTTTCGAGAGAGATAGGCGGCATCCAAGTGGCGGCTTTCACTTCTCCCGGGGTACGGCTTTCGGGGAAGTCGAAATACATGTGCGTGGCGGGTGTCAGAATAGCTTTATGTCCGCGCTGCGTAGCAAGAAGGGTGTCCCTGACATTGTGCCAAATAAGCCCGACAACAGGGGTTTTGACATCACCTCGCAAAAAGATTTCTTCCCACCCTACAACGGTACGATTTTTTTCTTTCATCATTTCGGCTACGACGTTGGTAAGGTAACCTTGCAGTTCGGAAGCCTTTTTCAATCCTTCCCGCTTCATCACTTTTTGGCAGTCGGGACATTCTTCCCAACGAGTGTAAACGGCTTCATCACCCCCTATATTGATGTACGAGGAAGGGAATAATCGAACGGTTTCGTCTAATACATCTCGTAAAAATTGCAGGGAAGATTCTTTGCCGACACAAAGCAGATCGCGGCTGATGAAATGTTGTGTGGGGACTTCGTGTTGCAGGCCCGTGCAACTGAGCCACGGATAGGCAACGACGGCAGACAGAATGTGAGCCGGAAATTCGATTTCGGGAATGATTTCCACGTTACGGACTTGTCCGTAAGCGATCAGTTCTTTTATGTCTTCTTGGGTGTAGAATCCTCCCAAACGGTTGTGATCGGGACCTGCCCATGCACCCACCTCGGTCAGACGGGGATATTTTTTGATTTCCAATCGCCAGCCGGAGTCATCAATCAAGTGGAATTGCAGTTTGTTTAACTTGTACATGGCCATCATGTCGATGTATTTTTTCACGAACTCTTTGTCGTAGAAATAACGAGCCACGTCCAGCATCATGCCTCGCCACGGGCGATTGGGAGCATCGTATATCGTTACGGCGGGGGCGATCCATTCCACTCCATGCTGCCGTTTGTCGCTGTACACTTGGGGCGGAAAGAGTTGCAGCAGCGTTTGTATGCCGTAGAATATGCCGCCTGCGTCCCGGCCGGTCAGTGAGATTCCTTTGGGCGTTACGTCCAGTCGGTAGCCTTCCGGTTTATCTACTTTTTCGGGGTTTAATGTCAAGAGGATAGTGGCTTTGCGGGCATCTTTTTTCAGTTTCAAATCCCAGCCGGTGGATTGACCGAGCACTTGCTGTAAGTATTCGGCTTGTCCTTGAAGAGCGGCATCGTAACCGATCGTGGATTTGGGGGAAAGCCGGAAATTGCCCGATGTCTGTTCTACGTGAACGGGTTTCGGAATGATTTCGATTTCGTTAGCGTTTGTTGCCCATGTAGCGGGTAGATGGCAGGCTATCGCAAGTATAACAGCCCAAGTTTTCTTACACATTGTACGGTAGGATTTCATAAGCACTTTATTTTTTTCATGGTTTTGCCTCTTGTCGAGGGGTGATGATAATGTTCATGTGATTATAAAAACAGATACTTTATAGCGGTGTGCATAAATCTCTATAAATGCAGATACTATTCAATAAAGCAAAGTTAGGAAAATTTGTGGAATAAATGGGTAAAACGGATTAAGATTTTAACTTAATATGTGCTTATTTAATGTGTGGGTTCTTTGAAAAAGAGAAATGATTTTGCTGGTATTTTTTGTTGAATTTCCACGATAGTTATTCAAGACAGTAATTGTCAAATTATTACAGTCGTGTTTTTAGATGGCAAAGAGGATAGCAGGGAGGGTTTAAAAATACCTTATTTAAAAGTCTGCATTAACGGGGCAGCAAAATCTTCGAGCGATGTGATTATTGGTTTGAGTTTTTGTTTGAATAGATGGCTTGCTCTTCCATACAAATGATAAACTATTTTATTTACAAGATTGGAATAGTTTGGATTGAAAATATTACGTGAATTGTATTATATTTTTTAGGTCGTGAAAGCAAGAAAAGCCATCTGAGAAATCAGGTGGCTTTTCTATAAAATTTGATTTACAACACTATTACTATTTGTTCTAAAAAAGGTTAGTACTCCTCCTCGTTGAAGAAATTCAACTATATTGATTATCAATATATTATGTGGTAATCAATAAAATTTACGCAAACAAACCACACCGTCTGAGACGGGCTGAGGCGATGGGAGGAATGGGTAGACAAACAAATCTGAGATTGTAAATATTATTCTGGCAGCCCTATACGTGATATAAAATAAGCAAATCTTTGACTGATTTTTTCTCGGTATAATTCGCTCAACGAACAAACTCGATTGTTTATGTTTCGATATAGATACTCCGTACTAACAGTATAAAAATGTTTAAAATCGATAACCATATCTGGCAACTCAAATCCATCCTCAAAATGAAGAAAATGAAAACGGGGATCTTCATTATTCATAATTTTCTTTCCATCTGTTCTGTTCGGATTGTATTTTTGTCCGGTTTGGAAAATATCGCCCCAGTGTTGTCCGTCTTTGAACACATCAAAATTAAACAGAGGTGCGACAATCAAATGAAGCAACCTACAATCTTTATTTGAATTTTCCTTTAATTTGTCTCGTTCATCACTATTTAAATCACAATCTTGGTTCAAACATATCATAAGCGGGAAACGAATATACGAGACCGAAACGCCATCAGCTCCCTCTGTAATACATTCCACGATATCTATATCATGAAAAATATCACATTGGTTTATCCTGTTGCCTTCCGTCTTCTTTATTTTTGCTGATATTTGGGTCATTACTAGTTTGATATAATCTTATAATACGTTGTGGCTTTAATGCACTATCAAATTTATATGTTTGCGGAATATTTTGATCAATAGATTCAGGCAAATCAATATAGTTCTTTTCATCCATTATTTTAGCGTATTAAGGAAAGATTCTTTAATATAACTGATAAACATGTTGTATGCTTGATGATTAAATTGTGTGATTGACTCTTCCCATGTGTCAATTGATTGTTGTCCACCACTATACACATCTATATCCAATACAATATCATAATTTTTTATCACAGACGGATAAAATCTATTAGGGATACCATATTGAACACGTACGAGATGATCTCCTTGTTGATATTCGTGAACAATCATTGATCTAGCAATGCCTTCCCTGACAACAGTTTCCTTAATAAACTTTGCATCAGTTGGATTCAATATCTTAGAAATATCTGAAACCTTTGAGCATGAGAAGATATTAATATACCTCATTCCAATGCGTTGAGAATTAATCTCTATATCTAATGCTTTTAATTTTTCTATAACCTTTGTAAGGCATTGAATATAAGACGATTTATCTTTATACTGCTGCAGTTCTACTATAATAGATTTTTCAAAAGAATCAATTTTAAGACTGATGGTAGAAGTGCTTAAAAGATACCTAATAAAGTCTTCTTTTTTCACTTCAAAGTTGTCTATATTAACATTGTAATTTGAATGCAGTTCAGTCTTAAAGGTTGCAAACTCATCCTTCAAGGATTCAGACAACATTTTATAGTCAATCTGAATGTCTTTCGTAAAATCAATTCGAAGAATAAAATGAGAAATTTTATTGTTCTGTAAAATACGATTATTTTCCATAGACACTTATTTACTATACATATGGCAAATATATGAAAACTAATCGATTTATCGAATATAATTCCCTATATTTGTACTATTCAATCGAGGTATAATATGAAACTAAATAGGATAAAAGCAGTATTGGCAGAGAAAGGGATTTCCCAGACATGGTTGGCAAAACAACTTGGCAAGAGTTTCAGCATGGTGAATGCTTATGCATGCAATAGGATTCAACCAAACCTGGAGACCCTTCAGCAAATAGCTGTTATCCTACAGGTGGATTTAAAAGACCTGATAACCGATAAAGAAGAAAGGTAAGGCCATGGAATATAAATTCAATGAAAATACCCGAGTACAGGTCCCGGCGGCCTTGCATTTGTGTAGGCTTGGATATACATATTTGGACAATATAACAGAATATGACAGCAAGACTAATATTCTGACGGATGTGTTTTTGAGCAGCGTTCAACGTCTCAATCCGGAACTGTCCGATTTACAGGCAAGGCAATTGTTGAGTGAAATCATATTGGTACTTAACAATAATGACCTTGGAAGGGAGTTTTATAATAAACTATCTTCCAACAGTAATATAAAACTGATAGACTTCCAAAATGCCGATCGTAACGAATGGCATGTAACCACTGAATTTGAGTGTGAGGATCAGGATAGCGGAGACAGTTTTAGACCGGACATAACATGTTTTGTAAACGGGCTTCCATTAGCCTTTATTGAGGTCAAGAAGCCGAATAACCATGACGGCATTCTGGCAGAAAGGGAGCGTATTAACATGCGAATGAGTAACGAAAAATTCCGGAGATTCCTGAATGTTACTCAGTTGATGATATTTTCCAACAATCAGGAGTATGACAATGAAAGTAGAGTTCCGATTCAAGGAGCATTCTATTGCTGTACGTCCAAGAACAAAGCATTCTTCAACGTCTTCCGTGAGGCTGATAAAGGTTTTGTAGCAGGGTATCCTTATAAGGCTATATCTGACAGTACGGAAAAACAGATATTGCAGCACAGGAATTGTGTGGTTATCAAGAACCTGCCTGAATATAATACAAACAAAGATATAAATACTCCGACCAACAGGATTCTAACATCGATGCTTAGTAAAGAGAGATTTCTGTTTTTACTAAGATATGGTTTTGCCTATGTGGACAGAAAGATCGAATTGGAAGACGGCAGTAAGACCACCCAGTTGGAAAAACATGTAATGCGTTATCAGCAGCTTTTTGCCTCTTTTGCCATTCGAAAGAAATTGGATAATGGTATCAAGAGCGGTATTATCTGGCATACACAAGGCAGTGGAAAAACAGCCTTGGCATATTATTCCGTACGTAGTCTGACAGATTTTTATGCGGCAAAGAAAACGGCTGTGAAATTTTATTTCATTGTTGACCGTCTTGACTTGATGGAACAGGCAAAGGATGAATTTGTGGCAAGAGGGCTGTCTGTCAGAACTGCTAACAGCAGGGATGAATTGATGTCAGATATACGCAGCACGAATTTGACTGAAAATGCAGAAGGAAAAGCGGAAATAATGGTGGTCAATATACAGAAATTCAAACAGGATTCTGCCAAAATACAGATTGATTCCAATTACAGCATCCGTTTACAGCGTATATTCTTTATTGACGAAGCCCATAGAGGTTACAATCCACAGGGAAGTTTCTTGGCAAACCTATTAGCAGCCGATAAGGATGCTATAAAAATTGCTTTGACAGGCACGCCTTTGTTAAAAGAGGAGAGGGAGTCCTGGCGTGTATTCGGTGATTACATTGATACCTATTATTATGACAAGTCAATAGCAGACGGCTATACTCTGAAACTCATGCGAGAACCAGTAGAAACAATCTATAAAGAAAAAATAGAGAGTATTCTTGACAAACTGGCAGGTGGTATTGAAGTCAGAAAAAGTGATATTGACCGAAACAAGATCATTGAGCATGAATCTTACCTCAATGCATTGATAGACTATATTATTTCCGATTTCCGACGGTTCCGCATAGAACAGAATGATGATACGGTGGGGGCGATGATTGTGTGCAAGACAAATCCTCAAGCCCGTGAAATGTATCGTTTGTGGCAGGAACGTTTCAACAAGTCATTGTATATAGATGAGAAAATAGATGAGAAATATGATGAAAATCTGATGATGGCTGCTGAACCGATGGTTGCTTACGGACACCATACAAAACCGCTGAAGGCTTCTTTAATCTTGCATGATGAAGGGGACAAAGAAGAACGTAAGGCATACATTGATGAATACAAGAAGAAGCTATCGGTTGATATCTTGATTGTCAACCAGATGCTTCTGACTGGATTTGATGCTCCCCGATTGAAGAAACTCTATTTGGGGCGTAGCCTTGACGGGCACGATTTGTTGCAGGCATTGACAAGGGTAAACAGGCCATACCATAAATTCAAGTATGGTTATGTCGTGGATTTTGTGAATATCAAGGAAAATTTCGATGCTACGAATGACCGCTATCTGCGTGAACTGAACCGTACTGCCGATATTGAGGAAACAGGTGAAAAGAAAACAGTTGGAGAAGCTCTCATTGTTGATAAGGAGCAGATCATAGAGCAGATAAAGGAAATCCGCAATATTTTGTTCAATTACACATGCGATAATCCTGAAGAGTTCAGAAAGGAAATAGATGAGATTGAGAATAAAGAAAATCTATATACTCTCCGTTCTACTCTTGAAAATGCCAAGGCAATCATAAACCAAATAAGAGCATTTGGAGATGAAGAACTTAAAGCGAAAATCAACAGTCTGCCCAAAGGTACTATTCCTACACTCATAACAGAGGTTTCGCACCGTATAGAACGAGTTAATCTGCTGGAAAGTACCGAACATAAGGCAGATGTGTCCGGAATTATCAATGTCGCTCTTTCCGAGTTGGAATTTGAGTTTAAGAAAGGAATTTCAGAGGAATTGCGTATCATTGTCAATGACATTCGGGAACGTTGTGAAAGAGTTCAGGCAGAATTTGAAGCCAATTTTGATAGAACAGAAGACAAATATGTGATTTTGGCTGACGAGTTCCGGGAATACTTCAGGAAGAAAGGCTTTGTTCCTCAAAGTACGCAAGATGCCAAAGAAAGCATTGATTATATGGATTCAGTGATGAAGAAGATTCGTGAAATCAACCGTCGCAACAATATACTCAAAAAGAAATATCAGGGAGACGAGCGATTTGTCCGTATTCACAAGCGCATTGAGGAAGAAAATGAAAAGCGCGAAAAACCTATTATTTCTAAAGCAGAATACGAAATAGCAGAAAGTCTGTCAAAAATGAAACGTGAGATTGACAATCGGATTTACCTTGATATTAACATCATTGCGAATGAAAACAGTTTCAAGAGGGACACATTGGCTATGATAGGTCATCAACTCATAGATTTGGGGATAAATGCAAGTATTTCCGACCGGAAATTTATCAACAATCTCATTGCAAATGAATATATAAACCAATACAATCAAGTTCACTCAAGATAATATGGATGCAAATACCCAGAATATATCAGAAGCTACGATAGCCCTTATCGACTCATTGAAATCGACCACTTCCCATTATGGTCTAGCCAACAGTGGGAGTGAGTATAAAATTATTACGGAAATGTTCCTGTATAAGTATTTCAATGACAAGTTCGGATATGAGGCAAAACGTGATAAAATCTATGGAGAAAGATTGAGTAAGGCCGACAAGTGGGATGCGGAATATGATAAATTTACTGAAGAGGAGGTCGAAGATTTGTTCAGCTATCTTCCGGCATCCGTCCCTTTGCTTAAGCCTGAGCATACACTGGCGCATTTGTATAATACCTCCGGAGCAGGAGATTTTTCTACACGGTTAGATGCTACGCTGATTGATATTGCCAATCTGAATGCAGATACTTTTTCTGTCGTAACTTCCGGAAAAAGCAGGGTCAATATATTCAGTGCGCTTACACAGTTTGTAACTGATCCGCAAAAAAGGGATGATTTTGCACGCTCATTGATGAGTTCCGTTGCGTCATTCAATTTTGAAAGTGTTTTTGCAGAAAAATATGACTTTTTCTCACGGATATTTGAGTATCTTATAAAAGATTACAATAACGCAGGAGGCGGAAAATATGCGGAATATTATACTCCAAGAGCAATCGCACAGGTAATGGCTCGTTTGCTGGTTGGTGATAATGCAGACTTGCGTGGTATGACCTGTTATGATCCGTCAGCAGGAACAGGTACTTTGCTTATGGCCCTGGCTCATCAGATAGGGGAAGACCGTTGCACGATCTTCAGTCAGGACATATCTGAAAAATCCAGTGAAATGCTTCGACTGAATCTCATCCTGAATAATCTCTCGGGAAGTCTTCCGAATGTTGTGCAAGGTAATACGCTTACAGAACCATACCATAAGGAAGAAAACGGAGCGCTCCGAAAATTCGATTTCGTCGTGTCCAATCCGCCATTCAATCTGGATTTCTCGGATTTTAGAGACACATTGGCTTCTGATACAGTACGTTTTTGGGCTGGTGTGCCATCTGTTCCGGCAAAGAAGAAAGAGTCAATGTCGATCTATCTGTGCTTTATACAGCATCTTATCAATTCACTGAAAACGACCGGGAAAGGGGCAATTGTCATTCCTACAGGATTCATTACGGCGAAAAGTGGTGTTGAAAGAAAGGTTTTGACAAAAATTATAGATAACCATTGGGTATATGGGTGTATCTCCATGCCAAGCAATGTGTTTGCAAATACAGGTACGAATGTTTCCGTCCTGTTCTTTGATAAATCGGCCTCTGCCGATAAAGTCATATTGATTGATGCGAGCAAGTTAGGCGAGGAATATAAGGAGGGGAAAAATAAAAAACGTAGATTGCTGAAGGATGATATTGACTTAATTGTCAATACATTCAAAAATAAAGAAGCCGTAGAGGATTTTTCAGTTGCTGTAAGCTACGATGAGATTAAAGATAAAGGTTATTCGTTGTCTGCCGGGCAGTACTTCGACATCAAAATTAATTATGTTGATATTACGGAAGAGGAGTTTAACTCCCGTATGGCAGAATATAGAAAGACATTGAGCGAACAGTTCGCTGAAAGCCATCGTTTGGAGGAAGAGATAATGAAGCAGTTGGACGCTTTGCACTTTAACGTAAATGTTGGAAATAATGAGTAAAGAATTGACCATCATAGATAAAGACTACATCCGATGGGTGGAAGACCTTAGTGTACGCTATCGTCAAAGTCAAATTAAAGCCGCGGTCAGGGTTAACCGTGAGTTGCTTAAATATTACTGGGAACTTGGTCGTGACATAGAAGAGATGCGTGTGGAAGAACGGTGGGGTGAGAAAGTCATCAAAAATCTTTCTGTGGATTTACAGCGCAAAAATCTCAACGCCACAGGCCTTTCTCGAACCAATATATATTACGCAAAGAAATTCTATCTGCTTTATTCTCAGTATCTAAAAGTTGTTCCACAACCTGTGGGACAATTGGAAGAAATGCTTTTTTCCATACCTTGGGGACATCACCGTTATTTGATGGACAGATACAGCAAAGAACCGGCAAAGGCTCTCTTCTATGTAAGAAAGACGATGGAAGAGGGTTGGAGTCGCGACACATTGCTCAACTTTATGGACAACGGCCTGTATGAACGGGAAGGAAAGGCCTTGACAAACTTCACCCGCACATTGCCGGAAACGACAAGCGATCTTGCACAGGAACTGACAAAAGACCCTTATAACTTTGCCTTTACAGGAATAACTCAACCTTATAATGAGCATATTCTCAAAGATGCGCTGCTTGCCAATATCTCGCAATTCCTGCTGGAACTCGGTACCGGATTCGCATACATAGGCAAAGAGTATAGACTTCAGATCGGACAAAAGGAGAAATTTATCGATTTGCTTTTCTACAACTTGAATCTATCATGCTATGTAGTGATTGAAGTGAAAATCGGCGAATTTGATTTTCAAGACCTCGGACAGTTAAGCGGCTACGTGGTCGCTTGTAATCATATTCTTAGAAAAGAGGGAAGAGACAATCCTACAATCGGTCTGCTTATTTGCCGCCAAAAGGATTCAATGCTTGCCCAATACGCATTGGAAGGCAGCAATCTCCCATTGGGAATATCTGAATATGAGCTGTCAAAACTATACCCTGAAAAGGTGGAAGGTACTATGCCTACTATCGAAGAGATTGAGGCAAGATTAGGTGAAAATCTAGATGGGAAACAAACTGAATTATGATTAACAACCTAGTTCAATGGGCTACCTTATTAAGCCCAATAATTAGTGTAATTGCTATAATTGTCGCACTACATGTAGCTCGCAGTTCATCGAAGGATGCACAAAAGCAGATTGCTGCAATTCGTCACTTGCTTGATGTATTCGTAGCTGCTAATAATCTGGATATAGTAGAAGCACAACGAAAATATCAACAGCAACTTGTAGAATTGGATAAAGAGATTGAAGATGCTCAAATGGAGGTTGATATGGTATCCCCTTTTATAGGAGGAGCAAGAATTGACCATATCATAGCAGCACAAGAAAAAGCAGAACAGAAAGCGCATCTCGATCAGTTATTGGCCAAGCGCAGGGAGATTGAGGTAAATCTATCTTTAATTCAAGATTATGTTAAAAAAGCAACACGGTAAATGGAATTGAAAAAATATAAGCTGGCAGACATTGCCGATTTTAATAAAAGCTCTATTAGCAAATCCGAAACATTTAAGGAGATTATCTATCTTGATACAAGCAGCATTACGGAAAATGTTGTTTCTGGCACTGTTGTTATGAATACAAAAGAAGCTCCTAGCCGAGCACAACGTAAGGTAACTAATAATACTATTATTTATTCAACCGTTCGTCCTCGCCTAAAACATTACGGGATATTGAGTCGTCCACAAAATAATTTTATCATATCAACAGGCTTTACAACTATAGATATAAAGGACTTGTACAAAGACAAAATTGACCCGCGATATTTATATTTATTACTTACCCAACCAACTATAACTGATTATATAGGGAACATAGCAGATACTGCTGTGTCTGCATATCCTTCTATAAACCCTTCCGATCTTTCGTCGTTATGTTTTATGTTTCCTGACTATGATATTCAAAAGACAATAGCTGATATATGGAACAATTACGACCGAAAAATAGAACTTAATCGTGCGATAAATCAGAATTTACCGATACTTGACCATTCATTAAGAGCGGTAGAAGTTCGTCTCGCTGCTTAGTAAGTTTTCTCATATTTTCCTCATTATTACCAATCATGGTAAATAAGTTATTCACCTTACTTTCAAACATACGAGTTTTATTTTTGTCTGGTAGCACCAAAAGGACATCATCGAAAGTTTGATTTGTCAAATTGTTAATGCCTGTACCATTACAAAATGCTGTAATAAGAGATTTGAAATATTCTGATGTTAGAAATAAGAATGTCATATAACGCAATTCTTTCTTAGGAGTAAATTTTGATAGAAAAGCCCCAAAAGTGTGTTCTGAGTCCTTATGAAACATTGCACACTTGCCTACATGAGCTTTACTTCCACTTGACATAGTCATTATAATATCGCCCTCTTTAATATGTTGCTCTTCACTAACAAAATCATTAGGAACAAATGCTACATTTGAATCATAAACTATACGATTGTTTTCTATATTGTTACCTCGAAGAACAAGTACACCATTACTATCAGACAATAAATCATCTTTTCCATAGGATACTCCTCTACAACTTGTGCATATTTCATTTATCGACATAACATTCCATCCTTCCGGAATTCTCCTTTTCAATTTTTCGTTCCAAACCATTGCTCCACCACTGGATTTATACGGTTTACCATCCTCATTAGGAAAGTCAAACTGCACAAACCAGTAATCATAAAGCTGTTTTGCCATCGCTTCTAAATTCTGATTTATCGGCTTGTATTAACTTAATCATTAGGACAACCACAAGAATTTGCAGCTATCCTAATGATTTATTTTGGAGTTACCTGCGTATAGTTTTTCTTTGAGAATTACGGACAACTTGCACTGTGTGCATCAGGCATCTCCGTTTATACTCATCTTCCTCCTCATCCTGTCTGCGTCCATCCCAACGAAGGTCTGAGTCGGAATTACCACCACCGCCTTCGGAAGAAACTGGTATCGGTTGCCCACTAATGAGCGCATCAGCTACTGCAAAAATCATATTGCGAACTGAAGGTATAGCCAACTGACAGAGCAATGTATTCAGCTCTGACTCCAAATTTTCGTTTGTGTCTGAAAGAATTTTATTCTCCTGTCTCAACTGATACAATTCTCCGTAATCCGCTAGGACATTGCGTTGGGCGGCTTCGACCTGTCGGGCTGCATCATTTCTGTATAGAGATTCTATCTTACGGACAATCTCGGTGAACTGCTTGGCGATAAGTCTATTCTGTCGTTCAATCCATTTGTCTGTACCAAATAGCGGAACTTTCTCTGTTATTTGCGGTGGTGTGAAATCAACCTTGTGGTTGCGAAATGGCTGTATAACAGAACGGGCTTTCGCCGCATCCTTTGTTAATTGCTCCAATTCATGCTCCTTTGCATGAAGTTTATTGGATTTGTCTTCGAGCTTTTCCTGATACTCGGTAATGAGTTTCTGTATGTCCGCCTTCTGCGCTTCATACCTGTCAAGAGTTATCTTGCCGGACGCGAGAGCTTCATCGATTTCTTTAAGCCGGTTCCTTCCGGCAAGCATTTCCCGTTCAAGTTTCCGTATCATTGCCTGAAGTCCCTTGAGTGCTTTTTCCGCCTGTTTTGCCTCTTTAGCCAATTTGCGGATATAGTCTCGCTTGTGCAAATGCTGAACATTGCGCCCAACAATACTATCACCACGTTCCAACCCGTACTTGCTTCCTACCTCTTCATATAGTGAGGTGTGCATTTCCCGAAGAATCCGTCCGTACTCGTAGCGGTTCTTCCCGAACTTCGCCGACCACATGACACATTCACGTCCACTTTTGGAACGTTGTCCGACAGGAACGATCAAGGCATGGATATGCGGGCTGCTCTCATCGAGGTGAACCTGAAAACCGATGATGTTTTCCTGTCCGTATCGTTTGGCGCACCAGTCATAGACATCTTTTGCCCATTGTTCGATTTCCGGACATCGCTGGAGATGGCTGTTATCTGCACCCTTGTCCAGATTTACGGCTTGAGTTCCAAATGCCATCTCAAGTGTACGGTCATGATTGCCTCCGAAGATAAATTTCGCACAACAGTTTGGTTGAATTTTGCTGTCCGGCTTGAAAGGCTTCCAGCCCAATTCAGTCAACCGTTCCTGTAAACGTACTTCAAGCGATTTCTCTTGATAGCCCAACGGATGAACTTTCCTATCGGACCCAATCTCGAAATTCAGTTTCATTCGGGTCTTGTCATAGTGATTGGTCGGCTCCTGATTCTTTCTGTCAATCTTGTCGTCATTCCAACGCCTTTCATTTTCATTCGCCTCTGCTGTGCCGAATGACTTCCCTGCTTCAACATGCATGGCCTGTTTAATATCTGTGTTCATATAGGGTATTCTTTTGATAAATGATTAATATTTGAGCTTGCTCTTGTGCCAGTCCGCTCTGCGGGACAATGACCGGATTTTATTGCCGTCAGGCAAAAAGTCCTCATCGTGTTATGGACTTTCTATAAATCCACGGAACAAGTTCCTTTACTATTCAATAAGTTCCAGATCCAGCTCATCAATGAGCAGCTGCAATGCTGGATTACGTTGTATCATCTGATGGAGTATCTGTCTCTTTGATGGTGAATACAGAAAGAAGTCTGCAATGTCCAATCCTTGACTGCGTTGCTCTTCATCGGATGTACATTCCAAAACATTGGACACAACAACGCGTTTGCATATTCCAGACAATAAAGCAGACTTTTCTTTCCATTGTTCGGTTGCTCCTAAATCAGGGATGAGAGTAACCTCCCTGCCTTTGAGAACCTGCATAGCTTCACTGTTGAAACAACCGTTCTTTCCACCTGTTGCCAGCCATATATAATCGGGGAAAAATGGCTCATTACAACAGCGGTCTTTTCACTTTCCACCAGCATTACCGGAGACGATGAATTTTTCAGAAGATGTTCCCCATACAGGCATTGCTTCAAATGGAAATCCTGCAACTTCAACTCGGAATGTGCCCAGCTGACAAAAGCCTGAGGCTCTTTAACCCGATGGCCTGTCTCGGCATTATAGCACATTACCTTGCCGGTTCTTACCTGTCCATTTATATCTGTCTGCCAGAAAACCGTTGCGCCTCCCCATTTTGAAGATGTCCCTATGCGATACATTTCAAACAATCTGCTTGCCTCATTTTCGCCAAATACATGACAGAAATACTGATATAAGGGGTTAATTGAATAATGTGACAGACTCCTTAACACATAAGATGAAGGAATATACGAAGGGGCGATACAAGACGGAGTTTTATCTGCCGTCTTATAAGGGGCAGAAAGAAGTGACTTGCCGCTTCCCTCATCCATTTCCAACACATCAGGATTATCCTTGAAGTATTCCTTAGGTGTATAGTGGTAGCCACAACTGTTTTCATGATCACACTTGCCGACATTACCGGGAAAGCTAATGCTGCCTTGTTCATCAATATACCTGACAAAACACCGGCTTTTACCACAGTTCGGACAAGTAGTCTTGCTTCCAGGGCGGTATTTCTGCAAATGGAATCTGTATTCACTCATGGTCTTCTGATTTTAGTGTGGTTGCACTCTGCACTTTTGCACTTTGAGAAGATTGCACGGTATCCTGGCAAGATGAAAGTGCAATAGTGCAAGGTGCATCAGTATTTTCTGTCATAAGTTTGCGATAGACTCCATGCTGAAGCTTTTCTATAAGAGGGTGCTTAAGCCGGCATAATTGGTCAAGCGCATAATAGACGGTACGTCGGGACATATCAACTTTTCTACCGGCAATAACAGCATCACCGGAAGTGAACCGATCTTCCAACAGAGAAAGCCACGCTTCCTTAGTTTCGCCGATACTGTTTATGACAATGGCTTCCTGAATCCTCCTGTATGTTTCCTCATAATAATCAATCATACGGATTGCCGATTCTACAGAGTCCCGCTCAATATATTGCATATCTCCACTATCAGTAGCCCATTTCATTACCTGAAACAACAGGGCAAGACGTGCTACATGGCCGTTGAGTTTCATCTTGCGGCTTTCAACATCTGCATCATCCTCAATGGCATTTACAGCATCGATAATTCCATTGTACCATTCATAAAAGTATTCTTCCGCATCGTCAGACATTGTAAGGATACGGGGATTGACCGTTGTACCCTTGTCATCAAGGATACAGGGGATACTTAGGATTCTGTTAATTATTGTCCTCCATTGATTCATGATATCAGGACGGGCTGTATTCCGTTCTTCCCGTCTCCATCCGGATATCTTCCTGTTTTTAGGATAGACAAACAGAAAACGGTCAAGCAATCCGTTGGCAAGGAACTCTGCACGGAAGACTTCCTGCAGCATATTCGTCTGTACTGAACCGATGACATTTATACATGGATTCTTGATTAGAACAGGACGTGATTCTGATTTGCGGATAATCTTTAACGGCTGTCCGCTATAAGCTGTCAACAGATCTTCAATGAGGTTGTTCTTGCTGTTGTACCTTTTGACGGAATTGAACAAAGCCAGGATTTCATCGACGACCAATGTTATCCCACGCTGATTATGCTGATGAATATTCATCATAGCCTCCGGGGTAGAATCATAAATGACAGTCGTTACAAAATTCGGTTTCTTAAGCAACTGTTCTTCCCCGTCACTTCCGTGCTTGCCTGCTGACATGGATCTTTCATATTCGTCATATTCCTCATTATATTTCTCATGCAGCCGGTCATCATACTCATTAATCGGCTTATAAATAAAACCGAGAGGAGGTGTTTTCCCAAGCCCTGGACGACCGACCAACATCATATAAATGGATGGACAAGTTTTCCACTCGCCCTTTATACGGATATGACAAGAGTTGCCTATTGCAGTAGCGACAGCAGAAAGAACAATAGACGCAGTATATTCCACATTGAAATTTTCGTATCTGGCAAGATTGAGGATAATCTCCTGTATCTTATCCGGGAAGTCATCCAACGGAAGACCTGTTTCCGGAATGCCTTCCACTTCCGAACGAAGCATGTTGGTCAAATGAACGGTGTCAAACATAGCCACCTCCTTCCTGTTTGGGAAGTTCATCACCAATAGCGAAAGCTTCATAATGGAAACGACGCAGAAAGCGGTCTACGTCTTCCTGCGTGTACCAGTATTTATCACCTTCACGCGAGTAGCCGAGATAGCCGTTGTCTCGCAACTTTTTCAGATACTTTTCTTTGATGTTCAATTTCTCCATCAAAGACTTGTTGTCATATAGACGGTGTCCGCCTTCATGAGTCGGAGGCGGCAGTTTCTCTTGTCTCTCCACTATGCTGAGAATCTTTTCAAGCAATTCCCGGTCGCATAGCTTCTCTACATTCGTTTCTTTAGCCATACTTAAAACAATTATGGCCGATTGCCCTGATGCACACTCAGACCTTCAGCCTGGTTATACGATATGGTACGATTGTGCACATCGCACCAGAATCACGGCACGAATGTATGAAATAGCTGATTACTAATAAGTTACAATAAATTATCCAATGTTATGACAGGTGTTATGGAAAGTTATGATTCTGTCACAACTTTGTGTGTAACCAGTTGATTACCAACAATAAAAAAGAGAAAAATAAAATTGGAAAAATCGAAGATTGCCAGATGAAGCAAAACAAAATGCATAACAAGCCAGAAGCTAAGACTTGCCAAGAACGAAGATAATACTCTTCGTTTTTTATCACTTCTGAAAAAACTTGTCAATTTCTCCGGCATTGTTAGGGACGGGCATATCCCTCCTGTTCTGCCGGGACTGTCCGATACCGGTTTGTTCAAATAGTGCGTTAAGTTCGACATCGGGGAAGAGTCCGTTGCCGAACTCCCAAAAAGTCTTCTGTTCGTATTTGGAATATTCAGGATAATCGCCGCAATATATTCGACCACACATATAGGCAAGAAGAGCCTTTGTCCCTTTCCAGCTATAATGGGACCCGACCTCTTCAATATATCCGGCTTCTATTGCTTTCGCAAAGATTGTACGGGCAAGTGAAGTATCAAGCCTTCCCGACAATACAACCCCTTTGGGGGAATCCGGACATTCAGAATGATTATCTATGGGTTGAACGGTTTGCTGGTTCTTTTCCCTAAGTTTGATACGCAGTTTTTCTGCTCCGTATGCAAATAACCCCGATAAGACAAGGGCGGTGAAGATGCCTGTTATTACTACAGGATCAGGACGATTGTCCTTTACCGGATCAATTATCCCAAGACCTATAAGGAGCAAAGTCCCTATAAAAAAGACTATTGCAGCAGACCACATGATTATTCTATGGTACCGTTTGAATAGGGTAGAAAGCACCAATGCCAGAACAAATGCACACACCAGCAATAGGAATATCTGCGTAATAGTCATCTCAAATCAATTTAGGTGTAAAATTAATGAATGTTTCCAATAGCCATCTACATTCATCTGACAATTTCCAGAGAAGCAAAATCCTCTTTCAGACGTGCCACTTCCGCCGACAGCGTTTCGGGCAGAAATTTGGCATAAACCTTTTCGGTGACATCCGTGCTTCCATGACCGAGCAAACGACTGACAACCGACATGGAAAGTCCCTTGTTCAGTGCAAAGACCGCAAACGAATGCCGAGCCACATGCATTGAGAGGGTAAACGAAAGCCCTATCTGTTCTCCGACAACCGCCAGCGACTGATTGATACATTTCGTTGCATTGTTACGGGACTTGTACAGAGCCTCAGCATCATCAAGATCCAGATCATCCTTTACTAAGTTGAATACATACCGGCATCCGGCACGTTTCTCCTGCCACCGATGTAGTATATGCAAGGCAGGTTCTGTAAGAGGAATTACATGGCGCTTGTTCGTCTTGATCATGATTTTTCTCAGTTCCTTCTTCTCAAAATTGACATGACCCCACTGCAATGTCATCACATCGACAACACGGAGTCCACAGGCATGGAAGGCAAAGAAGAACATTTCCAAAAATTCCTTACGGCGCGGTTCTGTACAGGTATTGTAATATTCCAACAGCGCAGACATCTGTTCCTTTGAAAGGTACTTGCCATCAAACTCGTTGTCTTCGTCCGAAAGAGATATCTTAGAGGTGATACGCATATCCTGAATCCTCGCATTGACGGCATGGTCTATCATCTTCATTTCGGAAGCATAGGCACATGCCTTCAGAATCGGAGTCAAAGCATGGTTGATTGTTGCATCGCTGTTCTGTTTTATCTCACGACGCCACCTGATGTATTCGTCAATCAGTTCAACCGATATTTCACCTAAATAGATACTGTCCGGCTTATAGGTACCGTTCTTTGTTGCTCGGAGAAAGATACGGAAAATATTCATGCCGCTCTTGCCGTTTTCATAGCGGCTGCGTCCGATTCGGTTTCTCGAATAATCGGATTCAAGCCTTTCCTGAACAAACTCAATAAAATCCTTTCCTTTGTCCTCCCGTGTGAGCGGTTTGTCGGCCAAAAGATCTGATATTACCTGCTCCGTAATCTGGTTTGGATGTTTCTGCTGAAACTCGGCCAAAAAGCTGTCAATCTTATCTACTCGGGCAAGCAACAGACTGTTGATACGGTTGGCTTCCGGGCCATAGCTCGCCCTGACTCCGCCACGTCCCTTGTTGGCTTTCTCGTTCCAGTCTCCCAACCGGACAAAGATATTCATACCCTTGCGTATCACCTGCCGGTTCCAGGTGTATTCAAGCTGGACAAGATACTGTTTGGCAGGATCGATCTCACCCCTGACATGCAGGCGGTAGCGTCCCAATGGATATAGTCGTTTCGGTCGTCCCATACTGGAGATGTTTGAAATTAAAAAAACAGAGGTTGCGGTAATACTCACAAACCTCTGTAAAGGTAATGAATTTTGTCCAAACAAATCCCGGTTTTTCCTCCGAAAAACGTATTTTGTCCAAATAAACCGCGCCATTTGAGGCGGTCATACGATGTTGTCCAAACAAATAAAATCCCCGCCAATTTTATTGATTGACAGGGATTTAATAATCGTTTCCGTGCTTAAAACCGCACTAATATTCCTCCTCGTTGAAGAAGAAGTCTTCTTTGCTGGGGTAATCGGGCCAAATATCTTCGATGCATTCGTAGGTTTCCCCCTCGTCTTCCATCTCTTGCAAGTTTTCAATAACTTCGAGAGGCGCCCCGGAACGCATAGCGTAGTCAATCAATTCCTCTTTTGTCGCAGGCCAAGGTGCGTCTTCGAGTTTCGATGCTAATTCTAATGTCCAGTACATAGTGATAAAAATTTAACGTTAAGTCCTCCTATAAAATTTTCGCAAAAGTAATTTATTTATTTTCATTTACAATCTTTATCCCAGAAAATTTCGTCTTGTTTTGCAGTGTAATTGTTAAATCTTGCTAAAACAAAAAAGTAGTCTGACAGACGATTGATGAATTTCATGATGTTTTCATCGACTAAAACTTCTTGAGCTACTTGGCAGATGCGGCGTTCGGCTCGACGGCAAACGGTTCGACAGATGTGTGCTTGGGCGGCAGCGGCGGTTCCGCCGGGTAGGAGGAATGCATGGAGCGGAGGAACGGTCGCATCCAATGTATCGATACGGTCTTCTATCCGAGCGATGTCTTCGGGACAAAGGCGGCTGGCTTCTCGGAGTTGTGTGAAGGACGTGTCGGTGGCGAGGTAGGAGCCGATGACAAAGAGTTTATTTTGAATGAAGAGGAGCAGGGCATCGTCTTCGGACCGATTTCCTGTTTGTCGAAGGAGTCCTATGTGGGCATTGAGTTCATCGACGGTTCCATAGGCTTCGAGCCTCGGATCGTTTTTAGTGGTACGTTGTCCTCCTACTAACGATGTCGTGCCTTTATCTCCGGTCATTGTGTATAGGTTACTTTTTTTCATATCTTTGTTTTTGGGTATTAACGGTTATATCGTTCGAGAAGTTCGCAACAGGTTTTAGCATCTGGTACGATGTGGTAAAGATCCGGACGGTCGTATCGCAAGAAATTTTCTTTGCGCAGCAGTTCTATTTGCTGAATCAATGCGTTGAACAGGCCTTGTGTATTACAGATGATAACGGGTTTGTCGTGTGTGCCGAGCATTTTTGTCGTGAGGGCGTCGAAAAGTTCGTCGATAGTCCCTATTCCGCCGGGAAGGGCCACGAGTATGTCGCCTCGCTCGATGAGCAGCCGTTTACGTTCACCCATGCTGTCGGTTGTGACGAGGTCGGTGGGTTGTTGACTGGATCGACCCATTTCGGCGATGTGGCGGGTGATGATACCGAGTACTTGGCTTCCATTGTCACGCACTTCCTTAGCGACAATTTCCATGAGGCCTCCGTTGGCTCCTCCGTATACTAATGTCTTGTGGTGTGTTCCTATCCATTGTCCTACTGTTTCGGCTTCGTTTTTATATATCGGAGCGACCGTGTCTGATGCAGAACAGAAAATGGTAATGTTTTGCATGTGTTTCTGTTTTTCTTTCAAAGGTAATGAAAATTCGGTATAACTCAATAAACTTGTTTCTCTTCTCGACTTGCACTATTTTTGCATGCTGCGAAAATAGGCTGCGTCTCGGTATAACCAAGTGGGCTTGTTCTTACTCTTGACTTGCGCTATCTTTGCACCTCCTTAACACAGGGATATTTTATGGAAGAATTTCAAACACATACTTTACCGAACGGTCTCCGTCTGATTTACCGACCGACGCAATCGGCGGTTTCGTATTGCGGATTTACTGTCAATGCCGGGACTCGCGACGAGGACGAGGATTACAGCGGATTGGCTCATTTTGTGGAACATACGATTTTCAAGGGGACGACTCATCGGCGTGCTTCGCATATTTTGAACCGCATGGAGGTTGTCGGCGGTGAGTTGAATGCTTATACGTCGAAAGAGGAGACGGTGGTGTATTCTGTTTTCCCCGGCGCTCATCTGGCTCGTGCCATGCAGTTACTCGGCGACCTTGTCGCAGATTCTCAGTTCCCGGAGAGAGAGTTGTGCAAGGAGCGTGAGGTAGTCGTCGACGAGATAAACTCTTATCGGGATACTCCTTCGGAGTTGATTTACGACGAGTTTGAATCGTCTCTTTTCGAGGGGTGTTCTTTGGGCCGGAATATTTTGGGAGACGTGGATTCTTTGACTCGAATCACATCGGACGTCGCCCGTCGTTTTCTGACGGATTATTATACGCCCGAAAATATGGTATTCTTTTTTATGGGTTCGACGTCTTTCAATCGGGTGAGGGGGCTGGCGGAGCGCTATTTCGGTCATTTATGCCGTCCTAAGAAAGAGTTGTCTCGTGAGTTGAAACCGTTTGTCGAGTCTTTTTCCCGGACGGTGAACCGCGATACTCATCAGTCGCACGTCATTATAGGGGCGAGGGCGTATGATTTGTTCGACAAACGTCGCCGTCCGTTACTGTTGTTGAATAATTTATTGGGTGGCCCGGGCATGAATAGCGTGTTGAATGTGAGCCTCCGGGAAAAGAGAGGGTATGTCTATACGGTGGAATCGTCTGTGACATCGTATACCGATACGGGACTTTTTACGGTTTATTTCGGGACGGATCATCGTTATGCTCAGCGATGTATCGATTTGGTGAAGAGGGAGTTGAAGAGGGTTCGAGAGCAAAGGCTTTCGCCGGCGAAGTTGGCGGCGGCCAAACGTCAGTTTATGGGGCAGATAGAGGTTTCTACCGATCATTCGGAGAATGTGGCGTTGGCTTTGGGAAAGAGTTTCCTCCGTTACGGTCGTTTCGATTCTTTGGAGGAGATTGCGTCTTTGATGGAGCGGATTACGGCCGACGATATTTTGGAAGTCGCTAACGAGTTGTTGTCAGAGGATCGTTTGTCTATGTTAATTTATGAGTAAGGCGTGGTTAATTTTTACAATTTCGGGCAGATGAAGTGTGGAGTTTTTGTATATTCGTATTTTCAAATATTATATTTTGAATGAAAATAGGTAATCTCGATTTTGGCAAGTATCCTTTGTTATTGGCTCCGATGGAAGATGTCACGGACGAGTCTTTCCGTTTGATGTGTAAGGAATTCGGAGCCGATATGGTCTACACGGAGTTCGTGTCGAGCGATGCTTTGGTAAGGAATATCAACAGTACCATGCGGAAATTGAGCATACAGGATGCGGAGAGGCCTGTCGCCATACAGATTTACGGACGTTTTGTCGATGCTATGGTCGATGCGGCTCGTCGTTGCGAGGAGGCTAATCCCGACGTATTGGATATAAACTTCGGCTGTCCGGTAAAAAAGGTAGCCGGCAAAGGCGCCGGAGCCGGTATGTTGAGGGATATCCCGTTGATGTTGAAAATTACCCGGGCCGTGGTCGATGCCGTGAAAATACCGGTAACGGTAAAAACGAGGTTGGGTTGGGACCATGATTCGAAGATTATCGTCGATTTGGCCGAGCGGTTACAGGATTGCGGCATTGCTGCTTTGACCATACACGGACGTACGCGCAGCCAAATGTATACGGGCGAAGCCGACTGGACTTTGATCGGAGAGGTAAAAAACAATCCTCGCATGCGTATCCCCATTATCGGAAACGGAGATGTGACGACTCCCCAAATTGCCAAAGAGCGATTCGATCGTTACGGGGTCGATGCCGTTATGGTGGGTCGGGCGAGTTTCGGTTGTCCGTGGATTTTCAAGGAGATGAAATATTATTTGGAGACGGGCGAGCTTTTACCTCCTCTTTCGATCCACGAGAAGATGTCGGTTTTGAGGAGGCAGTTGCGTGAAAGTGTGGCCCGGTTGGACGAACGCCGGGGCATATTGCATATTCGCAGACATTTGGCGGCGACGCCTTTGTTTAAAGGCATTCCTAATTTCAGGGATACTCGCATAGCCATGTTACAAGCGAATACGGTCGATGAATTGACTGCTATTCTCGATAAGATAGAATGTGATATTTTACCAGAACAAATATAAAAAAGAGAGATATGAAAAAGGTGTGGAGTATATTGGCGGTTTTATCGATGTCTCTTACCGCATTGCAGGCAGTAGAAACTTCTGTGAAACAGCTTTCGGTAGATGATTTTTATAAGATGAAGGTATATAATAATTTCGATGTGTCTTATCGTCAGAGTGCCGATTCGGCCGGTGTTATCGTGATAATGGCATCGACCGAGGATATTTCTCATGTCGAATGTGTATCGAAAAAAGGTCAGTTGACGATTAAGTATAAAGGTTCGTCGGATAAAGAGCAGATGCAGGGTGCTATTATCGTTTATTCCACGGCTTTGGAGTATGTCGAAAATAATGGATTGGGATCGATACAGATTGTTTCGCCTATATCGGGAGCGGCGTTTCAGGCCAAAGTACTGGGAAACGGTTCTATTTCGGCTCCTCAAATCGATTATGGCATTGTAAAAGCATCTGTATTGACCGGCAAAGGAAAAATTTCGCTGACGGGTAAATGCCGAGAAGCCGAGCTTTCTGTGACCGGGGCAGGGCAGATAGAAGCCGATAGATTAACCGCCCGCGATGTAACCTGCCGAATCCGGGGGGTAGGAGTAATCGGGTGTCATGCTACCCAGAAATTGACGGCAAAGGCTACCGGAAACGGTGAAGTGTATTATCGAGGGACCCCCGAAATCAAGAAACTCTCTCTGGGAGAGTTATCTGTCCGTTCGTTGGAGGGGAAATAAGTTGCGAAGGTTTTATTTGTATCGGGCGTGATCGCTTTCTACCAGTGTGAATGCCGAGCCTTTCCTGATCGATTGATGAATGTAGTCTTCGGAAATACGGTCGTATTGAGGATTGATTTGGAAATGTCCGTCCGGGTCTATTAACCCGTATACTGTTCCGGTTTGTACCACGGCCAAGCCATCGAAAAACGGAAATGCTTTGGAAAATTGCCGCTTTATTTTCCATTCGCCTTTACGGTTTATATAACCCCATTTCCCTCGTATTTTGACAGGGGCCAAGTCTGGGTTTCCAAAAGATTCACTGTCTTCGAATCGTGGTTCGATAAATATGTTTCCTTTGTTGTCGCACCACCCCCATTTTTTATCTTTCTTTATCCGAAAGGTATTCCCGTCGGAGATGAGTGCATCGCATTCGATCGTCCACAAAGTATCGCCTTTGGTATCGATGACTTGAAACAGTCCCGATTTGGCGGACCGGACAACCGCATGCCGTTCTTTTGAGAAAGACTCGGCCGACGAGAATTGCGCCGGTATTTGTTCAATCCCTTTGGAATCGATATACCCCCATAGATTTTTCTCGTTTTTAACTGCGGCAAGACCCGATGAGAACGGTTTTACATCTTTATAGAGCGGTTTAATAACGGGTGTTCCCGATTTGTCGATAAATCCCCATCGTTCTCCTTTTTTCTCTTTTTGGGCGAAAGCTGCCATTCCTTCACAAAAAATCATGACCTTCGAAGCGCGGGTGAGAGTTAGTTGCAGTCTCCCTTTCGTATCTATGGCGCAAGGGGCTTCGTCGGGTCGTACTACCCAAGCCCGGTTTTCGTTGAAGATAGTTGCCCGGGTATATACCGCCGGATATTGAAGTTCACCGGAATCGTCGATATATCCCCATTTTTTATCCGATTGATTGCATATTAGAGCCATATTGTCGTAAAACAGGGAGGCATCGGAATATGTTCCGGTAAAATGCAAATTGTCTCCGTGGTCTATGTATTGGCAAGAATCTTCGCTAAACACAGGTATGTATTTGGTATCGGACAGGAAATGAGAATCTTGTCCTCCGCATTGACAAAACAAGAAAATGCATGCAGCAGGTATGAAATGGAAATATTTCATGGCGAATATGTTTATTCACCGATTAAGTATAATATCATCTATGATATTTTTATCGGCGGAAGTTTATCGTAGGTTTCGATATATCGGCTTCTCTTTTCTGCGATAATATCTTTTATCGCGATGAGGATACCGGACTCTTCAACGTTCCCGAATTCGTCGTTAATGGCTGTACCAAACATTTTCATCGTGGGAGATAATCCCATATAAGCGTTGACTAACGGCGGAATGTTGTACCCGAGTTTGCGTACTTCTTGATTTAGAATTTTGTAGTCTTCTTTAAAGTCGTCATAAATGAACAATTTGCTCATTTTTTCTTCGTCGGTGTCGGTTTGTAACGGGTGTTTAGGCCAAACGAGACGATCGGGGTCGGGAAAATGTTTGTTCAAAAAATAGAGTATCATGTTTCGCCCCTCTTGAGAGTAAGTGGGGTACATGGTTACTTTCCCGAAAAAGTATTCTATTTGAGGATAATCTACGGTCAGCGCTCCTAATCCGTCCCAAAGGTTATCGAGAGCGAATAATCCTTTCGCACCGGCTCTCGAAGATTGGTATTCGAGCGTAACGAAAGAACGGCCTAACTCGATTGTATGGGGCAGATAATCCTGTAAGAACTTCTGAGAAAATTCAAACAAATGAGATGTTGCGATACGGGGTCGCCCCATTTCGTCGTTACGAATATTTTCTCCTACGATGAAACGGTATCCTCCTATGATTTCTTCGGCATCGGGATTCCATACGATGAGTTGTTGGCAAGGCGGGTCCATAGTATCGAATTCGTCTATGTCGAGCGGTAATCCAGTGCCGCCTCCGGGGTAACGGAATGCTATTTCGCGCAACCTCCCGATTTCTCTCATAACATTGGGAGCATTATTGCAATCGATGATATATATTTTATTTCCGCCCTTGCGAGTATCCCGCATAAATCTGTCCGGGGTTAGTTCTGCTTTGATAAGTTCTTTATCAACGGGCGCAATAATGGGTTCCATGCTATTGATTCTTTTTTATCTGGTAGACTTTTTCTTTCACGATTTGGGCCCATTCTTGCAAACTTTTCGATTTATCGAAAGTTTGCCACGGGATAGGTTTGCCAATGTATATGTCGAATGTCTTGTTTTTGCTGTTAAACATTTCGTCGGGCAAATATATCAATTCTATATTAAATTTTAATCCGATACATTTACGTATTTGCGCAAAACGATAAAAAAAAGTGGAATTTCGTCCTTCGAAGTAGATGGGAATGATGTCTCGTTGAGATTGAACGGCCTTGGCGATAAATGTTTTTTTCCACTCCAAATCTTTTATTTTTCCGTGTTGCAGCCGAGAGCACAAGCCTGCCGGGAAAATGAGCATCTGCTCGTCCGATTCATAAGCATTATTGATTTGCAGACTGGATTCTTTGGCTTGGGAACCGTACTTGTTGATCGGTAGAAACACCGGCGCCAAAGGTTTGATATGCATGAGAAGATCGTTGACGAGAAATTTAATTTTTCCGCTGTAAAAATGTCCGAAGAAACGAATGAGCGCAACTCCGTCGAGGGCTCCCAACGGGTGATTCGATGCAAAAATGAAACGACCTTCGGGCGGGATATTTTCTTTCCCTATCACATTGATATGCACGTTCATATAAGAAAGCAAATCGTCGGCGAATTTTACACCGGTACTGTCTTTATATGTTTTGAGAATGTAGTTTATTTCGTCTTGGTGTATCGTGCGTTCAAGGTAGCGAAAAAGAAATCCCGGAATTTTTTTTGCATATTTCGGAGCTTTCTCCTTGACGACTTTTTCTATGTCGATTTTTAAAGGCTCAGAACTCATATCTTTTGTAAAAAGTGCATACAAAATTACTGTATTTTTTTTGTTTTTGTGAGTTTGCGAGATGTTTTTGTTTGAGAGTCGAATCGCAGAGTCGTTTCTGATGATTGCGAGAGCCATGTCGATTTAAAGAAATACAGAAAAAAAGTCAAAAAGAGCACCTTTGGATTAGGGATTAATTTCTATCTTTACCCTGCGAAAAAACAAAGTTGAAGAAAGATAGATAAATGGAGTTGCAATCGGCTGTATATCATGTGCCCGCGCTGCTTGAAGAATGTATCGACGGATTGAATATCCAGCCGGGTGGAACCTATGTCGATGTTACGTTCGGCGGGGGCGGTCATTCTCGTGCCATTTTAGGACATTTAGGCGAATGTGGACGTTTGTTTTCTTTGGACCAAGATGAAGATGCCCGGCAGAATAGCCTTGATGATCCTCGATTTACGTTTGTCCATAGTAATTTCCGGTTTTTGAAAAACTTCATGCGTTATTACGGGGTGGATCGGGTCGATGGGATTTTAGCCGATTTGGGAGTTTCTTTTCACCATTTCGATGATTCGGACCGGGGATTTTCCTTTCGTTTCGAAGGGCCTCTCGATATGCGAATGAATCGACGTTCGGGACAGACGGCGGCTCAATTGATAGCTACGTGTAGCGAGGAAAAATTGGCCGATTTGTTTTTTTTGTATGGTGAATTGAAGAGCGCTCGGCGCATAGCGGCCGCAGTTGTCGCCGCTCGGTCATCGGCTCCCATAGAAACGACAGAGAGATTGTTGGAGGTAGTGCGGCCTTATATCAATCGGAAGCAGGAAAAAAAGGAATTGGCTCAGTTGTTTCAGGCTTTGCGGATAGAGGTAAACCAAGAAATGGAAAGTCTGCGCCGGTTGTTGGAACAGTCGGTAGAGTTACTTCCGCAGGGCGGCCGATTGGTGGTTCTTACGTACCATTCGTTGGAAGATCGTATGGTCAAGAATTTTATGAAGACGGGTAATGTGGAAGGGCGTGCCGAACAGGACTTTTTCGGTCGGATAAATGCACCTCTTCGGCCGGTCAACAATAAAGTAATTGTTCCCGATGAAGCGGAAATAGAACGGAATCCGAGGTCGCGGAGCGCTAAACTGAGAATCGCAGAGAAGGTATAGATATGGCTAAAAAAGGGAAAAACGAGAAAGACGGATTTATCAAATATCTGAAATTGCTTGTACAGGGGCGTATATTCTCTTTGGATTTTTTCAGATCTCATTGGGTATTTATCGCTTCGGTCGTTTTCCTTTTTTGGTTGTCGATCGCTAACCGATATGTTTGTCAGACAAAGGTCGAGACCATTAAAGATTTGCGTTTTGAATTGTCCAATGCCAAGACGGAGCGAGTGCGTGCCACAGCCCGCTATATGGGGTTGGTGCGTCATTCCAGAATTATCGCCCTTGTCAATGAAAATAAATTGGGACTTGAAATACCAGATACTCCTCCCGTAAAATTAATACCGCAAGATGGAGACAAGGAATAGAAATCACATATTGTTGCGGTATGCTCTGGTGATTGTCGGGGTGCTCGTGTTCAGTGTCGCTATTGTGAAAAAAGCGGCCGATACATGTATTATACATGCCGATAAATGGAACGAGAAAGCCGCACGTATGCTTTCTGTCACTCATGAGGTAATGCCTGAGCGGGGCGATATTTTGGCTCAAAACGGCGAAGTGATGGCTACGAACATGACTTATTATCGTGCGTTAATCGATTTTGGCGTTCCCAAATTCAAGTCCAGAGAGTTTAATGACAGTCTAAAAACGTTGTGTAAACTATTGGGAAAATATTTCCCCGAAAGGACTCCTGCCGCTTATGAAAAGGCTATGCGAACTGCTTTTTTGAGAAAAAAACGTTATTTCGTATTGGTTCGGGAAATTACGGGAAGGGATTACGAACTGTTGAAGACGTTTCCCTTTTTACGGCATTCGACTCAGTATTCGGGATTTCATATAGACCCCGAGCGGGAGAAAATAGTCAAACGAGAGAAGCCTTACGGTACGATGGCTTCGCGTGCCATCGGAGGGTTGGACGAGACTTTTCACGGAAACAGCGGATTGGAAAAAGCATTGGATTCTTTGTTATACGGTATTCCGGGTAAAACCGTGAAAAAACAGATTCCGTCGGGTATGGTCGATTGGGTGGCCGAACCTCCTCGGCGGGGACTCGATGTGAAGACGACTATCGATGTGGATATACAGGATATAACGGAGCAGGCTTTATTGCAGACCATCGAAGAGACACAGCCGGAGTTTGCCGTTGCCATAGTGATGGAAGTGGAGACGGGTGATATAAAGGCCATGTCGAATTTGTCGAGATTGCCCGGAGGGGAATATGTAGAAACTGTGAATAATGCCGTGCAAGGTTATGAACCGGGTTCGGTGGTTAAACCTTTGTCGATGATGATAGCTCTCGACGACGGTGTTATCCGTCCCCATGATGTCGTAAACGGGCACGATGGAGTTTTCCGTTATCCGGCGGGAATGAAAGTCCGCCCCATAACCGATACGCACGGTAGGGCTTCGATGACCGCTACCGAAGCGATGAAATATTCTTCCAATATAGGTCTGTCGGAAATTATACTGCGAGGATATGAACGTAATCCCGATGAATTTGTACAGCGCATTTATAAGTCGGGTTTTATGGAACCGTTCGATCTTTGTATACCGGGGGCGGCCCGTCCTACTATACGACATTTGAAATCGACGGTGCAAGATCGTATTAACCTGACTCGTATGTCGTATGGATATACGACAAAAATACCTCCCATTTATACATTGGCATTGTATAATACCATCGCTAACGACGGGCAATTCGTGAAGCCCCGATTGGTAAAAGAGTTGATTCGGGACGGGGTAACCGATACGGTCTTCGATATTAGTTATATCCGAAAACAGGCATGTAAACCCGAAACGGCAAGAGCATTGAGAAATATGTTATATGCGGTCGTAAATGACGATGACGGGACCGGTCGTCGGGCTCGCTCGAAAAAAGTGACCATAGCCGGGAAGACAGGAACGGTGAGAACGATAGGTGTCGACGGGAAATACGAGACTCGTTATCGAATCACTTTTTGCGGTTTTTTCCCGTATGAAAATCCACAGTACTCGTGTATCGTTCTTTTGGGAAAGCCCAATTTACCGGGTATGCCTTCGGCCGGTTACTATTGTGGCGGCGTTTTGAAGAAGATAGCGGAGACGCTTTATTCCATGGGTCGCCTCGATGTGCCTATGGATATACCTTCGGATTCGACGAGTGTTCGGAGTCCGGCTATTTTAAAGGGGGATATTGCAGAGACAAGGCAAGTATTGCAGCATTTGGGAGTTCGGGGAGATGTGACCCAATGTCGCGATATGGAGGTCTATTGCGACAGTATGCCCGATGTCTGCGGTATGGGTGCGCGAGATGCATTGTATATATTGGAGCGTGAAGGATTGAATGTAAATATACAAGGTCGGGGAAAGGTGGTAGAGCAGTCTATCCCTTCGGGAAAAGTCATACAACCCGGTACGACGGTAATTTTAAAATTGAAATAGAAGGATATCGATGATATGAAAAATGTGGAATGTTTATTGTCGGGAATTAAGGTGGTGGAACGCAAAGGGGCGGTCGTGACAGAAGTCTCGGGAGTGGAATCGGATTCTCGTCAGGTAAAGAAAGATAACTTATTTGTTGCGGTGCGGGGAGCTTCGGTCGACGGTCATGATTTTATCGGCCAAGCTATTGCACAGGGGGCTGTTGTCGTTGTTTGCGAAGAGTTTCCCGAAAAGTCGGAGCCGCAAGTGTTGTATGTGAAAGTGGAAGACAGTGCGGTCGCATTCGGTTTGTTGGCAGCGGCATGGTATGGAAATCCTTCGAAAGAGTTGGTACTGGTGGGTGTCACCGGGACGAACGGGAAGACGACTACGGCGACATTGCTGTATGAAATGTTCCGTCTGTTCGGGTACAAGGTCGGTCTTTTATCTACCGTTTGCAATTATATAGACGACATCGCTGTTCCTGCAACTCATACGACCCCCGACCCTTTACACCTGCATCGTTTACTTCGTGAAATGGTCGATGCCGGCTGCGCATATGCGTTTATGGAGGTAAGTTCGCATTCGGCTGCGCAACATCGCATAGCCGGTCTCGATTTCAACGGGGCGATTTTTACGAATCTAACGAGAGACCACATCGATTATCATAAAACCGTCGAGGCTTATCTGAAAGCTAAAAAATCGTTTTTCGACGGGTTACCCAAAGGAGCATTCGCTTTGACTAACATCGACGATAAGTCGGGGTTAGTTATGTTGCAGAATACCAAAGCTGAAAAGCATACTTATTCGTTGCGGACTTTGGCCGATTTCAGAGTGCGGATCATAGAAAGTCGTATCGACGGCATGACTCTGGAAATAAACGGGAAAGAGGTGGAAGTGATGTTTGTCGGTAAATTCAATGCTTATAATTTACTGGCGGTTTATGGAGCGGCTTGTTTGTTGGGACAGGAGCCGGAAGAAGTTTTACGAAAGATGAGTTTATTGGTCCCTGTCGCCGGAAGGTTCCAAACTCTTCATTCTTCAAAAGGTTATACCGCTATCGTGGATTATGCTCATACTCCCGATGCTTTGAACAATGTGTTGAGTTCCATTCGTGACGTCTTGGGAAATAGAGGACATATCATTACGGTTGTGGGAGCCGGTGGAAACAGGGATAAAGGGAAACGACCCATGATGGCTCGGGAAGCGGTGAATTTGAGCGATCGGGTAATATTGACATCGGATAATCCGCGGTTCGAAAACCCGAACGATATATTGAACGATATGTTGGAGGGCCTCGATGCCGAACAGCGTCGTAAAACTCTCGCTATCGTCGATCGCCGGGAAGCGATTCGCGCGGCTACGCAGTTTGCCCAACCGGGCGATGTCGTTTTGATTGCGGGCAAAGGGCATGAAGACTATCAGGAGATAGAGGGGGTGAAACACCATTTCGACGATAAGGAAGAAGTGGAAAAATTGTTCGCGGAAGAGAGAATTTAATAATAACTGTGAAATAGAAAGAGTATGCTGTATTATTTGTTTCAATACCTTGAATCTTCATTCGATTTTCCGGGAGCTCGATTGTTTTCCTACATATCTTTCCGGTCTGGGGTCGCTTTTATTTTGGCTTTGTTTATTGCTACCATTATCGGCCGGCGTATTATCAATAAGCTGCAAATTTTGCAAATCGGAGAGCTCGTGCGTGATCTCGGGTTGGAAGGACAAATGTCCAAGAAAGGCACGCCTACGATGGGTGGGATTATCATTATTATCGCTATATTGATACCTTGTTTGTTGGTCGGGAGACTGGGAAATATTTACATGATATTGATGTTGATTACGACCGTTTGGCTGGGAGCCATAGGTTTTTTGGACGACTATATCAAGGTGTTCAAGAAAGATAAGGAGGGGTTGCACGGGCGATTTAAAATAGTCGGACAGGTGGGACTCGGTCTTATCGTGGGATTGACGCTGTTTTTGAGTCCAGATGTAGTTATTCGCGAGAATGTGGCTGTGCAAACGCCGGGAGCAGATACCGAAGTGGTAAAATATGAATCGGAAAATATCAAGTCTACCCAGACGACCATTCCTTTTTTCAAGAATAATAATCTCGATTATGCCGATTTGGTCCCGTTTTTGGGCGAACATGCCCAGACCGGCGGCTGGGTTATTTTCATATTGCTTACGATTTTTGTGGTGACAGCCGTTTCGAACGGAGCGAACTTGACAGACGGTCTCGACGGTTTAGCGACGGGAACTTCGGCCATCATGGGTTTGACATTGGGCATATTGGCCTATCTGTCGGGGCATATAGCGTACGCATCGTATTTGAATATCATGTATATACCGGGGAGCGAGGAACTGGTTGTTTTCGCCAGCGCTTTTATGGGGGCGACAATCGGTTTTTTGTGGTATAATGCATTCCCGGCTCAGGTGTTTATGGGCGATACGGGTAGCCTCACGTTGGGCGGTATTATTGCCGTGTTCGCTCTTTGTATACATAAGGAGTTGTTGATTCCGATTTTGTGTGCGATTTTCTTCGTGGAAGATTTGTCGGTAATGATACAGGTCGCTTATTTCAAGATTACGAAACGAAAATACGGAGAGGGTCGTCGGGTTTTCAAGATGACGCCTTTGCACCATCATTTTCAAAAACCGGGTCATGCAGGAATCAACGCTTTGATACAAAAACCGTTGCAAGCTGTGCCGGAGTCGAAGATCGTCGTTCGCTTCTGGATTGTTTGCATCATGCTTGCAGCCATTACGATAGTGACGCTGAAAATGCGATAGAAAGGGTTCTAAAATGGAAAAGAAAAAAAGAATTGTAGTGTTGGGTGCAGGAGAGAGTGGTGTCGGAGCCGCTGTGCTTGCCCAAGTGAAAGGGTTCGATGTATTTGTCTCGGATATGTCGGTTATCCAAGATAAATACAAAGAACAGCTCGATCGATATGAAATCCCCTTTGAAGAGGGGAAACATACCCCGGATTTGATATTGAACGCCGACGAGGTGGTCAAGAGTCCGGGTATTCCCGATAGGGCTCCCATGATAGCGGCTTTACGTGAAAAGAATATTCCTATTATTTCGGAAATAGAGTTTGCCGGTCGTTATACTCGTGCCCGCATGATTTGCATTACCGGGAGCAATGGGAAAACGACGACTACATTGTTGACATATCATATTCTGAAAAGTGCCGGATTGAAAGTGGGACTTGCCGGTAATGTGGGGAAAAGTTTGGCCTTGCAGGTAGCGACTTGCGACTATGATTATTATGTCATCGAATTGAGTAGTTTTCAGTTGGATAATATGTATGATTTCAAAGCCCATATAGCTATCTTGTTGAACATTACACCGGATCATCTGGACCGGTACGATTATAAAATGGAGAACTATGTCGATGCCAAGTTTCGGATTATTCGAAATCAGACGGAAGACGATGCGTTTATCTATTGGAATGACGATCCCGTGATTACCGAGAAATTATCGCAGTTGCCTTTGAAGTCGCAGCGATACCCGTTTGCCGAAACTCACGAGCCGGGGACGCAAGCGTACACCGAAGACGGAGCTTTGACGATCGATACTCCTGAGGAAAAGTTGACGATGGAGACCGATGAACTGTCGTTACATGGAAGGCATAATTTGTATAACTCGATGGCAGCCGGTCTTTCGGCCTGCCTGTTGAATGTGAAGAAAGAGTATGTTCGCAAGGCATTGAGCGATTTCGAGTCGGTAGAGCATCGTCTCGAACGGGTGGCTTCGGTGCGGGGTGTACAATTTATCAATGATTCGAAAGCTACGAATGTTAATTCGTGCTGGTATGCTCTGGAAAGCATGAAAACACCTGTGGTACTTATTTTAGGGGGAAAAGATAAAGGAAATGATTATTCCGAGATAGAGCAATTGGTTCGGGACAAGGTGAAAGCCTTAGTCTTTTTGGGTGTGGACAATAGTAAGCTCCATGCCTTTTTCGAGGGAAAAGTCCCTTATATAACCGAGGCGAGCTCTATGAAAGAGGCTGTGGATAAGTCGTTTGCTTTGGCTGCTCCGGGCGATACGGTTCTGTTGTCGCCTTGTTGCGCCAGTTTTGATTTGTTCAAAAGTTATGAGGACAGGGGCGACCAGTTCAAGGCCTGTGTTCGAGCTTTATAACCGTTATCGTTATGGAAATAGAAGTATCGGAAAAAGAGAAAAGGAGAAGCGACCCGTACATTTGGGGTATCATTATCATCTTGTATATCGTTTCGGTTGTCGAGGTTTACAGTGCGATAAGCCGGGAGATTACGGGTGGTGACGTGTATTCTCCCATCATCAAACATATCATGCTTCTTTTCTCCGGCTTTGTCATTACTTATGTCACTTCCCAGATACATTATAAATGGTTCAAGGTCTTGGCCTATCTGATGATACCTTTGACGATCGTTCTTCTCGTGAGCATCCTTTTCTGGGGGGATACGATTAACGGGGCAAAACGTACGATTTCGGTATTGGGAGTATCCTTACAGGGCTCGGAAGTCGCCAAAGTTACGATTGTGTTGGCTATGGCGACCGTTTTGGCGAAGACCCAGATAAAACGCGGGGTAAATATGAAAGGCGTTTTGTGGGTGGTCGGTTTGGTGACGATATTCAGCGCTTTGCTGTTTACTCAGGGATTGACCAACACGTTGCTATTTATCGGGATAAGTGTCTGCATGATGTTGATCGGGGGTGTCGAATTTTATAAATTGTTCGGTATCTTATTGGTGTATGTGGTCTTGGCTTTGGCTGTCATGCAGGCGAAAGATTTGATAACGGAAGTAAAAGCACAGCCGGAGACGCAGGAGGTAACGGTACAGGATAGAAACGAGGGAGATAAGGTGATCGTTCGGTCATCGACTTGGAAAAGCCGCCTGAAAGACTTTTTCGACCCTACTCCCGAATATGAAAAAGAGACTACGCACAAGAACTTGCAGGAACATCGGGCAGCTATGGCTATGGCTCACGGTGGAATTACCGGAGTAGGACCCGGTAACAGTAGGGAATCGTCTCGGCTTCCGTTGGCGTTCTCGGACTATATTTATGCGATTATCATAGAAGATTTGGGATTTATCGTCGGTGGCGTAGGCCTTTTGGTGGCTTATTTGATGATTTTGGCTCGTGCCGGTTTGATAGCCCGCCGGTGTACGAGGGCTTTCCCGGCATTGCTGGTTATGGGAATGGCGGTAATGATCGTGTTGCAGGCTTTATTCAACATGGCTATCGTCGTGGGGGTTTTCCCGGTTTCGGGACAACCGTTACCATTGATTAGTAAGGGGGGAACTTCGATTTGGATGATGAGTTTCGGATTCGGTGTGATGTTGAGCGTGAGCCGTTATGCGGTGAAAGATTCCGGAAAGAAAATAAAAACAGAGAAAGAAAACGATTTACCGGAGGACTTGCAGGCTGCGAATCCTACCAATTTAGCATAGAAAGAATATGAAGCGAACGATAAGAGTTTTGATTAGCGGCGGAGGTACGGGGGGACATATTTTCCCGGCTATTTCTATCGCCAATGCGATAAAGGTGAAGTGCCCCGATGCCGAGATATTGTTCGTCGGAGCCGATAACCGCATGGAGATGGAGAAGGTTCCGGCTGCGGGATACCCGATTAAAGGTCTTCCCGTAAGCGGCTTTAACCGGAGTAATCCGTTGGCTAACTTCAAAGTGTTGTGGCGGCTGTGGAGAAGTCTGCGTATGGCTCGCCGTATCGTGCGGGATTTTCGTCCTGATGTGGCGGTAGGTGTGGGCGGATATGCCAGTGGTCCCACTTTGTGGGCCGCTGCGCATCGAGGTGTACCTACTCTCATTCAAGAACAAAACTCCTATGCGGGGGTCACGAATAAGTTGTTAGCATCGAAAGCACATACCATTTGTGTGGCATACGATGGTATGGAACGCTTTTTCCCTGCTGAAAAATTGGTGCTGACCGGCAATCCGGTACGGCAGGATTTGTGCAATGAGGCTTTAACTCGTACCGAGGCTGCCGCTTTCTTCGGCTTCGACCCGAATAAAAAAATTATTTTGTTGATAGGCGGTAGTTTGGGAGCTTTGACATTGAATACGGCTGTGGCAGAGTCTATTCCAGAGATTGTGAAAAGCGGAGTCCAGTTGATTTGGCAATGCGGAAAACGGTTCGACGAACGAGCTAAAATGGTATTGGAAGCAGCAGGCAATCCTACTTGTATTAAACAAATGCCGTTTATCGCACGCATGGATTTGGCCTATAAGGCAGCCGATTTGGTTATTTCGAGAGCGGGAGCCAGTTCCATATCGGAGCTTTGTTTACTTGGGAAGCCTGTGATTTTAGTACCGTCGCCTAATGTGGCGGAAGATCATCAGACCAAAAATGCCGAAGCCTTGTCGTCGAAAGGAGCGGCGATTCTCGTGCGGGATACCGAGGCTCGCCAACGGTTGATGCCTTGTGCTTTGTCGGTGGTTCACGATGAGGAATCTCTGACTTCGATGAGCCGGGAAATCGCGGCGTTGGCGCAGCGTGATTCGGCAGCCCGGATAGCCGATATAATTTTTGATATAGTCAATAAAAAATGAAACAGTATACATCTCTTTATTTCGTAGGAGCCGGAGGTATCGGCATGAGTGCATTGGTCCGGTATTTTTTGGCGAAGGGATATAAAGTCGCGGGTTATGATCGCACGCAGTCACCTCTGACTACCGAACTTAAAACCGAGGGGCTGGAAATCGTTTATGAAGAGTCGGTAGAGTCGATACCCGATTATTGCCGGAATCCCGAGACGACTTTGGTCGTTTATACTCCGGCGATTCCCGCAAGTCATGCCGGATTGGTTTATTTCAGGGAGCATGGTTTCCGAGTGGTAAAGCGTGCCGAGTTGTTGGGGCTGATTACGCAATCGAGCAAAGGCCTGTGCTTTGCCGGCACTCATGGCAAGACCACGACATCGAGCATGGCTGCTCATATCTTTCATGAATCTCCGATAGGTTGCAATGCGTTCTTGGGTGGTATTCTTCGTAATTATAACAGTAACCTTATCCTGTCGGAACAGTCGCCGTTTACGGTAATCGAGGCCGATGAATATGACCGTTCGTTCCATTGGCTGCATCCCTATATGGCTGTCGTTACGGCAACCGATCCCGATCATTTGGATATCTACGGAACCGAGGAGGCTTATTTGGAGAGTTTCGCTCATTTCACTTCGTTGATACAGCCGGGTGGCTGTTTGATTATGAAGAAAGGTATCAAGCTGGTTCCCAGCGTAAAGGAGAATGTAAAAATATATACTTATTCGGCTCGTGACGGGGGGGATTTTCATGCCGGTAACATACGTATAGGCGACGGAACCATCGTGTTTGATTTTGTGATGCCGGAAGGGAGTGTCGCAGATATAGAGCTGGGTGTTCCTGTGGAGATAAATATCGAAAACGCAGTGGCTGCTATGGCGATAGCGTGGTTGAATGGGGTGTCTGGCAACGATATGCGGAGAGCTATGGCCTCGTTCAAGGGTGCAAAACGCCGGTTCGAGTTTTGGGTGAGACGTCCCGACAGGGTAATGATAGACGACTATGCACATCACCCCGATGAATTGAAAGCCAGTATCCGTTCTGTGAAGGCTCTTTATCCCGGCCGTCGGTTGTCGGTGATTTTTCAGCCTCATCTGTACTCCCGTACTCGCGATTTCGCTCCACAGTTTGCCGAGGCGCTGTCCCTTGCCGACGAGGTTTTTCTGTTAGACATTTATCCGGCGAGAGAGTTACCGATACCAGGCGTAACTTCGAAACTTATTTTTGACAAGATAACATGCAGAAATAAAGAACTTTGTTTGCGTGAAAAGTTGTTAGAACGGATAAAAGAGTGTAACTTTGACATTTTATTGACGATGGGGGCCGGCGATATAGACCGTTTGCTTCCTGAAATAGCGGCAATCGTAGAGTCGAAATGAAAGTACTGTTGAGATTTTTGTTGATGGTAGTGTTGGTATCCTATCTGTTTGTCTCGTTCTTTTTTTTACGCTCCTATGCAGCGGAGGATAAATGCAGGGACTTACAAGTGGAGATAACCGACAGTGCTGTATTGCATTATATCTCACCGGCCGATGTATATAACTATATCGAGGATTTCGAGATGGATCCTTGCGGGAAGCCTTTGGGAGGAATCGATACTGAAAAGATGGAGCGTACACTTATGTCGAACGGGGTGTTGGGCTCGGTCGAATGTTATAAGAAAGTAGGCGGAACCGTGTGTGTGGAAGTGACACAGCGTATTCCGGTCATGCGGGTGATGGCTGACGACGGAAATTACTACGTCGATGCAGAGGGGCAGCGCATGGCTGTCAGAACTCAATATCAAGCGCATCTACCTCTGGTGACGGGACGAGTGGACAGCGTGTTGACCTATCGGGATATGTTGCCGTTGGCTCGGTATATTTATAATCATCGGTTTTGGAATGCTCAAATTGAACAAATTTATGTCAATGAGCGTCATGAAGTAGAGTTGGTTCCCAGAGTGGGAGACCAAACCATTTTGTTAGGCTCGGTGCAGGATTTTGAAACGAAATTGGATAACTTGATGCTGGTTTATAAAAAGGTATTCAGTAAAGCCGGTTGGGCGATGTACGATACGGTTTCGTTGAAATTTAAGAATCAAGTCGTTTGTACCCGAAAGAAAAAATGAAATAAAAGTAACAATATATATGGATACGGAAAGATACATAGTAGCTGTCGAGATAGGAAGCTCGAAGATTACAGGCGCGATAGGAACTCGTTCTCTGAAAGGGGTCGTTACTGTGCTGGGAGTAGATACCGAACCATTGACCGGGAGTGTGAAGCGGGGTTTCGTCGTTAATCCCGATGAAGTTTCATCGAAAGTGAAACGTTTGATACGGAAATTGAATAATCGTATAGGCGCTTCGAAAAAAATCAAACAGGTGTATGTGGGAATCGGGGGACAATCTTTACATGCGGAAGACCACATGATAAGCCGAGATTATCCCGAAGGAACTCCCATTACGGAGGACATTATCAAACGCTTGCAGGAGGAAGCCCGGGAAATGCCTATTGCCGGAGCCGATATATTGGAGGTCGTTCGTACCGGAGTACTTGTCGATGATAAACCTAAATCGGGCAGAGAAGAAATCGAGGGCTCGAATCTGAAAATGAGTTTGAAGTTGATCGTGGCTCGTGACGATTTGAAAAAAAGTGTGTTCCGTTGTTTCTCCGGCGAGCCTTCGGTAGTGCGTTATATTCCTACTACGTTGTCTACTGCTTATGTGGCGTTGAGTAACGAAGACCGCCAAGCCGGAGTCATGTTGGTCGATTTCGGTGCGGAAACGACGACAGTTTCGATTTATAAGGACGGGCTTTTGCGCTATCTTTCTACGATACCGTTAGGAGGGTATAACATTACCTGCGATATTATGACATTGAAAGTTACCGAACCGGAGGCCGAGTCGTTTAAAGTGCGGTTGGGCTCTGCTAAGGTAATGGGCGAAGAATCGAACATTACGCTTCGGGGAGAGAGTTCGTCTGAAATAAAAAGTTTGGATTTGTCGAAGGTAGTCAAAGCTCGTATCGAGGAAATCGTGGCCAATGTCAATGCTCACTTCGAGTATGCGAAATGTGACCGTAAAAGTTTAGGAGCCGGTATGGTGATTGTAGGAGGCGCATCCAAACTGTCCAATCTGGCGGAACTTATCGCAGAGAAGTGCGATATTCGTGTGAGGAAAGGAGCTCTTCGTCAGGATATGTTGTTAGATGTAGCTTCCCAATCGAAGAGTGCCGACTATTTGCAGATTCTGGGGTTGCTTTATTGCGGAAAAGAGAATTGCGTCGAAGTCTTACCTAAGGTTGTCGATGAGCCGGAAGACGAGCCGCATGAAGAAGTAAAGCCGTTGAGCCCAAAGGAGAAAAGGGCGCAAGAGAAGGCACAGGAGAAAGCAGAACAAGAGCGTCGGAAACGGGAAGCCGCAGATGCAAAGCGAGAAGAAAAGGAACGTAAGAAGCGAGAAAAAGAGGAGAAAGTGAAGGGGCCGGGGCTCTTCGGAAAATTGAAAGAGATGGTGAAGAAGGCCGAAAACCTGCTCGATGATGAAAACGATAATTTTTAAATGGAGAACATCATGAACGAATTAGATATAAATAATCCTCAGTTACCCGATTTTATTGTTCCCGGAGCTGATGAAAAAAAACAGGACGAACCGGCAAAGATTAAAGTGATAGGTGTCGGCGGAGGCGGAGGAAATGCCGTGAACCATATGTACCATCAAGGCATAGGTGGTGTCAGTTTTGTTCTTTGTAATACCGATGCGCAAGCGTTGCGAAATTCGCCTGTTCCTGTAAAAGTTCAGTTGGGGGCTAAGGGTGAGGGAGCCGGAAACATTCCGGAGGTCGCTAAGAAATTGGCCGAAGAGAGTGCCGCCGAAGTCGAAGCCCTGTTCGACGATAATACACGCATGGCCTTTATTACGGCCGGAATGGGCGGAGGAACCGGAACGGGAGCCGCTCCCGTGGTTGCCCGTATTGCTAAGGAGAAGGGTGTGCTTACAGTGGGCATCGTGACAATCCCGTTTCTCTTTGAAGGAGAACCGAAAATATTACAGGCTTTCGCTGGTGTGGAGGAAATGCGGAAGCATGTCGATGCTTTGTTGGTGATCAATAACGAGCGATTGTGTAAGATATATCCCGATCTTTCTTGGACGACCGCTTTCGCCAAAGCGGACGATTCGTTGTCGAATGCAGCCCGGAGTATAGCCGAGCTGGTGTCGAAAGATGGAAAAATCAACCTTGATTTCGCCGATGTACGCACGACGCTGAAAGACGGAGGAGCTGCTGTAATCAGTACCGGATCTGGCGAGGGTGAGCATCGCATGAGCCGTGCGATCCAAAATGCACTGACTTCTCCTCTTTTGAAAGAGAGCGATATTTATGGAGCGGAACGAGTACTGTTCAATCTCTATTTTTCACCCGAAGAGGGGGAGGAGCTTCGTATGCAGGAGTCCAAAGAGTTGAGCGAGTTTATGTTGCGTTTCAAGAAGAAAGTAAATGTTATTTGGGGATATACTCACGATTCTTCTTTGGGTAAGGCCGTGAAAATTACCATTTTGGCTACGGGATTCGAGGTATCTGACTTGACGTTCAAAGGAGAATATGGCGGTGATGCCGACGAGCATATCGCTCAATCGCAATATATTGTTTTGAAACCCGATCAACTCGATGATAACGATTTGTTAGAAAAGTTGGATAAGACACCCGCTTATGACCGTCCGAAAGATTTTCGCGATAATTTCGACGGTTCGGAGAAAAAAGAGGAGAGTAACGGTCGTGGCCGTCGTACCATAAGGTTTTAATCGAAAACTATAAAATAGATATAGGATTATGAATTTATTCGATCAGGTCAGCAACGACATTAAAAGTGCCATGCTGGCAAAAGACAAAGTAAGATTGGAAGCCCTGCGGGGAATTAAGAAAGAGTTTTTAGAGGCAAAAACAGCCAAAGGCGCCGACGGAGAATTGACGGACGACATGGCGATGAAGATATTGGCAAAGATGGTGAAGCAGAGGAAGGAAAGCGCTCAGATTTATACCGAGCAGAATCGTCCCGATTTGGCCGAACCGGAATTGGCCGAAGCTGCTGTCATAGAAACCTATTTGCCGAAGCAGATGAACGAGGAAGAGTTGACCGAAGCGTTGAAAGCGATTATCGCTCAGGTAGGAGCTACTACTCCGCAAGAGATGGGAAAGGTGATGGGAGTAGCCACCAAACAGTTGGCAGGACGTGCCGATGGCCGCGCTATTTCTGCGAAAGTAAAAGAACTGTTGGCTTAATACAGAATAAATATTTGAATTGAACTATGCTTACACTAAGTGTTATTAAGGAGAATCCCGAAGAGGTGATTCGTCGTTTGGCAATTAAACATTTCGATGGCAAAGAAGCTATAAACCGGGTTCTTGAATTGGATAAAATACGTCGGGCATCTCAGGCCGAGTTGGACGGGAAGTTGGCCGAATTGAAAGTTTTGGCGGCTCAGACCGGACAACTTATGAAAGCCGGTAAAAAAGAGGAAGCCGAAGCTGTGAAAATGAAGACAGCAACCATTAAAGAGTCTACCAAAGAGTTGGAAGAGTCGATGGTGTCGGCAGAAAAGGAGATTACCGATATTTTATTGACTGTTCCCAATTTGCCGTATGCCGGAGTACCCGAAGGTCGTACTGCCGAAGACAATATTGTGGAAAAGACTGGCGGAGTGATTCCCGAACTTCCCGCCGATGCGCTTCCGCACTGGGATTTGGCCAAGAAATACGATTTAATCGATTTCGAGTTGGGTGTGAAGATTACCGGTGCAGGATTCCCTGTGTATAAAGGCAAAGGCGCTCGGTTGCAACGGGCTTTGATTTCGTTCTTTTTGGATGCCGCTCGCGAGGCCGGTTACCTCGAAATACAACCTCCTTATGTCGTGAATGCCGCTTCCGGTTACGGCACAGGGCAATTACCCGACAAAGAGGGTCAAATGTATCATTGCAACGAAGACGATTTGTATCTTATTCCCACAGCCGAAGTTCCGGTGACGAACCTCTACCGTGACGTGATTTTCAATGAATCGGATCTACCGATTAAGAATACGGCTTATTCGGCTTGCTTCCGTCGTGAAGCTGGTTCGTACGGGAAAGACGTGAGGGGATTGAATCGTCTGCATCAGTTCGATAAAGTGGAGATCGTGCAGATACAACACCCCGACCATTCGTATGAAGCTTTGGAAGAGATGAAAGCTCATGTACAGAGTCTGGTGGAACGTCTCGAATTACCGTGGCATATTTTGCGTTTGTGTGGCGGCGATATGAGTTTTACCTCGGCCATAACATTCGATTTCGAAGTATATTCTGCCGCACAGAAACGTTGGTTGGAAGTCAGCTCGGTATCCAATTTCGAAAGCTATCAGGCCAATCGGTTGAAATGCCGTTATCGTGGAGCCGATAAGAAAACGCATTTGTGCCATACGTTGAACGGTAGCGCTTTGGCATTGCCCCGTATCATGGCAGCCTTGTTGGAGAATAACCAGACCCCCGAAGGTATAAAGATACCCAAAGTGTTGGTTCCTTATTGCGGGTTCGATATTATCGATTAAGGATTGAATTAAATCGTATATAAAACGGGGCAGTATGATTTTTTTCATACCGCCCCGTTTTATTGAATCCGGAAAATAACAGGGTTCTTTTGTTTGTATCTTGTAACCGTTCCTTTTACTTTCTGCCGAAATCGGCGGGGATTTCACCCCACTTCTCGGTATCCCATTTGATGATGGCATTGGCATAGACGTGAGTATGCAGCCAGCGTTCTGCCCGTGCGATAAGGTCGAATATGGGAGCATTGGCTGCGTTGGGGGCTAGTTTGGTCTTGCATTTTTTTTGTTTAATCCATAGTATGGCATTACGGCTGTCGGAATAGATGGGTATATTGGAGTCTCGCTGTTGCAAGTAGGCCAACCCATGAACGAGGGCGAGGAACTCTCCTATGTTGTTTGTACCTTGCTCCAAAGGGCCTACATGAAACAGCTCGATTCCCGATTTCGTGTCTACTCCCCGGTATTCCATTTTTCCGGGGTTTCCGCTACAAGCCGCATCGACCGATAGACTGTCGGCGATAACCGAAGGAGGTAAGATGGGAGCAGACAGTTTGTCACGGGAGTGTTCGCCTATTTTACGCATGACATCGAAATAATCGTCGGGGGCATTACGGAAGGCTTCGGTAGCGGCTTCCAGACTGTCGAAACTTTTGTATTTCGCTCCTTTGAAATTGTCGACTTGTTCTTTGCATTCCTCCCAAGAATCGAAAATTCCACGGGCACGCCCTTCCCATACGACATAATATTTGTATTTGGCCATGATTCGGTTATCGTTATAAATGACGGGTACAAAAATATAAAAATTGTCGTATCTTTACGCACGTTAGCGGAGATAAGCCGGTGCGATGTTTCTTTTATATTGCCGATGAGCCGATTCTCCGTGGCATAATCGAATAGCGATGAGAAGAATTGGTATATACGGAATTTTATCGGTAGTCTTGTTTGGCCTGATCGGGTGTGCTCCCGGCAAGAGCGACAAGGAGGAAAGTGTGCGTTTATATAAAGAAGCGATAGTTTTGCTGGGGAGCGATTCCGTGACTATCGATGATTGTCTGGCAGCCCAGAGATTATTGGAGCAGGCTCTTGATGCCGACAGTGAAAATATAGATGTATATTTCGGGAAGGTGTTGAACGAGTTGAATTTGTGGCGTCCGGACAGTGCTTACCGGACAGCTTCGGCCGCTATCGAAAAAATAGGAGAAACGGGGAAAAACCGTATGAAAGCTTATTTTTATACGGTAAAAGGGTTTATCGCTTATGACCGGGGTGACGAGGCAGATGCCGAGAAACAACTGTCGGAGGCCTTGTCTTTGTATGAGAGTTATTTAACGGAGGATCCGGCGAATATAGACTATCTGTTGAACAAATCGGTCTTGCTATCGGGATTGGAGGGGAAACAAACGGCTTTGGACTTTATTGCAAAGTCGCCTTTGAAAGAAGCAGATAAACAGGCGTTGATTCACTCTTTGTCGGAGTTTGAATTTCGACAGTTCGGAGAGACTTGGAGAGCGAAGCATGATGCTCTGGTCGCTAACGGACAGACAGAGACAAATACGATATCGAATACTTTTAAGAAATGAAGCCTTTGTTTTTGGTTGGATACATGGCGGCAGGCAAGACGACATTGGGACGCCGGGCGGCTCAGCTTTTGAATGTCGAGTTTATCGACCTCGATGCTTATATCGAATCTAGATACAGGAAACGGATATCCGATTTGTTTGCCGAACGGGGAGAAGAGGGTTTCAGGGATATAGAGCGTCGTATGTTGCATGAGGTAGCGGAGTTTGACAATGTGTTGGTCGCTACGGGCGGAGGTACACCCTGTTTTTTCGATAACATGGAGTACATGCGTCACCGGGGAGTCACGATTTATTTGGCCGCTTCTGTACAGACGTTGTGCAGACGCTTGTCACATGCAAAAGTAAAACGCCCGTTGGTGGCGGGTAAAACGCCGGAGGAACTGTATGAGTACATTACCGAGATGTTGAATCGTCGCGAGTCTTATTACCGGCAAGCCGATTATCGTTTCGATGCCGACGGGTATGAATCGCTCGATTCGGTCGACGAGGCTGTGCATCGGCTGGCTGTCTTGATGCAAAATCCTGCTTATGGAGATGGAGCCGATGAAATATAAATATATAATTCTGGTTTTTACCGAAGTATATTTGTAAATTCGTCTTTATAAATTTAAACTTCGTGGTTATGGCTGGAAGCTTTGCTTGTAAATCGAATGCAGGGGTCGCACCCCAAGAACAATTGTTGGGAACGATGGCCGGTAACAGACGTTTGTCCATAGGGCTACCGGCGGAACATAACGGAGGAGAAAAACGATTCCCTCTGACGCCCGAGGGGGTTGCCTTGTTGACCAAAGAGGGGTATCGCGTTTTTGTGGAAAGTGGAGCCGGTGAGGGTATCAAGTATTCCGATTTACATTATACCGAGGCTGGGGCACAAGCGACAACAGCCTCAGAAGTTTTCAGATGCGATGTCGTTCTTAAAATTACTCCGTTGAATGAACAGGAGGCTGCTATGATACGTCCGGGGGTGTTTCTGCTCACGTTGTTGCAGCCTCAATATCAATCGGCTTCGGTCGTGCGCATATTGATGCAAAAGAAAGTTACGGCAGTTGCGATAGATTTGATAACCGATGAGCGAGGCCGTTATCTTTTTGCCGATATATTGGACGAAATTGACGGTCGTGCAGCCATTGTGTTGGCTTCGGAATTGTTGAGTAACCGGAGTGGAGGAAAGGGTGTTCTGTTGGGGGGTATCCCGGGGGTCGCCTCTTCGGAGGTTTTGATTATAGGAGGAGGCCTTGCAGGCCGTGCGGCGGCTCGTGCCGCTTGTGGATTGGGTGCTTTGGTGAGGGTATTCGATAATGATTTTTATCGTTTAAAAGCTACTCAGTTGGAAGTGAGTCCTTCCATCTTTACTTCCAATATGCACCCTCATGTCTTGGAAAACGCCATGCGCTCGGCCGATGTGGTTATTGGCACGGAAGTGCCGGAGGGAGGCCGTTTAGGAGTAAGCTATATCGAGATGATGAAACGAGGGGCATTGTTGTTCGATTTGTGTATGGATAAAGGAGGCTGTTTCGAAACGTCGAGTTGTAGCGAGGCTCCTTGTAATAAAGTGTATGAGCAATGCGGCGTTTTGCATTATTGCTTGTCGAGCGTTGGATCTGCCGTTGCCCGAACGGCCTCGATGGCGTTGAGTAATTTATTAGTTCCGGTATTGATCGATTTGAATGACCCTGCCATGCTCTATGGCCATATAAAGTCGGACGAAAGACTTCGGAATGCCGTGTATTTGTTCGGTGGAAAGTTGACTTATAAGGAGTTGAGCATACGATTGGGATTGCCTTATTATGATATGGCTCTTTTTATGTCGATGTTTTGAAAAGATCTTTGTTTTTATCGGAACAGCTTTTAAAATGATGAATAGATAGGGAGCTTACATATTTCTATGAAAATATTTCAAATGCTTACAAAAAAACACTATCTTTGCTAAAATAGTAATATTGGAATTGAAATATATCATGTTGGATTAAAATTGTAATATAAATATGACGGAAAAAACAAAAGTGAAAGTATTGGAAGAAGTCGTGGTACGATTTTCCGGCGATTCCGGTGACGGAATGCAATTGGCCGGGAATATCTTTTCCAATGTTTCGGCCGGTATCGGTGATGAAATTTCTACATTCCCCGATTATCCGGCAGAGATACGTGCTCCGCAAGGAACGTTAGGGGGAGTGTCTGGTTTTCAAGTTCATATAGGGAAAGGCGTTCACACTCCGGGAGACTTGGCCGATGTATTGGTTGCCATGAATCCGGCAGCTTTAAAAACAAATGCTCGCTATGTGAAAAAAGGCGGTGTGGTGATTATCGACTCGGATAGCTTTCGGGCCAGCGATTTGGAGAAAGCGGCGTTTACGACGGACGATCCCATTCAAGAGGCGGGCCTTTCTCATGCACAAATCGTTCCGGTAGCGATTACCCAAATGGTGAAAGATTCATTGGCCGATTCGGGCTTGGATAATAAATCGATTGTCCGGTGTAAAAATATGTTTGCCTTAGGGCTTGTCTGTTGGTTGTTCGACCGTCCTTTGGAACAAGCTCAACATTTATTGAAAAATAAATTTGCCAAGAAACCGGCTATTTACGAGGCTAATGCCAAAGTTATGCGCGACGGGTATAATTATGGGAACAACATACATGCTTCGGTCTCGACTTATCGAGTGGAGTCTGCACAAGTGAAACCCGGTATTTATACCGATGTGAACGGAAATACGGCTACGGCATGGGGTTTGATAGCCGCATCTGAAAAGTCGGGATTGCCTTTGTTCTTAGGAAGTTATCCCATTACCCCGGCCACAGATATTTTGCATGAGTTGGCCAAGCGGAAAGATTTAGGAGTAAAGGCCATTCAAGTGGAGGACGAGATAGCCGGTGTTTGTACGGCTATCGGGGCTTCGTTCGCCGGAAATTTGGCGGTGACTTCCACGTCGGGGCCCGGTTTGGCATTGAAGAGCGAGGGTATAGGTTTGGCCGTTATGGCGGAGTTACCTTTGGTCATTATCGATGTTCAGCGAGGTGGACCGTCCACGGGATTGCCGACGAAAACCGAGCAGACCGATTTGTTGCAGGCTTTATACGGCCGGAATGGCGAGAGTCCGGTGGTAGTGGTGGCAGCCTCTACACCGACCGATTGTTTCGATATGGCATTTCAAGCGGCTAAAATCGCTTTGGAGCACATGACTCCCGTTATCTTGTTGACCGACGGATTTATTGGAAATGGCTCTTCGGCATGGCGTATTCCGGAAATCGATGAATATCCCGAGATAAAGCCCAATTATGTCATGCCGGAACAACAAGGTACGTGGAAACCATACGACCGTAACGAAAAATCCGTACGTTATTGGGCGAAACCCGGAACAGAGGGATTCATGCACCGGCTCGGAGGATTGGAAAAGGATTATAAGACTAGCGCAATTTCTACTGACCCCATCAACCATGAAAAGATGGTTCGTGCCCGGCAGCAGAAAATCGACGGTATAGCCACCGATATTCCTTTGTTGAAAGTGTCGGGCGATTCTTCTGCCGATTTATTGGTTGTCGGTTGGGGCGGAACCTACGGACATTTGTATTCTGCCGTGGAAGCTATGAATGCAGAAGGGAAACCTGTGGCTTTCGCTCATTTCAATTATATCAATCCGTTGCCCGCGAATACCGAGGAGATATTACGGCGATATAAAAAAGTGGTCGTTTGCGAGCTGAATAACGGGCAGTTTGCATCGTATTTGTCAGGGAAAGTTCCGGGTGTGAATTTCTTGCGATATAATAAAATTCAGGCACAGCCGTTCATGGTGAGTGAGTTGATGGCGCATTTTTCAAAGCTTTTGGAGGAATAGGATATGGAAGAACAAAAGGAATATACGGCAAAGGATTTTAAAAGCGACCAGTATGTACGTTGGTGTCCGGGTTGTGGAGACCATTCTATCGTGGCTGTGTTGCAGAGAGCTATGGCGACACTGGGAGTGCCTCCCCACGAAACGGTGGTGATTTCGGGTATCGGGTGTTCGTCGCGTTTGCCTTATTATATGAATGCCTACGGTTTTCATACGATTCATGGTCGTGCCGCAGCTGTGGCTACCGGGGTGAAGACGGCCAATCCCGATCTGACGGTATGGCAGATTTCGGGAGATGGCGACTGTCTGGCTATCGGTGGGAACCATTTTATTCATTCGGTACGTCGAAATGTGGATATCAATGTGGTCTTGATGAATAATAAGATATACGGTTTGACGAAAGGCCAATATTCCCCGACGAGCGATCGAGGTTTCGTTACTAAATCGTCTCCTTATGGAACGGTGGAAGATCCTTTCATTCCGGCAGAACTCGTTTTCGGGGCGAGAGGAACATTCTTCGCTCGTTCGCTCGATGTGGAGATGTCTGTTTCGCAAGAAGTATTGGTAGAAGCAGCCCGCCATAAAGGAACATCGGTGGTGGAGCTGTTGCAGAATTGTGTGATTTTCAATAATAATATTCACAGTTATGTGGCTGATAAAGAGTTTCGTGCCGACCGGACTGTTCATTTGCGTCATGGTGAAAAGATGATTTTCGGGAAAGGCAATAATCGAGGCCTCGTGTTGGACGGTTACAAATTAAAGGCTGTGACTATCGGGGAGAACGGTGTGACTCTCGATGATATTTTAGTACATGATGCCAAGTCTCCCGATAATTTCTTACATCAAAGTCTTGCGATGATGGACGGACATGAACTGCCTTTGGCGATAGGTGTGATTCGTAATGTGGAGGCCCCCGTATATGACGAAGAGGTGGATAGACAAGTAAAAGAGGTAACCTCGAAAGTACCTTATTCCTCCTTGCGTGAATTTTTGTTGACCGGGGAGACTTGGGAAGTGAAATAATGTATTTTCTCCAAAAGGGTAATAGCACCCGAAAGACTGTCTGTATAGCCTTTCGGGTGCTATTGTTATATGTTTGAGAGACAATTCTTTTTAAGAAATTCAGAGCTTGACTGCCTTGAAAAATTTTCTTAGATTTGTGTGGATAAATTGTGAAATAAGGGAATATGGATTGATTCATGATTGTTATTCCTGTCAAGAAAAGATATAGGTATATTAAAAAATTGGTTGAATGGTTGTAACGTTAGTAATTTTAGCTTTATCGGCGGTGTTGTTCGTGAGTGGTAAAATTCGCTCTGATGTGGTAGCCTTGTGCGCTTTGGTTTTATTGCTGCTTTTCCACATTCTTACTCCCGATGAGGCGTTGTCTGGATTCTCCAATTCGGTCGTGATTATGATGATCGGTCTTTTCGTGGTAGGTGGTGCGATATTCCAAACCGGGTTGGCGAAGATGATAAGCGGAAAGATATTGCAGTTGGCAGGAAAGAGCGAGACAAGACTTTTTATTTTGGTCATGCTGGTTACTTCGGCTATCGGAGCTTTTGTGAGTAATACGGGTACGGTAGCCTTGATGCTGCCTATTGTCGTGAGTCTGGCTGCCAACGCTCATATAAATTCAAGTCGCTTGCTTATGCCTTTGGCTTTTGCCAGCAGTATGGGAGGTATGATGACGTTGATAGGTACTCCGCCGAACCTTGTCATACAGAATGCCTTGACCAATGCCGGTTTTGAACCGCTTACTTTCTTTTCTTTCTTGCCGGTCGGTTTGATTTGTGTTTTTGTAGGAATGGTCGTATTGATGCCTTTGAGTAAAATTTTCTTGACCAAACGGGGAACCGAAAAGTCTGATGGTAAAAACAAGAATAAATCTCTGAACGAGTTGGCAAGGGAATATCAGCTTTCCGAAAATTTGTTTCGGATACAAATCCCCGAAAAATCGATAGTTGCCGGTAAAACGATTGTCGAGTTGAATATTCGCCAACAATATCATTTGAATATATTGGAGGTACGGCGCACTGTTTCGTCGCAGTCCCGGTTGTTGAAAACGGTCAATCAGAAATTGGCCGATCCGGGTACTGTATTACGTTCCGGCGATGTGTTGTATGTGAATGGCGATTTCGAAAAAGTGAGGGAGTTTGTTTCTCGATTTTCTTTGGTATTATTGGATGCCCATACTATCGAAGACGGTAAGGGAAACTTGACTTCCGATTTGGCTTTTTATGATATAGGTATCGCCGAGATTGTCTTGATGCCCTCGTCACGTTTGTTGAAACAGACGGTCGGAGATTCGGGATTTCGGGAAAAATTCAATGTCAATGTATTGGGCATAAGGAGAAAGAACGATTATATATTGCATGATTTGAAAGATGTGAAGATGTTGTCGGGCGATGTTTTGCTCGTGCAAGGTACATGGAAGGATATAGCTCGGTTGAGTTCGGAGGATTCCGATTGGGTGGTACTCGGCCAGCCGTTGAGCGAAGCCGCGAAAGTTACTCTCGATTATAAAGCACCGATTGCTGCTGCGATTATGCTTTTAATGATTCTTATGATGGTGTTCGATTCTATACCAGTGGCTCCGGTTACGGCTGTGATGATTGCTGCGATACTTATGGTATTGACTGGTTGTTTCAGGAATGTGGAGGCAGCCTATAAAACAATTAACTGGGAGAGTGTCGTTCTTATCGCCGCCATGCTTCCCATGTCGTTGGCTTTGGAAAAGACAGGGGCATCGGAATATATATCGAATAGTTTGGTTAGCGGTTTGGGCGGTTATGGGCCTTTGGCTTTAATGGCTGGTATCTATTTTACGACTTCATTGATGACGATGTTCATCAGTAACACGGCAACAGCCGTTTTATTGGCTCCTATCGCCATGCAATCCGCATTACAGATCGGAGTGAGTCCTTATCCGTTTTTATTCGCTGTTGCCGTGGGGGCGAGCATGTGTTTCGCTTCTCCGTTTTCTACGCCACCCAATGCGCTGGTTATGCCTGCCGGTCAGTATACTTTCATGGATTATGTAAAGGTGGGTTTGCCTTTACAGATTATTATGGGGATAGTTATGATTTTTATTTTACCTTTGTTGTTCCCATTTTAAAGAAGAATTTATGTCCCGAAAAAAGTGTCTTGCTGTATTTGCCAGTGGAACCGGCAGTAATTTCGAAGCGATTGTGACTGCTTGCGAGCAGGGTAAGATTCCGGCCGAAACAGTGGCTTTGGTTTGCGATAAACCTTCGGCTCGTGTCGTAGAACGAGCTTCACGTCATGGTGTGAAGTCTTTCACTTTCGACCCTAAGTCTTTTGCTTCTAAGGTCGAAATGGAGACCGTCATTGCCGATTTTCTCGATGAGAACGGGGTGGATTTGGTTTGTTTGGCCGGGTATATGCGGATTATTTCGGATACATTGTTATCGCGTTACGACGGTAAGATTATTAATATACACCCTTCTTTGCTCCCCGCTTTTCCCGGAGCTCGTGCCGTAGAACAAGCTATGGAGTACGGGGTGAAAGTGTTCGGAGTAACTATTCATTATGTGGACCGTACGGTAGATGGCGGACGGATTATCGCCCAACGGGCTGTCCCATACGAAGGAAACGATATCGATGAGTTATTCGGACTCATTCATGCGGTCGAACATGAACTTTACCCGGAGACGATCGCTCGGTTGTTGTCTGTTTAATGTTTGTAACGAGTCTATGTTCAGTAGAAAATTCATGGGGATAGACTTGAATGTTAATGAATGAGAGGGGCTTATTTCGCTAACTATGAGGAGAAACGTTTTCGGTTAGGTTGAACTTGTTCGGCTTTTGGAGAGGGTAGTTTACTATTGACCTTCTCTATTGCCGTGCCCCGTAGCCTTATGGGGTGTGGCATTAGCCATATAGGTGAGGTGTCACGAAGTGACGGAGGAGTTGGAAACAGCATTTCATCAGTTGGTTTATGTTGGGCCTTTAACCCCCTCGCCCTATGGGCACTCCCCCTATATTCCCTTACGGGAACACAGGGGGAGAGGTTGAGATGTATTCCTTTTTCGCCCTTGCTTCGATTTTATAAGCTACACAGAGAGAAAGGGGTGAAAGTGTCGTTTTGAACAGCTTTTTACCCTTTCGGAACTTTGTGGGTATTCTCCCTTCTCCCCAGCCATGTTTCGTAGCATTACGGGGTGTTCTGTGAAACAGTAGAGACACTGAACAATCCATTGATTATCGATTGAGCCCAAATCTATATAAACAAAGAGCCGCTATAAATTTTATAGCGGCTCTTTGTCGTATGGGCTTTTTATTTATGAACTTCTACCCGTTGTGTCGAGGGTTTAGTTGCATTGCGCTCCTCTGTGGCTTTTACGACGGCTTCGGCAAGTTGCTTGAAAGCTAATCCGGTAATGGTATCGTCGAGTGCCACGGGGTGTCCCGCATCACCGCTTTCGCAGATACTTTGTACAATAGGTATTTGTCCCAAAAGAGGAACTCCGGTTTCTTGGGCCAGTCGTTTCCCTCCGTCTTTACCGAACAGGTAGTATTTGTTTTCCGGGAGTTCGGCAGGAGTGAACCAACTCATGTTCTCGACCAATCCCAGTATAGGGACGTTTACCTTATCCCCGGTAAACATACTGATACCTTTGCGGGCATCGGCCAAAGCAACCTCTTGCGGAGTGGTTACTACAATTGCTCCGGTGATAGCGAGTGTCTGTACCAAAGTGAGGTGTATATCGCTGGTTCCCGGTGGCAAATCGAGCACAAAATAATCAAGTTCGCCCCATGCGGCATCGGTGATGAGTTGTTTCAAAGCATTACTTGCCATTCCTCCCCGCCAGAGTACGGCATCGTTTTTACGAACAAAAAAACCGATGGAAAGAATCTTCACGCCGTATCGCTCGACCGGGAGAATGAGATCGCGTCCTCCGATATTCTCGGTATAGACTTCGGTGTCTTCGATATTGAACATCGTGGGAGCCGAAGGGCCGAATATGTCGGCATCCAGCAGCCCGACTTTATACCCTTGACGGGCCAACGCCACAGCTAAATTGGAGGCTATGGTAGATTTACCAACGCCGCCTTTTCCCGATGAAACAGCAATGATATTCTTTACATCGGGCAAGGGATTCTCAGGATTCGGACGAGCTGTTTGTCTTGCCTTTACAGCTATATTTCCTTTGATATTTACTTCTGGACTTACGAAAGTGAGAATGGCAGTTTCGGCGGCTTTCACGACCGATCGGATAAAAGGATCGGTCGGCTTGTCGAAAATGATGGAGAAACTTACTTTGTTACCGTCGATACGAATGTCGTCTTCGATCATTTCGTTAGCGACCAAATCTTTCCCGTTGCCCGGGTAACGCACTTTGGCGAGTGCGTCGAGTATTAGTTTCGGATATAGTTGCATATTGTCGTGTTATTTTGATGTTGTATTTTCTTGACTGCTTTGTTTACCGCTACGTTTTCCCCGGTTGAAGCTCCGGTATGTGTCATAAGGAATATCAACGTCGGGTTCGATGAATTGTTCACGGGGTTGGCAGACGAAACGAATATATTTGATATTCATGCCCCGTTCGAGCCACTGTTGCTCGTAGAAAGTTTTTATTTCCAGTATGTCGTCGGTTATTCCCGAATGGTAGAGATCGTCGGTCGAAACCTGTACGGGATAGCTGTTCGCTTTTACCATTTCACAAGTATAGGTGTACATGAACGGACTGTCGCTTTTCAGATGGATCAAACCTTCGGGCGATAGAATATTTTGATATAGTTGCATAAACCGGGTAGAAGTGAGCCGCTTTCTCACTTTCTTCATTTGCGGGTCGGGGAAGGTAATCCATATTTCTGATACTTCACCTTTGGCAAAAAAACGATCGATCAACTCTATATTGGTACGAAGAAAGGCTACGTTATTTATTCCTTCTTCGAGGGCCTGTTTGGCTCCACTCCACATGCGGGCTCCCTTTATATCTATTCCTATAAAGTTTTTTTGCGGGTAGCGTTTTGCCAGACCTACGGCATATTCGCCTTTTCCACAGCCCAATTCAAGGACTATCGGATTTTCGTTTTTGAAGAATTGTTTTCCCCATTTGCCTTGCATCTCAAATCCTTTTTCTTGTAGTGCAGAGAAAGGATATTGGAATACATGTGGGTAGCCTTGCAGGTCGTCGAATTTTTTCAGTTTATTTTTTCCCATTTTGAAATGAATATCGACAGGTTCTGGTTAATTGACTCTTCCTAATTTTAAATGATAGTATTTTCCTGATTCTATTTGTACCGAAAGGATAAATATTTCTCCCGAATACGATTGAGTATCGATTTTCGCTTCGGTCGTTTTGCCTTGTTTTTGATATATTGTACGTCCGTCGATTGTATACAGGGTTATGCGGTGCATGGGTTCGTACGAATTTACGATGAGCATTTTTTGCTCGAAATATGCTTTCAACGCCTTGTCGTCGATTTGTTGCTCATCTACCTCGGATAAATAACGAATGTCAAACTCTTTCCATTGAGGCGTATTCAAATAGAGAGATAGACTTTCGTCGGGGATTCCCAGCCGGCAATCTTTTTGCGGAACATTTCGAAAGACATTTTCTCCCAGTATCGGGGGCTCGGTCGGATAGGATAACATAACATTCAATCTCGTGCAATTATCGAAAGCGTGGTCTCCGATGGTCTTGACTGTCGACGGTATTTTTGCGGAAAATAAATATTTCATGCCATAGAACGGCCATCGACCTATTTTTTCAGTTCCTTCGGGCAGGAAGGAAAGTCCTGCGATTCTACTGCATCCGGCAAATGCATAATCACCTATGGTTCGGACAGACTCTGGTAGAATACAGTCGGTGAGCGATGTGCAATAATAGAATGCGCCTTCTCCTATTTCTGTTATGGTATTGGGGGCTTGTATGGAGAGTAGTTTTGTACAATGGTCAAAGGTGTAAGGGGGCAGGCTTTCCAATGGACATTCTTTTATATCGACCTCTGTTAACGAGATACAGTGGGAGAAACAACCTTCGCCCATAGATTCTAGTTTTTGAGGGAGTGTTATTCCCGTCAGAGACGAGCATCCGGCAAAACATTCTTTGCCGATAGATTGTAACGAGGCGGGTAGGGTTATCGAGGATAAGGCGGTACAGTTGAGAAATGCTTGGTTTCCTATCGAACGAAGGACAGACAGGGAGAGGTCTATTCCTGTAAAAGAGATGCATTGTTTGAATGCATATTCGCCTATTTTTTCCAATGTCTGTGGTAACGATGTATTCAAAGAGAAACAGTCGCAAAAAGCGAATCCTGCTATTTCTTGTAAGTTGTTTCCCCAATCTATGTTTTTTAGTTTAGTACAGCCTGCGAAAGCACCTTTTCCTATTTTTTCGGTATTCCGGGGGAGCCGTACGGTCGTTAACTCTTGAAATCCGAAGAATGTGTTTGCCGGAATACAGTTGGCATCGAAACGGGTTTGATTTCCGAGGTAAATATCTCGACTTTCGAATGCATCTATCGTACAATCTGCAAGGTCTATGCCGGTTAAGTGAAATAGGGAGTCGTTTATGAAAGCAAAATCGCGAACGTCGATTGTTCCCGAGACGGTTAGATTCGTAATTGTCCGATGCTGTTCTCCGATGAGAGATTGTAGTTGTCCCGCTTCGGTGTGACAATTGTAATTTGTCGCCTGCAAATGTTTCCCGACGGATAGGAACAGAACGATATATAACAACTTTCTCATTGGAGTGACGGCGGGTTTGATTGTTTTATAAAAATAGAGAGAGATAGGAATAAGATAAAACGGACAAGCTCGTTTTTTATACCAAGTCGCGCCCTATTTTTGTATTTGCAAAGATAGTATAAACGAATGTAGAAACAAATTTTATTTGTCGGGTCGGTATGTTCGGGTGTTTTTGTTTTGACAGACAGAATGTTGAGCCTGAATTTTTGAAAAAATGGAGACTATATTTGGGGGTAATCTTTAATCTCTTGATATGCGATAATGTGCGCCGCAGTCGAGTATGAAATTCAGTACATCTTTGAAAAGTTCTTCTACATGAGACGGCACAAATACATACGACGTGTCGCCGCAATGTTTGCATATGGTTTGGGGTAAGTCGGTTAATTTTACATTGAGTTGTTCCGACATAGCCATTGCTTCGTCTTTTTCGATTGTCGCATAGGTATGATGTTGTACATTTTTATAATCGTAAAAGGTCAGACAGATGACCAGACTTTTAGTGTAGTTGAATCCGACCGTAAGTGTCGACCAAGTGTCGAAGTCCTCGTGGGACATGGCGATGGTTATTTCTTCCAATGTTGACATAATTTTCGTGAATGTATTGTGGGCGAGCTATATATATTTCTCGTAGTCATTAAATGCGGCTGTCTATGCGTATAATGTTTTCGACAATGAACAGATCGCAAATTTCTTTTTTCTCGATTTCGATGTCGTCGTATTCTTTGTTTTCACTGCGTAGGATAACCCTATCGGGATTATCGTGTTTACGAATATATTTGACCATGCGGTAATCTTCCAGCAATATGACGTAGATTTGCCCCCAGAAGATAAGCTGGGGATTTTTTATTTCGCGGATTGCGATCATGTCACCATTGTTAATAACGGGTTTCATACTGTCTCCGCTTACTTTGACAATGCTGCAATCGGGATTGATGAAAGGAACGTCTATACTGCCGATTACCAAATCTTCGGTAAACATGCGATCCCGCGCCAAATTACCGGCGGTTACGTCCAGACCGTATACTTTCGCCCCATTTCTTGCTTCTGGTATAATCGCTTCCGAGGGAAGAGTTAATGTGCGTATATGAGAGTGTGCATCGTTGTCTGAGGGACGAAACATATATCCTTTACCCGTACATAGCCATTCTTTCGATACGCCCAAGTCTGCGACGATTCTGTTGATAAGTGAGTCGCTGACAGGTAGTTTTCCGGTCAGGTGTTTCGAGAAGTTGGACGCATCGATCGATATGCGTTTGGCAAATTCCGACTGGGTTACTCCAAAGTTTTCCATCAATGTCTTGATTCTTTCTATTTTAGCTTCATTCTCCATAGTCGTTCACATTTTTATTTTCATAATATGGTAAAATTACCATAAATAATTTGCTTTTCAATAAAAGCGGTAGTATATTTGTGTGGTTTTATTACCAAAACAAAGGTATAAACTTTTTTTGAAAAACAAAATAATAGATTAGTAATTAACATAGTTAGCCATGTTCCATCGGGGTATATTGCCTATAAAAATTGTAAACAAAAGGAGGAGATACACAGACAAAACGGGTAAATGCAGTGTGAATATACCCTGATGGAAGCGTGCTAACAGAATAGGAGAAGTTATGAGAACGATTGAATGGGAAGCTCCGGCTTTGGCATCATTAGCGGCAGCACATTGGTTGGTAGCTTATGAACGGGAAAATTCGCCACGAAAGAGGGTGAGGTATGAGAATGAAATAGAGTTCGACGGAGTAGCTTATATGTTGATGTGTGAAATCGAATTAGTGGAAAGAGAACATAAAGCGGTGTCGATGATGTGCGGTATAGAGCCCCAATATGCCGATATGCCGGTAAGAATTATTGGAAATATGGGAAAGGCCATCGGCGAGATTTTGCCTGTGCTGAATAACTTTTTGGATAGTTACGGTGTTATATATGTATGATATAAACAGAGGGGTGATCCGAAAGGTGTGGCGTGGTATAAGAAGGATACTTTCGGGGTATATGACGAGGGTGTACCTGTCGGATTAAAGAAAAAGGCTGAACAAACTGTTCAGCCTTTTTTTTTTTATCGGAGAAATAGAATTATCCGTTAACTTTTGCCATGTGGGCAATCAAATCGAGTACTTTGTTAGAATAACCGATTTCGTTGTCATACCAAGAAACGACTTTTACGAATGTGTCGGTCAGAGCTATACCAGCTTTTGCGTCGAAAATAGAAGTGCGAGTATCACCCAAGAAGTCAGAAGATACAACAGCGTCTTCGGTATAACCGAGAATGCCTTTCAATTCGCCTTCGGAAGCCTCTTTCATAGCAGCGCAGATTTCTGCATAAGTAGCCGGTTTAGCCAAGTTAACTGTTAAATCGACAACCGAAACGTCCAAAGTCGGAACACGCATAGACATACCTGTCAATTTTCCGTTCAAAGTGGGGATTACTTTTCCTACGGCTTTGGCAGCTCCCGTAGAAGAAGGAATGATGTTGCCAGAAGCGGCACGACCACCACGCCAGTCTTTCATAGAAGGACCGTCAACCGTTTTTTGAGTAGCGGTAGTAGAGTGAACGGTAGTCATCAAACCATCGAGAATACCGAATTTGTCGTTCAATACTTTGGCGATAGGAGCCAAGCAGTTGGTTGTACAAGAAGCATTGGAAACGAATTGAGTACCTTTAACGTAAGTATTTTCGTTAACACCGCAAACGAACATAGGAGTATCGTCTTTGGAAGGAGCGGACATAACTACGTATTTAGCACCGGCTTCGATATGAGCTTGAGCTTTTTCTTTGGTCAAGAAAAGACCGGTAGATTCTACAACATATTCAGCACCTACTTCATTCCATTTCAAATCGGCAGGATTTTTTTCGGCTGTAACACGAATAGTTTTTCCGTTTACAATCAATTGACTTTTTTCAACATTCGCTTCGATAGTTCCATCGAATTGTCCGTGCATAGTGTCATATTTCAACATGTATGCCAAATAGTCAACTGGGCAAAGGTCGTTAATACCTACGATTTGGATGTCGTTTCTTGTTTGTGCTGCACGGAAAACGAAACGTCCGATGCGGCCAAAACCATTGATACCTACTTTAATCATTGTAATAAAACTTTAAGTGTTTATTGAATAAAAAATAACATCTTACTTTTTTCTTCTTTTTTTGTTCTGCTTTCTTAAAAACATTTACATTTGTAATATTGTTTAACAACCACAAGGTGTCGCACAACAACTCATCAAAGCAAGCAGCGCAATCAAAAAGGCAATTTTGTATTTCATACAAGTATATTTTGTTCCTAAAATTGCGATGCAAAGGTAAATATTTTTTTTGAATACAATGTATGTGAATGTGAAAATAAAAGAAAAATTTCTTTATTTGCATTGTGTTGAGTTTGAGTAATCTATCTAATATTAATAACTCGTACTATTATGAAAAGTTCATTTTTAGCAGACTTTAAAAAATTTGCCATGCGAGGCAATGTCATCGACATGGCTGTCGGTGTAATTATCGGTGGCGCTTTTGGAAAAATCGTATCTTCGGTTGTCGCCGATATCATCATGCCACCTCTCGGGTTACTGATCGGCGGTGTCAACTTTACAGATTTAAAATGGGTGATGAAAGGGCCTGAAGTAGTCGATGGGGTAGAACAGGCTGCGGTTACACTTAATTATGGTAATTTTTTACAAGCAACCTTCGACTTTTTGATTATTGCTTTTTCTATTTTCTTGTTTATTCGACTTTTGACGAAGTTAACGGAAAAGAAAAAGGAAGAACAAACGGCTCCTGCTCCTGCTCCTGCTCCTGCCCCGGCTCCTTCCGAAGAGGTGAAATTGTTGTCGGAAATTCGGGACTTGTTAAAGAAAAACGAAGAATGAGAAGGAGCTCGTTCTCTGCGAAAAATAATAATGCCGCTTTCTTATCAGAAGCGGCATTATTATTGATGACAGGTTTTATAAATTATCCTATGATATACTTGCTTTTGGGCAGGTAGGATAACAAATATACGAATATGTAAACCGTAATAAATGTACACACGGCGATCAAGGGAATTGTGACATAGGCCGCATCCGAGATAGACTTGAATAGTCCATAATAGAAATTTAGAAACAGAATGTGGGCTAAGTACATTCCATAGCTTTTTATCGATATATCCGACAGCAGTTTGCAGGCTGCATTTTTCCCTTTTAAAGATAATCGGCCGATTAGAGAGAAGAGGCCTAATGTCATCAGGAATACATTTACCGTACAGAATCCCCAACTAAGCTCCAATTCGGGCACAGTGGGAACCGTATCGATACGTGAACAGAAAATCCCGGCCGAGAGCGCGAAACCGACTATGAGTATTATCCAAGATAATGCCGCAGAAGGATAGCCGAATCTTTTCAGATAATATCCTAAAATGAAGTATCCGATGAATCCCGTGAAGTAATAGAGCAACGGTGTGTCGTTCCAGAATGCTTCGCCAAGCACTTCGGGATAAACTAAATGAATATACGGGAGAAAAGTTGTGATTATCCACAAGCCGAGATATCCTTCCAGTTCTCGTTTAGAGGCTTGTTGTAACCAGGGGGAAATAATCGGGGTTACCAGATAGAGCCCGATTAACATGTAAATATACCATAAATGACCTATTTCACACCCGAAATTCACAGGAATGTGTAAAATATTAAGTGCCATTTGGCTAAAAGAATCCCCACGGCTTAATACGTAGTATCCGGCATATAATACACACCATGCGATGAATGGATATACGATTCGGGTGAAACGCTTGCGAAAAAATGTAGAAATTTTGTCTTGCATAGGGAGTAACAAGAATCCCGACAGCATGACGAATAGAGGTACAGATGATCGGCATAATGTGGTTATGATACCAATCCAAAAAGTATTGCTTCCGGTAACAACCGTTCCTCCTTCTCCTATATAGTAAAATTCGCTGGCATGTTGTTGAATGACCAAGTAACAGGCAATAACTCTCAATAAATCGAGTGAATAATTGCGATTCTTAATCATGAAAATAATTGTTTATGAAATGTTCGTGATGAATTTTATCGAATAATTAGTTGAAACGTAGTTTTTCTCCAATGACAGTAGTTAGTATTGTTCTTTTTCATTGGGAAAATCTTGTGTTTTCACGTCTTTTACGTAGGCTTGTACCGCTTCGGTGATCGTTGTACTTAGATCGGCGTATCGACGAAGGAACCGTGGGGAAAAACCTTTGTTGATGCCTAACATGTCGTGCATGACGAGGACTTGTCCGTCTACACCACCACCGGCTCCGATACCGATGACCGGAATGGTTACTTCCTGAGCTACCCGGGTGGCCAATGCTGCCGGAATCTTTTCGAGAACAAGACTGAAACACCCTATCTCTTCGAGAAGATGAGCATCCTCGATGAGTTTATTGGCTTCTGCCTCTTCACGAGCACGAACGGTATATGTACCGAATTTGTTAATGGATTGTGGTGTCAGACCTAAATGCCCCATAACGGGTATCCCGGCACTGAGTATGCGCTCGATGGATTCACGGATTTCGGCTCCGCCTTCCATCTTTACACAGTCGGCATGCGTCTCTTTCATGATTCTGATTGCCGAGGCAACAGCTTCTTTGGAATTGCCCTGATAGGAGCCGAATGGCATATCGACGACGACTAAGGCACGTTTAACGGCTCGGACAACCGATTTCCCATGATAAATCATTTGGTCGAGAGTAATAGGTAACGTCGTTACATTTCCGGCCATTACATTGGATGCTGAGTCGCCTACCAGAATGACATCGATTCCGGCTTGGTCTATAAGAGTCGCCATTGAAAAGTCATAGGCGGTTAACATCGAAATTTTTTCGCCGCGGAGTTTCATTTCCATCAGGCGGTGAGTCGTTACTTTACGAGTATCTTCGGTATATGTAGACATAATTTTGATTGTTTGAATTTCGGGACAAAGGTACACTCAAATTTTTATATTGCAACCTTTTTCACTTTTCAATCTTGTTTTCTGTATATTTGCATAAAGTGTAGAATGGATTGATTGTACGGGGCGATCCTCTTTGCACCCGGAGGCGGAAACACAGATCGTGCAGATATGATTGCGGTTTTTCTGTGATTACAGTCAGCCGATTCTATTTGTTTGAATGAGTATTTATAGTATGGAGAAAGAAAAGTCGTCTCGGGAAGTTCCCGGTTGGTTCAAGATTTTAATTCTTATAACGGCTTTGCCGGTTTTTGCGTGGCCGTGGTTGATGAACCGAGCAACGTTTGTATTTGTCGAAAAAGCCGCTGGCGATGCTTTACCTTGGGCTTTGGTCATGTTATTGCCTTTGTATGTGGTTTTATCTACGTGGATTAGTTATCGGGTGTATAGTACCCGACGAGAGATTTCGTGGATTTTACAAGGTTTGCAAATGCTGGTATATTGGGCCTTGTTTGTTTTGATTTTTTAATCCGTGATTACGGATTGTATAGATCGGGATTGGAAAAATTGATAATGTTCATTACCATTTCATAGGCTTGTTTGGCCGGGCTGTTTGGATTGATTTCTATGGCTTTCAGATAGTTCTCGATTGTGAGTTTCCAGTTTCCTTGTTTCCAAAAGACCAGTCCTTTCAAGTAGTATGCCTTGTCGTCTTTCGAGTGGTTCGAGAGCCATTCGTCGATGTATGCAAGAGCTTTTTCCAAATTGTTTTCTGCGATGAGCCGGTTTATTTTTTCTGAGTCCATTTGCTGCTTTCTTTTGGGCAAAGATAGTGTAAACCGAGGGCAGAAACAAATATGCTTGATAATATGACAACGGGGAAGTCCTACTCTTAGGACTTCCCCGTTGTTTCAATTTGCATCTTTGATTAATGGGTTAGTTTTTCGGGTTTGGGTAGTTCTAATTCGTTCCCTTCGGGAGCCAAGATAAAACCTTTGTTGTTCCATGTGCGCAGATAGCCGCCGATGTTGTTGTTAATCATCAGTAGCTGGAATGCATGTTTGCCTTTTTGCAAAGCGATGGAATTACGTGTGCGAGAATGGCGTATGAGTTTACCGTCGTTACTGATGATGACCTTTCCGTCTATTCTCAGTTCGTCCATTTCGGAGGAAAAATAGTATATGCCATCGGCGGGAACTTCGAAGTAGCCGGTGTAGCAGTATGCTCCTTTGTCTTCGATATCCGGTTTGAATTCAAAATCTTTGACAATCTTCGGTACACTCCAATGCGCTCCATCGAGGTCTTTTACAAAATAGAGGTTTCCCTCGGTACGTCTCAACTCGATACCGGGTTGGGTGCTTTTTTCGGTAGCCGGCATGAGCTTTTCGTGAACTACTTTGATAGAGCGTACCGGACTTAATTTCCCTGAGGGGAGCATAGTGGCTATTTTGACTGTTACATCTTTATTGAAATATAACGGCTTTTCGTATTTTGTCGAACTTGTTTGAGGATCACTTCCATCGGTCGTATATACCATAGGATAGTTACGGCTGTTGTGGAACGTCAGCGTGGTATTTTCGGTATATGCAATACGGTCGGCCATAGGGCCTTCGGGCATGGGTATGTGGTAGTTGATGTGGTGCATATCGAGTCGGATCAATTGATTGTCGAGCCGACGAGTGAAAGAGTTGTAATCTTTTTTCTCTTTGGGTGTCCAATCCAATTCTGCCAAAGCCAGCATGCGGGGATATAACAGGTATTCGGTATACTCGGGGGTTACGGCATATTCGGTCCACATGTTGCATTGTGCTCCTAAAACGTGGTGACGCAAATTTTCTGGAATTTTTGGAGATTTGGGGTCGTAGCTATAAGTTTTTTCGAGAGGGAGTCCGAATCTAATGGCAATGGGTTCGGTTTCGACAGCTCCTTGTCCATGATCTATATACATCCATTTGGAGGGTGTCATGATAACATCGTGTCCCATAGAAGCGGCGGCAATTCCTCCTTCTTCTCCTCTCCAAGACATCACTGTCGCCGATGGAGCCAGTCCTCCTTCGAGAATTTCGTCCCAGCCGATCATCGATTTTCCATGAGCAAGGATTATCTTTTCGATACGGTGAATGAAATAGCTTTGCAGTTCGTGGGCATCTTTCAAGTTTTCGTCTTTGATTCTTTTCTGGCATTTGGGGCATTCGTTCCATCTTACTTTGGGGCATTCGTCACCGCCGATATGGAAGAATTTGCCGGGAAACAGAGGAATGACTTCTTCGAGAATGTCTTGTAAGAATTCAAAAGTTTTGTCATTCCCGGCGCAATATACGTTGTCTTCCACGCCCCATTTGTTGCGTAGTTCAAACGGGCCTCCTGTACATGAATATTCGGGGTATGCGGTCAAAGCGGCAAGTGCATGTCCGGGAAGTTCTACTTCGGGGATAACGGTAATGTACCGCTCTGCTGCGTAAGCAACGACTTCTTTGATTTGTTCCTGTGTGTAGAAGCCCCGATGTATGCTTCCATCGGCGTTCCGGCGTACAGAGCCAACCTCGGCGAGACGGGGATATTTTTTTATTTCTATGGTCCACAGATGGTCGTCGGTCAAGTGCCAATGGAAATAATTCATTTTGAACATGGCCATGATGTCGAGTTGTTTTTTTACAAATTCCACGTCGTGGAAGTGGCGACATACGTCGAGCATCATACCTCGGTATCCATAGGCGGGTTCATCTTTGATTTCCACACAAGGGATTTCCCATGCTACGTTATCGATAATCGTTTCGCTCTCGATTTGGGGAGGAAGCAACTGCATAACCGATTGCATGCCATAAAAGACTCCTTGCGGAGTTTTGGCTTTGACAATTACCTTTTTGGGGGTTACGGTCAGTTGGTAGCCTTCGTTCCCTATTTTTAGCGACTTGTCTATTTGCAGACTGATAGTGTTTGAGCTCCCGCTGTTTTTTATATTTAGATTGTATCCTGTGGAGTATAGGATTTTTGACTGGAAATAGGCAGCTACTTTTTTTAAATCAGCTCTTTGGGTTTTCCCAATGGCAAAAGAGGTTTTGGAATTTAAAGTAAAATGTCCGTTTTTCTGAACCAAACTTTGGGGAGTGGGAGTGATGTCCAAATGGTTGTCTTGACCCATGATTACAGAACTCGATAGGACGAGAAGACAAATCCATAGGCAAGAAATAGAAAGTGCTCTTTTCATTATAAATAATTTTTATGAGATGAATAATAGGGTCGTTAGTTTTCTCCGTAGTTTACAGTAATGTTGATTACATTCATGTTATTTACTTCTATTTCGACAGTTTGGTATCCCGATTTTTTGAAGATGAGATATTCGTGATTGCCGGTAGTGAATTTGAACTGACCTTTTGCGTCGGTAACAGCAATGGTTTTTCCGGTGCTTTTTTCAATAATCTGCATATCGGGAACGAGGGTCGCCTGCACGTCACGCACTTCTCCTTTCACTTCCATTTGGCGGGAACTTTTTTTGTTTTTAGGTTTTACGATTTCGTCATTCCCGATCGTCGATGGTTCTCCCGCCACGATAGTTTTCGACAAAATGATATTATTCGATGCTTGTCCTACTTCCAAAATGAACTCGCCGGCTTCGACGAAGCGTTGGTTTTTCTCGTCGACCAAATAGAGATCGGAGATGGGTACTTGAAGTTGTACGGTGCGGGTTTCACCGGGCGCTAATTCTATTTTTTTGAAGTCGCGCAGTTGTTTTACCGGTGTCACATAGGTACTGGCTTTGTCTCGGACATATAATTGAACTACTTCTTTACCGGTGTATTTCCCCGTATTTTTTACTTCTACTGTGGCGTGTATCGTGTCGTTCAATTCGTATTTGTCTTTGTCGGTGGAGAGATTCTTATAAACGAACGAGGTGTAGGAAAGTCCGTATCCGAAACTATATAGAGCCGAAGGAGCCGAGAAAACATAGTCCCGTCCGGGTGAGTCGTAGCTTCCGGGGTTTTTGTAGAATCCACGGTCGGACGGCAGATAGTTGTAGTAGACAGGCAAATGTCCGGTGCTGCGAGGGAAAGAGAAAGTGAGTCTTCCCGAAGGAACGACTTCTCCGAATAGGATATCGGCAATGGAGTTTCCGGCTTGTTCACCGGCATACCATTGGACGAGTATAGCGGGCAAATTGTTCTTTTCCCATTCTATGACAAAAGGTTTTCCTGTTACCAATACAAGTATGACGGGAGTGCCGGTTCGATATACTTCGCGTATTAGTTGCGATTGCGCTCCGGTGAGGTTCAAATCGTTCAGGTCGAACCCTTCTCCGCAAGTGGAGCTTTTGTAGTCACGAGCCAAAGCGGCGCTGGCGCTACCGCCGAAAATTACGGCTACTTCGCTGTTTTTGGCGGCTTCGACCGCTTCGGCTATTCCCGATGTGTCCAATGATGTGAGACTGCAACCTTTGGCGTAGTGTATGGCGGTGTTTTTGTTTACCCGGTTCTTGATACCTTGTAGCGGGGTGACACCGTCTTTGTTGTTGCGGCTCCAAGTGTAATCTCCGAATTGGACTTGGTCGGCATTGGGCCCGATAATGGCGATCGATTTCAGGCTTTTGGCATCGAGCGGCAGTAGCTGGTTTTCGTTTTTCAGCAGGACGGTTGATTCGTCGGCAATCGTTTTGGCGAGTTTGACGCTTTCTGGGGAGTGTCGTTTACGGTTTTTGAAGGTTTTGCCGTAAGGGTCTTCAAAGAGTCCCATAGCGAATTTTGCGAATAAAACCCGGCGGACGGCCGTGTCGAGAATTTTTTCATCGAACTGGCCTTTTTCGATCAATCCTTTCAGGAAGGGATAGCATTTGCTCGATGCCTCGGCATCGAGCCCGGCGGAAATGGCTTGAATGGCGGCCTCAGAGGAGTTGCGGGCTGTGAAATGCAACGTTTTGAGCATTTCGATAGCACCCCAGTCGGAATATACATATCCTTTGAAGCCCCATTCGTCACGAAGTATATCGGTAAGCAGATAATGTGATGCTGAGTTGGGTATATGGTTCCAAGAGTTATAGGTCGACATGACTGCCAATATTCCGGTGTTTTTAACAACCATTTCGAACGGTTTGAGATAGATTTCGTGCAAATCTCGCAATCCGCATTCTACCGAGGCTAAATTTAATCCGCTCAACGGGTTGCCGTGCGGGCCGTAATGCTTCAACATGGGCGATATGCCGTTTTCGAGATACCCCGAAACCTCCTCGATGCCGAAAAGGCCGCATAGATATGGGTCTTCCCCATAGGACTCTTCGACCCGTCCCCAACGTAAATCGCGTACTACGTCTATACAGGGGGATAGAACTTGTCGAAATCCCATGCTGTGTAGATCGTCGGAAATCATTTGCGTTTTCTTTCGTGCCAGTTCGGGATTAAAGGTGCTCCCCAAAGCGATGTTTTGGGGATATATGGTGGCTCCGTCGTGCACAGCACCGTGCAGAGATTCTGCAACCGTGAAGATGGGTATTCCCAACCGGGTTTTTTCTACCATGTATTTTTGAATGAGATACATGCTTTTAGCGCAATTGTCGCCGGTGAGGGGAAAGCCTTCGACAAATCCCCATGAAGTATTACCTGCCCAATCGGTCAGTTTTTTCATATCGAGCTCTTGCCCGTTAAAAATTTTCGAAGAGTGTATGTGCCGTATTTGTGCGATTTTTTCATCGACAGTCATGCGGTTCAGCAAGTCTTCTACGCGTTCCTCGATGGGGAGATTTTTGTTTTTGTATGGTAGGGATTGGGCTTTTGCCATATCGAGGGTCGATGTGGCGGTGAGAAGGGATAAAAAGGCTATAAAAATTTTGTGTCGCATAATGTGGTATGTTTTTAAGGATTCTGTTTCTGTAAAAAGACAACCGACATAGGTTTTTTTACATAGGAGAACCGTGATATTTAAATGTTTTTATAGGTTTGTTGTAATTCGATGAAGTATTTTTTATAGATTTCTTCAACAGCAGAAATCGCATTTCCGGTAGAGGTACTATCGTAGCGTGTATCGGAGTCGACCCAATTTTTTTCGATTTGGAAATAATCGGGTTCTTGTGCGGTTTCTCCTCTCAATAGAGCCAGTTTGTAGTCGACCCATGCTTTCCAACGAGGCAGATACATGTCTCTCATCAACCCGCTCCATTCTTTAAGGGCGTAATCGTGGAGTTTTGAGTCGTGGTTTGTCCAAGTGGTAATTTGTCTTTTTGCATTTGCAACGAAACGCTCCTGTTCCTGAGGCGTACAAGCGGCGTTGCGTGCTTGGTTTATCCATGTTCCTACATTGAACTCTTTGCGGGTGGACAGCAGTTTGTCTTCGTCTCGAATGAGAACGAGGAATTTGGAGGAATAGGTTTGAAATCCTTTTAAGTCGTTTCGATAAAAGGCGTTTACTGCCTGTTTGTGAAGATATTTTGCGTAATCACCCAAAACTTGTCGTGTGAGATCTACCAAATCATATTGATAGGTTTCGGATTGTGCGAATTCGTGCCGGACATTGTACATGCATTCCCATGCTGTAACGATTTCTGCGGGATCATAGAAAATCTCGGCAGTACCCCATGACGAGGCGTGTTTGATTGTATCGGAGGGGCGTGCACATATATAAGATTCGACGGGTCCTCCTATTTCATTGTGACATTCGTAAATGGTTTTCGACAGAATTTCCCAAGCTCGATTGCAGTTTGGATCGGCTTTACCGTACCGATATTGCGTATATTGGTTCACCCAGTCTTTTATATCGATGCTATCTTCTCTCCAAGCCATGTCGTATACCATGTCATATACGACGGGAATCGTACCGATTCCCTCGGGTGCTGTTCCTATTCCACATAGGTTTTTTCCCAACGGGTGGTTTTTGGCAAAGACTACCCCCGAGGCATAACTGCTCATTTTGCCATGCAGCCCTGTTTTCCCGCCGAAATTGGGCAGTGCGCACCAAATCCAGTCGTGGTGCATGTGTCCTTCGGCTTTGTAAAACAACGAGTTTTTTATGCCGCCCCATTGGGGACGCTCGCATGCCATGAGGTCGAGAATGATGGCCTCGCCATGTTCCAACCCTTCCAATAGGTCGCGCATGGGATTACGTTGCCAGCCTTGTATGATCCATACAGCTTCCGGGGTTTTACGTCTCATGGCTTTCAGTATTTTTTTAGCCGCGGCTTTTACATCGATACCTTCCGATTGACCTCCTTCGTGGAATGGGTCTCCGGCGAAATAAACGGCTTTACCGAACAGTTTTTCCTGTTCTTCGTAGTATATGTCGGCGATTTTATCGAAAAGGGGATCGTTCGGGTCTAGGAACGCAGGACGTTGATAGGTTTGCCATTCACCTTGTTCCTTGATGTTGGCTTCGGGGAATTTTTCTTTCAAACTGTTGGGAACCATGCCATAGAATCCCTGAAAGACGGGAGCCATATCCAACTCTCTCATGCGACGCAGCATTTTTTGTTGGAGGTCGGTTTGCCGGTCTATGAATTTTTGGGAAACGGGGCCACCGAAGCCTTCGAGATTACCCATGAGCCACCACGCTTCATAACCGGCTCCGGGAAGGAATTCCGATATTTCTTTTTCGTTATATCCCAGTCTTTTGAGCGTGTTTTGCCAAACGGCGTACTGGCTGTTGACAGCCATGAGAGGGAGATTGACACCTTGCAGGGCCATGCGGTCTATTTCTTTTTCCCATTCTTCCCACCCCCAAAAAGCCATAGAGTAGCTATATGTGCAATAATTTAGATAATACCGCAGGGGTTGAGAGGCTTCGATATGAACCGGTTCACCGACTGCGGGCAGTGTATCGGGTATGGAAGCCAGATTATCGCCACACCAAGAAACAGAGGCATGGCAATAATGGCGCAGGTAGTGGTTTAGTCCGCGTGCCATAGAGATTCCGTTATTCCCTTGTATCTCTATTTTATCGCCATTCTGCCTTAGTTCGAAGAAATCTTTTTCGGCAGGAACGAGCGTAAAGATGAAATTATCGGAGTGCGATGGTACAATGCGTTCGGCGAGCCGGGCGGCAGAGTCTGTATATTCCGGAGTCCGGGAGCAAGAAGTGATCCATAAGGCTATGAGTCCTATGAATAAGAAACAGTGTCTTAACATGGCTTTATGAAAGTTTCAATTAAATTTATTTACATATAATGTCTGTGAATACAGGATAGTGGTCCGAAATTTCACCCAAATCTATCGTTTTTCCCTCGATATTTATTTCTCTCACGATTTTGCTGTCGACTATCTTTATTTTATTCTTCCCTTTTTTGCTCAATAAAATGAAGTCGATCAATGCGCCGTTGTCGGTTCTTCCGGGGATCGTGTTGCCGACCGTGTCGCTTGCAACGATAAAATCTTTTTCGTATAGAGGGAAAGATGCGCTGTTTCGCGACCAGCGGAAAGAATCGTTGAGGTCTCCGGCCACGAATACGGGTTTTTTCATTTCGCGGGAGTCGTTGCAAATGATTTTAGTTCCTTGTCTGCGTTTTTCGTTATTGAGGTCGGAATGTGTGGCGATGAATACAAATTTTTCGAGTTCCAGTTGAATGGCTGCTCTCGGCTCGTCTCCCGGGAGATAAGCGATGTACCGGCTGACAATCGGCAGATTTTTTCTAACCAATGCGCCGCAACCGATGCTTCCTTTCTTGTCGAAGCGAGCCGCATTGGCATACACATCGGTATATTCGATTCCTGTATGTTCGGCTATTTCGTGCAGCAGATAACGGTTTCCCCGGCTTTGAGAGGCACTGTCCAATTCTTGCAAGGCGATGACGTCGGCATCCAAAGCTTTGATGACTTGTGCAAGTTTTTTCACGTTGCTTTCGTTAATTTCTCCCGGATCATAACCTCCTTTACAATAGTGGGTGTTGTAAGTGAGTAGTCTGATTGTTCCCGGGGCTTTGGGATAGGACTGCGGTTTTACCGAGAACAATGTCCCGGCCAAAACGATAGAGAGTAATATTGCTTTCTTCATGATGTGTTTTATGTGTTTGTCGGCTGTTTTTATAGGGATAAAAAGAACTCGAAGTTCATTTATATGGACTTTGATAATTGTATAAATAAGTTTAATAAGAATGACTTATCTCTTGATAATCTTTCCTTTGAATGTCGTGCCGTTATCTGCGAAAATTTCCACGATGTATATTCCGTTCGATAAAGAGGAGATGTCGACCGATGCCGTGCCGGGGTTGTTTGCCTCTAATTGTTTTTGACCGGTCATCGAGTAGATGTTTATTTTTCTGACGGGGGATTCGCTTTGAATGTTTAATGTGTTTTGCACTTGGGTGGGATATATTCGAATCGAATTGCTTCGGGTAGCATTTTCGATTCCGCTTAGCCCGGGAATCTCGATGTCTACATAAACAGGGTAGTGGTCGGATATCGATCCTAAGTCAATGACAGACCCGTTTACTTTCAACGTGCGGACAATGTGTGTCTCAACGATTTTAATTCCCGAGTCTTTATAATCTTTGAACAAGATATAATCGATGAGAGCCCCGTTGTCGGTCCGGCCCGGAATGGTGTTACCTTCTGTATCGCTGACGATAGAAAATTTATCGGCCAGTACGGGGAATGCGATTCCTCCGTTGCTCCATCGGTGAGAATCGTTTAAATCGCCGGCGAGGAAACAGGGTTTACGGATAAAGTCGGTTTCATTGACCAATGTGCTTGCGCTTTGGGTTCTTTTTGCATCGTTCAGGTCGAGGTGGGTTCCCATGAATGTGAATTTCTCGAAGTCCACCCGTACTGCGCTACGGGCTTCATCGCCTGCCAACGGGATAATCTTTTTCTTTACTACTTCCAAATCTTTTTTAAAGAGTAGTCCCGGACCTACTTTACCGCCATTGATGGGGGCTAAGCCTCCGAAGATGTGCTGATAATCGAGTCCGGTAAATTTAGAGATTTGTTTTAACAGATCTCTCCTTCTACGGTCGCTCATGGCGCTGTCCAGTTCTTGCAGGGCAACCACATCGGGGTCGAGGGCTTCGATAACCGAGGCAAGGCGCTGAGTGTTGTAATCGTCGATAGAGCCGGGGTCGCTTCCTCCTTTGCAATAATGAGTGTTGTAGGTGAGCAGACGAATGACATTTTCTTTTTTGGGGTATGTCTGAGCGTTCAAACTGATGTTCAGACAGATAAAAAACGCGAGTAATAGAGTAATTTTTTTCATGATAAATGTTTTTGTTTTGAAAGCCGACGTGTTGTCGAAAATCTTACGGCTATTTATATACAAGACAAATATATAGTGGAAAAGGGTAGTCTGCAAATTATTTTTTTTGAGAGGAAGCCGTCGGTCGTATCGGGGAATAATCGTTATTGGCGTTCTATGGCTGGGTGAAAGTATTGTGTTTTTGTTGGTGTTGTGGTTCAGTAGAAAGTTCATGGGGATAGACTTGAATGTTAATGAATGAGAGGGGGTAAAAAGATCGGGGTTTGTGCTTTTGCTTGTATTCTAACCCCCTCGCCCTTCGGGCACTCCCCCTATATTCCTTGCAGGAACACAGGGGGAGAGGTTGAGATGTATTCCTCTTTCGCCTTTGCTCCGATTTTATACAGAATACCCCGCCATGCTGCGGGATACGGCAGGGGGAGAGGAGGCTTACCCCTGTCATTACCGCTACCGGTATTATTTAACCCTCCCGTCACTACGTGCCACCTCCTCTATATTTTGCTGGGCAAAACACCCCGTAATGCTACGGGACACGGCAGGGGAGGAGGAGAATACCCCACAAAGCTCCGAAGGGATAAAACGGTTCAAAGTGATACTTTCAATCCTCTCCCTTTGCTCATCGCAGATGAGATAGGGGGAGTGCCCGAAGGGCGAGGGGGTTGAAAATATCATATAATCTTTGATTGAGGGGGTAGAGGTATAAAAGGAGGATCCCCACTAAGAAGCTGTTTTAAATTTATTGAGAAATAATATTATCATTGCAAGCAGGTGGGTTCCGGTCATGTTGAGCCCCTGTCTCGCATCTTGAATCCTTTGATTTTTGTCAATAGCCCGCTATTGGCTGCATATCTCGGACTCCAATCTGCTTCAACATAGGGCTCAATCTGTCTCGGAATAAATTTAAAACAGCTTCTAATTATCAACTGAGCCCCTAATATCGCTAACGCAACGAACTATATTAAAAAATTCACAAAACGAGTAAAAATACAGGACAAACACGAACACTCCCCGCTAATTATCGGCTGAGCCGTGTTGTGTTCGGTTCGGTCTCTTTATGGGAAAAAGAAAACCGGCAAGATATGGAAAATATCTTGCCGGTTATTGTTATTGGAAGAAAAAATTGTTTTCTACTTACTTTTTAATAAACTTGGCTACCTTTTCACCGTTGGCGGTTACTACTTTGATGGTGTAGATACCGGGTGCGAGGTCTGCTATTTCGATAGTTTGAACATTATCTTTTACGCTTTTTACACAAGCTCCCGTAAGCGAGAAGATGTCTACGCTCTGTACTTCTTCGCCTTTCACCGTGATGTAATCGGCTGCCGGATTCGGTCCTACTGCAATGCCGTTGTTTTCTACCTTGTTTATACCAGAGGTGTATTCACTGACTACTTTAACGAATACTGTTTTTAATACCAAAGCCGGGTATTTTTCGTTTGTCATTTCACAGCGGTATTCTTGATTCAGGTTCGATTCGTCGAAGCAGAACCAACCGTCGGAAGCATCGGGAGGCGTAATTTCTTCTCCATCGATGTTTTTCCATGTGTAGGTCGTGATATTACCATCTACGTCATATTCGCTGGAAAGGTCGATATCTTCTCCTACGGCGATTTCGTATTCACCGTCGGCATTCATCTGTCCGATGGGATATCCGCCGGCAGCTTCCCATTGCAATTTGTATCCGCTACCTAATACTTTTCCGGTAGTAGGGTGTACCGGCAATGTAGAGAATGTGTAGTGATTGTCTTCAATATTGAACAACCAATCGAGGAATTCGGCCGGACGACAATCTGTGAACAAGAGGGAGTTCTCGTCGGAGAATGCGTTTTTGTAACCGGCCAATTGACGACATTTTCCAGTGGATCCGCTCATATCCAATTGTTTGCAGTTTAAATTACGACGAACGTGCATATAGCAATCCTTGTCTTCGTTCGTCATTTGGATTCTTACAGTATCCAATTGGGTATTGGAGATGTGGACAACGGTAGCTTTACAATTGGTTAGTGAGAATTTTCCTTTCAAATTTTTAACGGCAGGCAGTACCGGATACCATCTATTATCTCCTTCGGAGTTTGTCCAAGATAAAGAACTCGTTTTTCCATTGAACGGAGCGCTGGCATTTGCACATACCCCAAAAAGAGTTTCAACATATCCATCGGTGTATTTATGCCAAATTTTTCCCTCGGCGTTTTTCCAAGTGTTCATGTCGTCCCAAGAGAATCCTTCACGATTGATGTCGATACCCATTACTTCGGCATTGCATTTTCCTTCAATGGCAGAGGGCTGTTTGAAGAATGCCGCATACTCTTGGGTTTCTGTTGCGTCGAAATTGAATGTTTGAGTATCTTCTTGGGCGAAGCCAACCAAAGAAAAACAACATAAGAAAGCAGACATAGCGACTTTCTTACCTAAAAAAGTAAACTTTTCCATACTTAGAATTTTTTAGTTAATGATAAATTAATATTTGGGTGTTTATTATAAAGACAGATGCTTTTTGCGAGAGGGTAGTCTGTCGGTCTATTTTTTTTAATAGATTGTGAATTTTATATTTGGATAGAGAATGCAGGTGCAGAAGTTATGCTTCTGCACCTGTATTCCATGTTATACACTTAGAAGTCCAGCCCGTCGTTCCAACCGGGGTTCTGTGTTAAAGCTCCGTTGGTGAGCGATCTTTCGGTGGTGGGTATCGGGAAGAAATAGTCTCTTTCTTCGTTCCACTGGCGGGGTTCTTTCTCGATGTCGTGGCAGATGATGTTGCCTTTGTCTCCATCGGTCAAGACGAACTCTTCGCCCAGCTTGTAGAATTTACGAATGTTCTTCACCGAAGGTTTTTTGCCTGTGTAGATGCAGATGTCCACTTTTTCTTTGTCACCTGCGATTCCATCGTTCATGTCGAACACGTCGTAGCGGTTGTCTCCCGATCCTTGTGTCAAACCGGGGAAGTACATGCCGAGGAAAGGCTGCTCGAACATTTTTCCTTCTTTCCATCGGATAATGTCGTAATAACGGTGTCCTTCGAGGCAGAGTTCGATGGTGCGTTCGCGACGTATTTCGAGGATCACGCCTTTGTTCGGGTCGGTGACATTTCTATAACCGGTCTCGGGTGCGCACAAATAGGGGTCGGGGTTTGCGTTGGCGGCAAGCATGTCGATGTTGGGCATGCCCACGCGGTCGCGGATTTTCTTGATGGAGATTTCGAGGTCTTCCTGTGTCAAGGTTCCTAACTCGGCTTTCGCTTCGGCGTAGTTCAAGTAGACTTCGGCGGCGCGGAACAGAATGTAGTCGTTGGAAGATCCCATGTATCCGTCGCCCGATGCATCGGTTACCCATTTGATGATTTGGTATCCGGTGGTCGACGAGGAGAAGTTGGGCGATTCCACTTTGTCGCTATTGATACGCATGTAGCCCGGGCCTACGACGGTTTGAGTGAGGCGAGGGTCGCGGTTCTGCATTTCGTCGTAGTATTGCATGGTCTTATAGCCGGGTTGGTCGGTGAAGCGGGTTCCGTCGGTCATGAGGTAGCTGTTTACGATTTTCTTGTTCATGCCGGGACGTCCGTAGGTTTGTGCCATGGTGTTGTAATTAGCCTCGTGCTTCACACCTTTTGTGTAGTCGTAGTCACGAGCCAATATAACTTCTTGTTGTATGGCGTTCATCGAGGCAAAAAGGTCTCGATAGGGTTTGTCTCCCGACGTGTAGATGCTGTAAGGGCTCTCATCGATAAACCGCTTGGAAATGGTGGCGCATTCTTCGAGGAATGTCTCGTATCCTGCGATTCCATGGTATTTACGGAATGTTCCTTCGAACAGGCATATTCTCGATTTGAGGGCCATAGCCGTCCATTTGGTCACGCGGTACAGTTCGGAGTTGTCGTCACAGTAGTTGATCGCATAGTCGATGTCGGACATGATCGAGTCCATGACGAGTTGGCGGGAGTCGCGAGGCTTTTTCAAGTCGGGGTCGTTCGATTCCAACGGTTTGTTATACCAGGGTACATCGCCGAATCTTTTTACTTTCTCGAAGTAGAAATAGGCTCTGAAAAAACGTGCGATACCATCGTAGTGCTCCCGAGCTATTTTGTTGTTACAGCGATGGGAGTATTTCAAATAGAGATTGATTTCACGCAGGTAGTCCCAGTTCCAGCCGCCTCCTTTGGTGGGGACTGTGCGGGTGAGCCCGATCGTCGTTGCGGGTAGAGTAAAGATGTTAACTATGTCTTCGGATTCTCCGTAACCAGACGCTGCGCTCGGGAACTGGCTGTAAAAATGGTTCGTGAAAGTCTCCAACTCTTCCTCTGTGTTGAAATAGGTTTCGGGAGAAAGAGAAGAAAGCGGGAAGCGGTCAAGGTCGTCGGTACAGCCGGTCAACCATAAACCTGCAACAGCCGCAACTATATATTTAATGTTCTTTTTCATGAGAATAAGTAATGAAAGTTATTAGAATGTAATATCAAGACCGAAAGAGAATGTTTTGGCAAACGGATAGACCCGGGCGCTACCATCGGTAGAGAATTGTTCGGGGTCGATGTATTTGCTTTTGAGAGCCGTCCAAGTGACCAGATTGTCACCGCTGAAATAGACGCGTACGCGGTCGATCCGGGCTTTCCGGGTGAGGTCGACCGGAAGGGTATATCCGACAGTGAGGTTTTTCAAACGGCAGTATGCGGTATTTTGCAAATAGCGGTTGTTTACTTTTGCCAAATGGCGGTCTCCCTGAGCTGCATAACCTCTTAATTTAGGGAAGTAAGCGTCGGGATTGTCCTCGCTCCAAACATCGTCCAAGAAGTGCTCGGGCACGAACGAAGAGTAGGGACGGGCATATCCACCCCAGAAGAGCATGGCGTTGCCGTCGGGGTAACGGTGCTGACGACCTACACCTTGAAAGAAGGCCGAAATATCGAACCCGTTCCAGCCGAGGTTGATGCTTCCGCTGTAATTGTAACGGGGGCGGGAGTTGCCGATGACACGCATGTCACCACGATTGTTTGCCGTTTTTTCACCGTCGTCGATGCGACCGTTTCCATCGAGGTCTACGAATTTGGGGTCACCGGCTTTCAGACCTTTGTATTTGCCCGTTGCCGTTTGCAAGATGTTTTTGGCGATGAGCGAGTGGTCTATTTCGGCTTGGTATGCGGCAGCCTCTTCATCGGTTTTGAACAAGCCGTCGATTTTGTATCCCCAGATTTCGCCGATGGTCATGCCTTCGTAGTATTGAGAAACGTTGAAATCTTTGGTGGGGTTATCGTATTTCGTGATTTTGGAGATGTTGTCACCCAAAGCGAAAGATACGCCATAAGTGAAAGGTTTGCCGGCTAGGTTGAATTTGTCGTTCCAGCTCAAAGTCAGTTCATAACCTTTGGTGCGCAAGTCGGCGGCATTTTCTTTCGGTGAAGCGGCTCCGTATACTCCGGGTAGTGTCTTACCGGGGACGAGCATGTCCTTCGTGTCGCGAATATACAAGTCTCCGGCGAATGTCAACCGGTTGTTGAAAAATCCGAGGTCTAGACCCAAGTTCCCATGAACAACGGTTTCCCAAGTGAAGTTACCTGCTGTGGGAGCGGAGACGGATGCGTAGGTGAGGAATTCGCCGTTTACCAGATAGTTTTGTTGCAACAAATCCAATGTCTGTATATAGGGGTAGGGGCTGGATATGGCCTGATTGCCGAGCGACCCGAACGATCCGCGGATTTTGAAATTGGAGAATGTGTTGCGTATGGGTGCGAAGAAAGGTTCTTCACTTACACGCCAACCGGCCGAAACCGAGGGGAATACCGCTGCTCTCTTGTCCCTGCGGAAACGCGAAGATGCATCCCAGCGGAGGTTTACTTCTGCCAAGTATCTTCCTTTCCAGTCGTATCCTACACGTCCGAAGAAACTTTCGAGTGCCCATTCGTATTGTCCTCCTTCCAAAGAGACACCTTCGGTGTGGTTACCCAAGTTGAAGTCGTTCAGGTTGTTGGATTGTATATCCATCATTGTGGAGTAAAGATTCTTTTGATAATCTTGCTCGTAGTTGAAACCAACGAGTCCTCTTATGTGGTGGTGGTTGAATGTGTTGTCGTAGCTTAAATAGGCATCGACCATGTGGTAGTACTCGCTATTATTACGTTGACGCAATTTGTTTTTGAACAGGTCTCCTGTTACCGGGATAATGACTCCGGGCTCCGTCGAATATTCTGCGGGGGCTGTACGTACGACTTTGTCTTGTGTGTCGTATCGGAAACTGTAATTGGCGTGCAATGTGAGCCCTTTATAGAGTTTGAATGTAGCGTTTACCGATGTTGTCAAACGCTTGAATTTATCGTCGGTAAAAGTGTTGCCATCGGCGGTCATGATGTGTACGCCGTCGGTGGGTTGTTGTGCAATGATCGGGGTACTGAACACGTGGGTTCCGTCGGGGTTGTAAGGCATTAAGAAAGGCATGGCATGGAATGTGTAGTTCGCGATGTTGTTGCCGTTTTCCAAACCGGGCGCTTCGTAGCGGGAGTGATACAAATGGCTGGTGACCGTCAAGTTGAACCAGTCTTTTATGTCGCCGCTAATACGGGCACGGATATTGGCCGTTTCGAATCGGTCGGTGTTTTGTTTGTATATACCGTCTTCGGTATGGTAGTTGGCGCTAACGAAGTAGTTTAACTTTTGTGTGCCACCGGTAATGCTCAAATTGTTGTCCCAAGTGGGTCTTGAATTGCTAATGAGGTAGTCGTACCAGTCAAAGTTGGCGTAATGCATGTATTGGTCTACTCCACCTACGTTTTTGATAACTGTCCACGGGCGTTCGGGATTTTCGGTCTTGTCATACCGGCGAGCTTCCAATTCGGCGAAGTCTTCTTCGGTGTATTTGGTGTAGCGTGTCCCGTTGTAGGACATCAAGTATTCATCGACCAATCTTGCTGCATCGTAACCTGTGGTAAGGAAATTGGTCTTGACTGTCGAGCTCGAGAAGCTGAATCGTCCGTTGTAGCTGACTTTGGCCGTGCCGTCTTTTCCTTTTTTCGTGGTTACCAAGATTACACCGAACGAGGCTCTTGCACCGTATATGGCTGCCGAGGATGCATCTTTCAACACCGAGATGGACTCGACGTCCCGGGGATTGATATTGTCGAGGTTGCCTTCGACACCGTCGATAAGAACCAATGGTTTGGCATCTTGGTTGATCGAGCCGAAACCGCGGATATTGATGTTCGTTCCTTCATTGGGCTTTCCCGATCCATAGGTGATATTGAGGTTGGGCACGGCTCCTTGCAGGGCACGACCTAGGTTGGAAACGGGGCGGTCTTCGATTTCTTTCGAAGATATGGCATCGACAGCTCCGGTCAGATTGGCTTTTTTCTGAGTTCCGTAACCGATGACTACGACTTCGTTCAGTGCTTTCGTGTCTTCGGTCATTTGGACGTTGACCGTCTTTTGTTTGTTTACTTTGACCGATTCTTGCAGATATCCGATATAGGAAAACACAAGAGCGATACCCGGTGCGGCTTTGATAGAATAGTTTCCGTCGATGTCGGTCACCGTGTTTCCATGCCCTTTCGCAGTGATGTTTACACCGATGAGCGGCATTCCTTTCTCATCGGTAACTTGCCCTACGACTGTAAAAGTCTGGTTGTTTTTTGTACTGTTTCTTTTGGATAAGACGATGTGATTGTCTTTTACTTCATAATCGATGTCTTGACCTTGAAGAATCTGAGAGAGTGCTTTTCCGAGGGGCGCATCTTTTAAGTCGATATTTACCCGATGGTTTAGATCTACATCATTCACATTGAAGAAGAATGATTTGCCTGTTTGCTTTTTCACTGCTTCGATGGCCTCCTTTACGGTTACGTTATTCAATTTCAGAGAAACGTTCTGAGCTTGAATGACAACCGTATTACAGAATAGCGCAAACACGAGTAGCAGGGTTCTGTAATGCTTAATCATTGATTGGTTTGATTAAAGGTTAGTATTAAAGTTTTTTAGTTAATAGTCATAAAACAATATTCTTGTTATATAATTAGGACAAGTCTGTATGTTTATCGGGTAGTCGATAACGAAATATTTTTTCGTGATTTTTTTGTTACCGAATGAAAAACTATCTAAAACTATATGAGTGGATACGCACCTGTATTGATTTATTCGGCTTGCGGTGTCGATTCTTTATGCCATGCGATGTTCTTTTGTTTCCATCGAGGAATCAATATTTGGGATAGGGAGGTCGAGAACCGGGTGAAATTTTTTTTATTTTCGATAGTCCAACCAGATTCGGCATAGGCTGCTATGCGGGGAAACACTTGGCGTTGCATATCTTCGATGCGAGGTATCCATTCGCTCCACATTTGACAGCCCGATCCCAACAGCAGCGGCTTGTATTTTCGGTCTATGCCTTTGGGAAAAGGAGAGAAATCGTAGGCTTTTTTCAAAGGAATTTTGGTATAATTATAATCGAGGTAAGTATCCCTGTGCGATGAGTTGATGACTCGATGACCTTGTTTCAGCGCTTCGGCTATGAGGGCGGTGTCTCCTTTCCAAAATTGAACGACGGCGTAAGGAGCGAGGGCATGGGTACTTTCGTTATCGGAGTCGGCCCACTCGTGAATGTTCTTGCCCATGATGTCGTTCCACCCGATCATCGTGCGTCCTTTGCTGTGTATGAGCGAGGCGACCCGGTTGGTAAACAGCATTTGCACTTCGCTATAATTGTCGAGATTCTTTTCTTCCATGAAGCGGCTGATGTCGCTGTTGGCTTCCCACGATTCGGGGTGGACTTCGTCTCCGCCTATGTGTATGTAGCGACTTGGAAACAAGTCGAAAATTTCGTCGAAAACATCTTGTATGAATTGTATTACACGCTCGTCGGCCACGTTGAATACTCCCCACGTGGGGTTGAAATATGTGGCCACGGTAGGGGGTGTTTTCAAGGAACCGAGCTCGGGATAGGCGGCTATAGCCGCCGAGGTGTGTCCCGGCATTTCGATTTCGGGGACGATTTCAATGTGCCGTTCGGCCGCAAAGTCTACGATTTCCCGTATGTCTTCTCGGGTATAGTAACCGCCATGAATGTTGACATCGTAGAGGGGACTGTTCCAACCTCCTATTTGGGTGCTGTCCCGGTATGCTCCTATCTGGGTGAGCCGCGGATATTTTTCGATTTCGATGCGCCACCCTTGATCGTCGGTGAGATGCCAGTGGAATTTATTCATTTTCAAATAGGCCATCTCTTCCAGAAGTTGCTTTACGACGACTTTCCCTTTGAAATGGCGTGCTTCGTCGAGCATAAAGTCTCTCCATTCGTATTCGGGTTTGTCGAATATTTCCATGCAGGGTATAGCCAGTCTGTTTTGTGCCGCTAGCTGTCGTAACGTTTGGATTCCGTAAAAAACGCCGGCATTTTCAGCTCCTTCGATGACGATCGAATCAGCCGAAATGTTCATGCGGTATCCTTCGGCTCCCAGCGATTCTTTGAGTTTTCGGTTCGTGATTAGGAATATATTGTTGTCGCCTCGTTGTTCGTGGAGGTTAATATTGATATCTTCTTCTATATAATGTTTTAACAGCCGGGCGTTATTCTTGTCGCTGAGATTGATAATGCCTGTTTTTGCGGTGAGGGCGAAATATCCTTCCCGCATCTCTATCGATCGGGGATATGGGATTAATAACGGTTGTGCCGTAGCCGTCACCATGTACAAAAAGCTGACTATTAAAAAAATAAGTTTTTTGTTCATGAGGTAAGACTTAATTTAGTTCGATCCATTTACACCCGAGAACCGATTTCGCGCGAATCTTTTTGCCGGTCGCCTGTATGGAAATATTTGTTTTTCGGGCGGTATTCAAGTGTACCTTAGAGATGATGGCTTCATCGGGTATAATATGCAAAGTGCCGTTTTTCTTGTGAACCTGACAATTGTAAGCCAGAATAGAGCCGTCTTTTCGTATGAGGACATAGGCTGATGTGAGAGCGCACTCTTCCATGACTTTGAAAATTTCTTGAACCGTATTGTCTCCGGCTCCTCCTCTTTCTTTAAATTGACAGATTGTATTTTCATCGTCGGGGCGCAACCACGGACTTATCATATCTAAATATTGTTCTCCCACGATAGAGTCAACGACTAATCCGTGGTGTTTTTGCTCGGGATTTTCTACATATAGCTTGGCTTCTATATAGGGGTCGGGAATGAATCCCCAGCGTAAATGACCATCTTCTTTCATGATTTGGGTGCAGGCCCCGAGCGTGTCCATGAAATCGGTTAGATAAAATTCTTCACCGGTCAGCAGATACAAGTAGTAAGAGGCGTAGATTTTCCATGCCGTCCAGCCATGCGGAGAGTTCATGGCTTGATTGGGAATAAAATAAATATCGAGAGCTTCCCAGTATCGCAGTGTGGCTCCCCTCATGCGGCAATCGGGGATTAATAATTGTTCAAGACATTTATGTTTATCCATCAGATATCGGGCGGCTTCGCTGTATTTCTTCTGCTGTGACGGTTCGGTAGTTTGCAATCCATACATGCCCAATTGCAGGGCGCTGCAAGTGATCATGCCGTCTTCGAAAGTCATGTCGCCTTCGGTCTCTATGTCGTCGAGGCGTCCGCACAAATCGTCTACGGCTTTTCGGGCCGAGTTTAAATGTCGTTCGTGGCGTTCTTTCCAAACGGGATTCGCGATGAGCTTTTCTTCGGCGGCCACCAATTCGAGCATCGATTTGGCTGTATAGATAACAGCCGTGTAATGAGTTCCTTGCGAGCGATAAGCTCCGTCAGGCCCTTGTATTTTATCGGAACAGAGATAATCTGCGATGTGGGCGGCTTTTTCCAAGTAATGTTTTTCTCCCGTATATTCCCATAGGTCGACCAGCATTCCCATTAGGGCAGAGAAATTTTGTATGCGGTGAGGCAGTGATTTCGGGTTAGGCAGCCATGTGGTTGTGTCGATAATTAGAGGCAGAGTGTTGTCGAACCGTTCTTGCAAGGCGTTGTCTTTTGCCGTGTCGGGGAAATGTTTTGCCGCAAGAAAGGCGGTGTAGTATCCGTAAAATGTTTCACAGGCGTTGGAGAATAAGGGTTGGTTCTCGGCTACGAAGTCTCGGGCATTTTTCATGTACCACGACCACGGTTGCCGAACGAATATGCGGGCTTCTGCCGTTTTCCCCGATTGGGTTGTCGCTGTGATTTTATACTCTCCTTTTTGAGTCGGGCGGAAACAGGTCGTGTACAGATTGCCTTTTTTGTCGGTCGTGAGGCTTTTTTGATTTTTTATGCCGGGGCCTTTTATTGCGATGCTTATCGAGTCGGTCGAATACCCCCGTACGGATATGCTTTCTTTCGATGTTATGGTGTAGCGGTCACACTCGATCATGGGAATAGCAGCCCATTCCGAAAGTTTCGATTTTACGTCGGGAAGGGACTGTATTTGTCCCATGTGTATATGCCAGCATTTCGTCTCTCCGGGAGCCAGCTCCGTTAAGTTCTGGGGATGCCTTTCCGGCAGAGGTAAGCAATGTAGCATATCTAAACTGGCAGTTCTTATTTGATGTCCCCATTTCCATTTAAGCCAACCCTCGTAAATGTAGTTTATGGCGTATGAAGCAACCGGTTCGGCCGTTGTAAAACCGAATATGGTTTGTTTCGGAGACATGAAATAGCCCCATGCGAAGTCTTTTTCACAACGTAGCAGAGTGGGGAAAAATTTAGTGTCCCATTGAGGGTAGGCGTGCATTTCACTATCGATACCGAGAATCAGCCTGCTTTGTTTCGGAGCGTATGGTGTACTCCCCGTGTTGGTCATGGAGCATTTGACGATGAGATGGTCTTGCGCCGGGACGTACGAGATATTGTATAAAATGTGGTCTTTTTCACCGATAAACGATCCCGGATTTTTTTTATCGTGAGCTAGCATGATACCGTCCCAAGCCGGTCCGGCCATTCGGTCGTGGCGAAAGGGTATGGTTTTCCATACGCCATGTTCCCGAAATTCATATCGGTCTACTGTACCGTCCGAAAGACGAATAAAGGCTTTCCAGTTTTCTCTTTCGATGATATATTCTTCTCCGCTTTGCTTAGCAAAAACATTGAAAGAGAATAGAATACCGAGTAGTAAAATGAATCTTAACGGATAAACCGAACGGCAAATAGTAACTGTTTTGAGCATGGTTTTAGGTATGAAACGGGTAATTAGACAAATTGGATTTGTCTATTACACCAATAAATATCGAATGTGTTTATTGAAATATTTCTATTTCGTTTTTACGGATTTTATAGTGGTAGTTAAATTTGTTTGTGGCAGCCATGATATTCATAATTTCATCGATATTGTTCGATTCGATAATGAAGTCGCCGTAGAATATCATTTTTTTCAGGGTCTCGTCTTTAATGGTAATATTCACATCGAATGCTCGTTCCAAAGCCAAAGCGATGGTTTCCATGTTTTCCTCGTCGAAATACAGGTGACCGTTTATCCACGCGCTTGTATTTTCTGCCGCTATGGTCTTTAATGTGGTTTTTTTGTTTTGTTTGTCGTATTGTGCTATCTGATTCGGTTTTAATATCGTGCTTTCAAGAGAATCGTATAGCATCACCGAACCTTCTAACAATGCGACTTTGATATTCGGATCTTCTGGATAATTTTTGACATTGAATTTTGTCCCTAAGACCTCTACTTTTATATCGTCCGATACGACCTGAAACGGGAGATTTTTGTTTTTGCTGACCTCGAAGTATCCCTCTCCGCATAGCGTGACATCGCGGTTGTTGATACCGAAGTTGTTGTCATATAATAGTTTTGAATCGGCATTGAGCCATACCGATGTTCCGTCCGGGAGAGACAGTTTTAATTTCGATCCTCGTGGAGATTCTACCGAATAGGATAGTGTTTGATCGGAGAGTCTTTGATTCCCAGTAAAGTACATTACTCCTATTCCTGCAAAGAATGCAATAATGATACATGCCGCTATATAAAAAATCCGATTCCAATTTGGACGTGAGATATAAATGTCTTGTTCTTGGTTTTTTTGAGCGATCCGGTCTTTGAATTGTTGAAAAGCCCGGTCTTTTAATTTATCGAAGTTTTTCTTTTCGTAAATGCTGGAAATCAGCCAAATTTTTTGTATTTCCGAAAAATAGGCTTTGTTGTCTTCATTTTCGTCAATCCATTCTTTCAATACCTTTAAATCGGTAGAAGATATTGTCCGATTCAAAAATGAAAGAATCAGATTATTTATGTGCTCGGTATGTATGTCGGCTCTCTTCATATTCAAAGGAAAGACAGATGTTTTTTTTCTTTGGGGTAGTCTGTATGAGCGGTTTTAAATAATTTTAAGTATTTAGGAAATCTAATAGTTTCTTTATAGTGTTACAATAAAGTTCATTCGATAATAGAAATAATAAAAGTACGACAAGGTAGTCTTTTAATTCTGTTCTCAGTTTGGATAGGGCATTCTTGATATGATATTTTACAGTATTAACGGATATATTCATTTGGGATGCTATCTCTTCGTATTTCATATCGTGATAACGGCTCAATATAAAAGCCGTTCGACACTCGTCTGGAAGTGTATGGATAGCAGATTTTATCGTTTTTTCAAGTTCCGTTTCGAGCATTTTTTCCAAAGGGTGTTCTTCTTCTATAAAGTAAAAAGATTCTATCTCGGTGTAATCTTGTAGCGAATTGATAGAAATTTCTTTGGCAATGTACTCTTGCTGTAAATAATTGATAGATCTATTTTTTACACTACGTATGAGGTATGATCGTAACGAAGTATGAATATTCAGATTTTTCCGTATTTCCCAGATGTTGTAAATTACATCTCCTACAACAGTTTCTGCCGCATCGTTATCGGAAAGGTAACCTTTTGCTATGGCACATAAATAACCGTAGTATTTGTCGTAAATGTATCGAAATGCTTGTTCTTCTCCAGATTTCAAACTTTCTATAATATTATTTTCGGTTATTTTCATGAATTTATTGAAAGAGAAGCATTGTGATATAAGTATGTAGTCGCAAATATAATATAATAAAATTTGTTTTTCAAAGGCTCTGTTTGGCGTGTCGTAAAAATCTTTAAAATCGGAAGAATTTTCTCCTTGTTTATGAGGTACTTATCTTAATATTATAAATTAATATTCCATAATTATAGATTTTATTCTTGGCCTTTTAAGGGTTATTGGCTTTTTGCGTGTCATATAAGTGACATGAATATTTAATCCTAAAATTTTTAAACATGAAAAACTTATCTTTTTTCATTTTAGTATTTTTCTTATCGTTTCTTAGTCCGGCTTTTGCCGCTTATGACAATCTTTATTTGGTAGGTAATGCTACGGAGGCAGGTTGGGATCCGGATGCCGCTATCCCGATGGAAAAGCAGGAGCCTGGTATCTTTACGTGGACAGGAACTTTATCGGATTATAGTATAGATGAAGGCCGGTTCAAATTTTTGGTATCGAATAAATGGGAACCTTCCATTACTTGTCGTATAGATATAGCCGGACATTTGCTCGTCGAGTCAGGAAAGGAATACGATTTGTATGAGCGGGCTACCGCCAATGATGGCTTCGATAATGCGTTTCAAGTGCCTGTTACGGGAGTCTATACAATCCGTGTCAATTTGAATACAATGAAGATGGTTTGTACCGGAGGAGATGTGATTGCCCGAGAGAATTGGGAGTATGTGAGACCCGAAATCGGAGCTGACGGCGAGGGACATGTGTTCCCGGGAGTATGTGTGCCTTTCGGTATGGTGAAATTAGGAGCCGATTGTGGAGACCGAACCAATAATTCAGGTTGGGGAAGGGGTGGCAATATACAAGGTTTCAGCCATTTGCATGTGAGCGGAACCGGCGGTGGTCCCAAGTATGGAAATATTTTATTTCAACCGATAACCGGAGATTTGAACCTTTCGGATTATTCGTCGGCACGTTCCAACGAGAGATTCGGATTGGGCTTGTATGAAGTTTCTTTGAGTAAGTATAATGTGGGAGTGAGACTGACGGCATCTGCTAAGGCTGGATTTCATGAATATACTTTCCCTCAATCGGAGTCTTCAAAGATATTGATCGATGCAGGAAGTTGTCTGACACTACATGTCGAATCACAGGAATTGGTAGCCTCGGGGGTAAAAATTCTTTCGAATAAAGAAATCGAGGGTTATTCGACCGTCAAAGGAGGCTGGAATTTAGGTGGTCCTTATACGGTGTATTTCTACGCTTTGTTGGATACCCCCGCCGATGAGTATACTGTTTGGAAAGGGACGTCTGTCCAATCGGGCGAGCAGGTAGATGCAACGGGAACAGAGAAAACCGGGGCTTATTTCGGGTTTCATACGACAGAGGGTCAAAAAGTGAGAGTAAAAGTAGGAATATCGTTTATTAGCACAGAGAAAGCCAAAGCGAATATTTCGGAACTTTCGTCTTGGGACTTTGACGAAATTCGCAATGCAGGAATCGCACAATGGAAAGAGGTGTTGAACACTGTGGAAGTCGAGGGGAACGATAACGACAAGACTATTTTCTATTCGGCTTTGTATCATGCCTTTTTACAACCTACCGACCGCACGGGTGAGAATCCGCTGTGGGAATCGTCCGAACCTTATTTCGACGATTATTATGCCATCTGGGATACATTCAGAGCTACACACCCGTTGTTCGCTCTTTTGAAACCTTCTCGTCAGGCCGATATCGTACGGTCTATGATAGATATTTATGAGCACGAGGGATATATGCCGGACGGCCGTAGTGGGAATTGTAACGGTCGTGTACAAGGGGGCTCGAACAGCGATGTACTGATTGCTGACGCTATCGTAAAAAATTTGCCGGGTATTGATTACGAAAAAGGATTGGCCGCAATGATTAAAAATGCCGAGGTAGAACCGGAGAACCCGAGAAATGAAGGTCGTGGCGGTGTCGAGGAGTATAATACCAAAGGATATATTTCCACGGTGACCGAGCGATCGGGAACTCGCACATTCGAATATGCCTATTGCGATTATGCAATCGCTACCGTAGCAAAGAAATTGGGTAAACAAGATGTTTACGAAAAGTATCTCGAACGGTCGAATAACTGGAAAAACTTGTGGAACGACAACATCAATAGTCTTGGATTCAAAGGATTCTTGTGGCCGAAAAATGGTAGTGGCGACTGGGTGAACGAGAAAGATTACAATGTTTTTCGTCGCGATGGTTGGGAAGGAATCGTATATGAATCATTCCCGTGGGAGATGTCATTTTACGTGCCTCACGATGTGAACGGGCTGATTGCGAGATGTGGCGGTAAAGAGGCTTTCTTGAAGCGGCTGGATACATATTTTACGCATGTCCAAGACGGGTTCGACCAAAACAGCTATATGGGATTATTCCAAATAAGCAATGAGCCGGCATTTTTAGTGCCAAGCCTGTATAACTATGTGAATCGTCCCGACAAGGCGGCGGAGATTGTCCGTAGGGTTTTGAAAGAGCGATATAATACGACTGCTACGGGGTTACCCGGAAATGACGACTCGGGGTCGATGTCGGCTTGGTATATATTCCATGCGATGGGATTTTATCCTAATGCGGGACAAGACATATATCTTATTTCAAGTCCGGTATTTACGAAGACGACAATTAATCTCGACGGAGGAAAAGTGTTTGAAGTATTGGCTCCTAATGCAAGCGATAAGAATATCTATATTCAATCGGCCAAACTGAACGGTCAAGAGCTCGGTCGGTGCTGGTTGAAGCATGAAGAAATCGTTAATGGCGGGACTTTGGAGCTTGTCATGGGCGATAAACCGTCCGATTGGGCTATCGATGGAGAAATGCCTCCATCGTCGCCGATAGGAGTTGAAGAGGTTTCTCCCGAAATAGATTCACCGCAAGTGCGTATACACTCTTACAGTGCACAGGTAAGCAATAACGAAGCGGCTTATTGCCTTTTTGAGGAGCCGGGAAAGGGGGTGAAATGGTGCGACAATAAGAGTACCAATCCCTGGGTGATCTTTGAGTTGGCCGATGTGTATATGGTCGATCGTTTTGTCTTTCGGGATTCGAAAACGGTAGAGGGAAATAACAATGTTCATTCCTATCGTATTTACGTCAGTAAGACGGGAAACGACGGTGATTGGGAAGAAGTGGTGAATCGCAATGATGCGGAAGCGGGAAACGCCAATGTAAAGGATCATCGTTTGGCCGAGCCTAAGGAAGCCCGGTTTGTTAAATTTTCGATGGAACTTCCTACCGGTGAAAATGCCGTGCGTATCTATGGGTTCGATATTTACGGTAAGTTGAAAGAAAGAACGGATAGGGGCAATTTGGTGAGTGTAGGTAAAATGTTTTTGAAGTCCTCGGGGGCTAAATCGTTTTATACCAATGCCCGGCATATTTTTGACGGGTTGAATGAAAATACCGAGTATCATTGGGATTTCGATAGGTCTGCCGCCGATAAGCATTATTGCATTCTCGATTTGGAAGACGAATATGATGTAAATGCATTCAAGGTATATGATGCGAATCAAATCGAAGGGTATAATATCTATGTGGCCACAGAGACCCCCGACCTTAATAAAATAAATAATAGTGCAGATGAGAATAGCGTTTGGACTCTTGTTTCATCGGGCGATTTGAATAAAACGAATAAGTCGGTGACCGTGGATAGGGTGAAGGCTCGTTATGTGAAAATTGAAATTCCAAGCGGAAATATAGACGGAGAGTCGGCAACCGTTACCGAGTTTGAGGTTTATATGGACGGTACTTCTACCGGTTTGACGGGAACCGAAAGAGAAGTCACCTTACTTTATCCCAATCCAGTGAAACGGGGGGAGCCTTTGAACGTGGCGGCTCAGGGTCGATTGAAGATATATACTATCGACGGCTTGAATGTATGCGATGTAGTTGTTGACGGAGAAGCGAGTGTCTCGACTCAGAATTTTATACCGGGTATTTATTTGGCTGTGGTATCTGGGAGCGCTGGCGATAAATCGTTCAAATTGATTGTAGAGTAAGTCGTTGTTTTAATGACGTTTATTGTTATTGACATTGAAAAATAAAAAGACTGTTCTTGATTCGCAAGGCAGTCTTTTTTGTATGCCCGATTTTGGGAAGCAAGAAAAGTTTTTTCTCCGATTTGATTAATAGGCTGTTAAGAGAGCTGCATTTTTGTAATAAATTATCTGTTCCTTTTTAAAATAATATTACATTTGTGTGCAGAATAATCTACTTGTCGAATTAAAGAATCAATGTTGTGCTGTTTAATTCCTTAGAATTCATTTTGTTTTTTCCGATTGTATGCTTGGTTTATTACCTGTTGCCGGGTATTAAAGGACGTACGATATTTTTGCTTCTGGCCAGTTACTATTTTTATATGTGTTGGGAGCCCGTATATGCGTTGTTGCTGTTGACAAGTACATCGATTACCTATATTTCGGCCTTGTGCATGGACCGTTTTCGGTCTCGTCGAAGGCGTAAGATTTCATTATTCTCGGGGATATTTATCAATTTGGGTATTTTGTTTTTCTATAAGTACTATGAATTTGCGGGTTCGTTGATTACCGATTTTTTCTCTCTCCTAAATATAGGAATCGAGATACCTCGATGGAACGTGCTATTGCCGGTGGGAATTTCGTTTTATATATTTCAAGCTGTCGGTTATGCGGTTGATGTGTACAGAGGAACGATAAAGGCAGAAAAAAATTTTGTAGTATATGCCCTGTTTATTTCTTTTTTTCCGCAGTTGGTCGCCGGTCCTATCGAACGAGCTAAAAATATGCTTCCTCAGTTTAGAGAAAAACATAAGTTTTCGTATGAGAATTTTGATACAGGACTTAGGTTGATGATATGGGGCTTTTTCATGAAATTGTGTGTAGCAGACCGAGTTTCTACTTATGTCGATGCCGTGTACAATAATTATATGGAACATTCGGGAGTCAGTTTGTTGCTGGCGACCTTTTTCTTTACCTTCCAGATTTATTGTGATTTTGCCGGGTATTCTTTGATTGCCATAGGTTCTTCGAAAATGATGGGCTTTACTTTAATGGAGAATTTTCATCGTCCCTATTTTGCGAAAAGTATCAAGGAATTTTGGCGGCGTTGGCACATTTCGTTGTCGACATGGTTCAAAGATTATTTATATATTCCGTTGGGAGGGAATAGAGTGGGGCATTACAGACATTTGTGGAATTTGTTTGTAACCTTCTTGGTGAGTGGAATTTGGCATGGAGCGAATCTTACATTTGTTTTGTGGGGTAGTTTGCATGGGCTGTACCAGATTGTCGGGATTGAAAAAAACAGATTGCTCCCGAAGATAAATGTCTCCAAAAGATTGCATGCGGTTTTTAATTGTTTGGTAACTTTTGTATTGGTTATGTTTGCTTGGATTTTTTTCAGGGCGAATGATCTTCATTCGGCATTCAGTATCATTGCAAAAATTTTTACCGACCGAGGTCCGTTATTTACGGGGGAAGGAATACCTTCGTTGCTGTTAGGATTTATGTGTATAGGTATTTTGATGTTGAAAGAGATAAAAGATGAGATGTCTATAAAAGTTCACGCTTTAAATGCTGAGAACTATTGGGTGAGAATCATATCTATATCTCTCTTTATTGCGTTTATTATATTGACGGCTTCATTCAACGGTGGAGCGTTTATCTATTTTCAATTTTAGATGACCGATTATGAACCGAAGTATATTTAAGTTGGTGAAAACATGTGTGTCGATTATTGTAATCGTACTTGTTTTCGATGTTATATTCGGGCAAGTCATGTCATTTTATTCTAAAAGGTATGGGCTTCCGGGAGATTATGCAAAGATAGAGTATCTGTTTCATCAGGCAAATGAAGATGTGGTGATTATCGGGTCTTCTGTCGCGATTAATAGTTTTATGCCGGATATTATGATGGATAGTTTGGGAATTTCTGTTTTTAATGGGGGGTGCAATGCTCAAAACATAATATTTTTCAGATGTATGATAGACGGGCTGCTTGAACACCATCGACCACGGGGAGTTATTTTAGCTTTGCAGCCCGATGATTTATCGGACGATCATATCGGTAGAATTGAGTTGCTAAATCCTTATTACGGGAGAAATCCGGTTATAGATTCTGCGTTGGTCTTGCAAAACGATGGAAAAGGCTCTGCTTTTCTTCGATCTAATTTGTATAAATATAATACCGTGTGGTTCCGTATTTTCTTACAATCTTTTTTGCCGAGAGAAGAAATGGCAAATCATGGATTTGTAGCGAAACATAAACCCAATAATTTGCCTATCTTTGAAAATTATGGAGACGAACCTGATGATGATTTTATTTACTCGGTAAAATTAGAATATTTGAAAGCGATTATAACGCAGCTACAATCGAACAATGTAGAATTGGTGGTCGTTTTTCCTCCATATTATCGTAAATTGAGGCACGAGGGGAATCCCTATTCGAAAAGGGTTATTACAGAGTTGTGCCGAGAGAATGGAATTCGGGTGATAGATGATAATCAAATGGAGTATTTTTTTGATAGACCGGAGCTGTTTTATGATAACATGCATTTAAATGGCGATGGCGCTCGGATTTTTACCGATATGTTTATAAATCAAATTTTAAAGAGTGATTTTTACAAAAAAATAAAGAGTAAGAAAAATGAGACTGAATTGGGTGTGTAGAATGGGGAAAATAATGTTGCTTTTGATTTTGAGCTTGGGTGCATGTTCGGAAGAAAAAGAAGGTGAATTGTGTTTCGTGGGCGACTCGTTGGTTGCTGGGTGGGACGTAAAAGATGCTTTTCCCACATGGATTGTACGAAACGATGGTGTAAGTGGCGCGAAGTTGGAGGAGATTGCTACTTGGAATCTGAATTATCAAGACAAAAATGTAGTGATGTTGATAGGAACGAATAATTTGGGAGGGAAACTTTTCAATGATGCTACGAGGCAAGAGTTTATTACCGATTTTGTCGATGAGTATAAGAGAACGATCGAAGGATTGGCTCCACGCCGGGTGTTTGTTATTTCTATTTTACCTAGAAACTTAGAGACCGATAATCCGCATACAAACGATTATATCAAAGAGTTGAACTTTGCGTTGTCTCAAATGGTCGAGACGTTGAATTATGGTGTATTTTTAGATGTGTATGACGATTTTGCCCATGAAGATAAAATGAATATGAACTATTCGTTAGATGGGTTACATTTGAATGATTTGGGGTATAATATTCTCAATGTGAGGTTATCGAAGGAATTATGAAAAAGAGAGTTTTATTGTTGTTTATAGGAGTAATATCTTTTTTGAGTGTATGGTCGCAAAATGACTCGTTGCAATTCAAGTCGATTTTTGTAGGAGTGAGAAATAATAAATATGCGTCGATCGGGTTTCAGGCGAAGAATTGGTCGGTGGGATTGGAAAATACCATATTTATACGCCATCTGAGCGAGCAATATATCCGAGCGAACGGAACTTTCCGCTACTCTACGGGAGTTTGGGGCGTAAAGTTTTCGGCCGAAGCTTTTTTCGGGACCAATTATGCTGGGCGTTTTTATGATAGCGGATTGAAGATCGGCTTGGATAAGAAGATAGGGCGAGTGGAGTTCGGTGCTGGTGTTATGCCAATGTACGATTCTGGTATGGGATATAACACTTGCTATACGGTACATGCTGCTTGTCGTGTGATCCAAGAGGCAGCATTGGTTTTGGATATAACGAATATTCCGGAGTATCGTATGGTCGAACATCGTATTGTTCCGGGCATTCTTTTTCGAGCTCATAAGCTATGGGTTCGTCCTGAGTTGTCCATACCTTTGAATGATAATGTACAGTTTACCAGAGTGCTGATTTCTTTCCGATATGATTTTTTATTGAAATAATGTTACAATTCGACATTGATGTAAAGACAGGTATCCGATTAAGGGAGGTTACGTTGAACGATGCCCCTATGATTTATCGAGCCATTGCCGATCATAGGGATTATCTGAAAACGTGGTTGCCTTTTGTTGCTAATCTTTCGGAACAAGATGAAATGGACTTCTTATCGCAAGTATTGTCTTTCCCGGAGGAAGAAAGAAATTTTACTTTTGTAATAGAATGTCGAGGAGAGTTTTGTGGATTGGTCGGGTTTGTGAATTCCGATTTTGTCAATCATCGTACCGAAATCGGTTATTGGCTGTTGCCCGAATATCAGCGACAAGGAATAATGACCCGAAGTGTTCGGACACTCTGTCGGTGGGCTGTGGAAGCACGTTTGATGCATCGCATTCAAATTCGGTGTGCCGTAGAAAATTATTCGAGTAATGCTATCCCTCGGCGATTGGGATTTCGGTTGGAAGGGACGGAACGAGACGGAGAATTGATGTTCTCTGGCGAATATGTCGATACGAATGTATATAGTATTTTAGACTCGGAAATAATCTCTTGGTCAGGTAAAAATATTTGACTTTAAAGATATATGGTATGAAAGATATTCCCCAATTAAATGAGCATAATAAAGAAGAATATCCGCCCATGCACACGACGGAGCATATTCTTAACCAAACGATGATTCGCCTTTTTGGTTGTGGTCGTGCGGTATCGGCTCATATAGAAAGAAAAAAGAGTAAGCTTGATTTCCGATTCCAACGTGAACCGGAAGAATCTGAAATAAATCAAATAGAACAACAGGTCAACCGAATTATACAAAGTGGTTTACCGATTACGACAGAATATATTACACAAGAAGAAGCGCTGGGACGTTTTGATTTGAGACGATTGCCCGATAATGCTTCGGAAACGGTTCGGGTTGTTAAAGTGGGAGATTACGATGAATGTCTTTGCATTGGTCGTCATGTTGAGAATACATCTGAAATAGGCGTATTTAAGATTATTAGTTATGATTTTAAAGACGGGATATTGCGTTTGCGTTTCAAATTACTTTGATTGTTCTATGCAGAGGTAAAAATATTTTAGCTATAACAATCTGAAAAAGAAAAAGTTTTCATTTCATAGAAAAATAATTCAAAAAAACATTGAGAAAAATTTGGAGCGGAGTAGGAAAATGCATTAACTTTGCAACCGCAAAAGAGGAAACGGGGCACGCTCCGGGGAACTTTTTTGTCAAGTTCATTGAAGGAATTGAAGAAGCAAGTGTAGTACAGTAAAAGAAGAGAGAAAGAAGTCAATTCAGTCAGGTAACGCTTCGAAGGTATAATAAAGAAAAAGAAGAAGATACAACGAAGAGTTTGATCCTGGCTCAGGATGAACGCTAGCGACAGGCCTAACACATGCAAGTCGAGGGGCAGCGGGGAGGTAGCAATACCTTTGCCGGCGACCGGCGCACGGGTGAGTAACACGTATGCAATCCACCTGTAACAGGGGGATAACCCGGAGAAATCCGGACTAATACCCCATAATATGGGCGCTCCGCATGGAGAGTTCATTAAAGAGAGCAATTTTGGTTACAGACGAGCATGCGCTCCATTAGCCAGTTGGCGGGGTAACGGCCCACCAAAGCGACGATGGATAGGGGTTCTGAGAGGAAGGTCCCCCACATTGGAACTGAGACACGGTCCAAACTCCTACGGGAGGCAGCAGTGAGGAATATTGGTCAATGGTCGGCAGACTGAACCAGCCAAGTCGCGTGAGGGAAGACGGCCCTACGGGTTGTAAACCTCTTTTGTCGGAGAGTAAAGTACGCTACGTGTAGCGTATTGCAAGTATCCGAAGAAAAAGCATCGGCTAACTCCGTGCCAGCAGCCGCGGTAATACGGAGGATGCGAGCGTTATCCGGATTTATTGGGTTTAAAGGGTGCGTAGGCGGCACGCCAAGTCAGCGGTGAAATTTCCGGGCTCAACCCGGAGTGTGCCGTTGAAACTGGCGAGCTAGAGTACACAAGAGGCAGGCGGAATGCGTGGTGTAGCGGTGAAATGCATAGATATCACGCAGAACCCCGATTGCGAAGGCAGCCTGCTAGGGTGAAACAGACGCTGAGGCACGAAAGCGTGGGTATCGAACAGGATTAGATACCCTGGTAGTCCACGCAGTAAACGATGAATACTAACTGTTTGCGATACAATGTAAGCGGTACAGCGAAAGCGTTAAGTATTCCACCTGGGGAGTACGCCGGCAACGGTGAAACTCAAAGGAATTGACGGGGGCCCGCACAAGCGGAGGAACATGTGGTTTAATTCGATGATACGCGAGGAACCTTACCCGGGCTCAAACGCAGGGGGAATGTCGGTGAAAGCCGGCAGCTAGTAATAGTCACCTGCGAGGTGCTGCATGGTTGTCGTCAGCTCGTGCCGTGAGGTGTCGGCTTAAGTGCCATAACGAGCGCAACCCCTATCGACAGTTACTAACGGGTGAAGCCGAGGACTCTGTCGAGACTGCCGGCGCAAGCCGCGAGGAAGGTGGGGATGACGTCAAATCAGCACGGCCCTTACGTCCGGGGCGACACACGTGTTACAATGGCAGGTACAGAAGGCAGCCAGTCAGCAATGACGCGCGAATCCCGAAAACCTGTCTCAGTTCGGATTGGAGTCTGCAACCCGACTCCATGAAGCTGGATTCGCTAGTAATCGCGCATCAGCCATGGCGCGGTGAATACGTTCCCGGGCCTTGTACACACCGCCCGTCAAGCCATGGAAGCCGGGAGTACCTGAAGCATGCAACCGCAAGGAGCGTACGAAGGTAATACCGGTAACTGGGGCTAAGTCGTAACAAGGTAGCCGTACCGGAAGGTGCGGCTGGAACACCTCCTTTCTGGAGAAGCAAAACCTGCAATAAGACTGGAAAAGACCAAGCTCTCTCTTGGTACTACACGCTTCGTTCAATATAAAAAGAAGGAAAACAACCCGCCGCAGGCACGATTTGAAGAATAGTCCTATAGCTCAGTAGGTTAGAGCGCTACACTGATAATGTAGAGGTCGGCAGTTCAAATCTGCCTGGGACTACCAGGCCGGAGGTCAGGTGGTAAAAGGGGGGATTAGCTCAGCTGGCTAGAGCACCTGCTTTGCAAGCAGGGGGTCAACGGTTCGAATCCGTTATTCTCCACGAAAGATCCTTGACATGATGGAAAAAGAAGAGTAAACGAGCAAAGCAAACCCATATCAACCCCTAACGTCGCCGTCTCTAAGCAGAGACGGAAGACGCGGAAGAAAGTAAACAAGGGCGCATGGAGGATGCCTAGGCTCTCGGAGGCGAAGAAGGACGTGATAAGCTGCGAAAAGTTACGGTAAGGCGCAAATAGCCGTAGACCCGTAAATATCCGAATGGGGCAACCCGGCCAGCAATGGCCATACCGCCAAGCGGTAAGCCAACGCGGGGAACTGAAACATCTAAGTACCCGCAGGAAAAGAAAATAACAATGATTCCGCCAGTAGTGGCGAGCGAACGCGGAACAGCCCAAACCACTCGTGTTACGGCACGAGTGGGGTAGAAGGATCCACGACACGGCAAGAAATAAGTTAGCGGAATACGATGGAAATCGTAGCCAGAGACGGTGACAGCCCGGTACGCGAAAACCGACAGAAGCCCAGTGGACACCTGAGTAACCCAGGACACGAGAAATCCGGGGCGAATCAGCGGGGCCCATCCCGTAAGGCTAAATACTCCCGAGAGACCGATAGCGAACCAGTACTGTGAAGGAAAGGTGAAAAGAACCTCGAACAGAGGAGTGAAACAGACCCTGAAACCATGCGCCTACAAGCGGTCGGAGCATGTTAAAGTGTGACGGCGTGCCTTTTGCATAATGAACCTACGAGTTACTCTCGCTGGCAAGGTTAAGCGATTCAGTCGCGCAGCCGAAGCGAAAGCAAGTCCGAACAAGGCGTACAGTCAGCGGGAGTAGACGCGAAACCAAGTGATCTACCCTTGGTCAGGTTGAAGGTTGGGTAACACCAACTGGAGGACCGCACCGATAAGCGTTGAAAAGCTTACGGATGAACTGAGGGTAGGAGTGAAAGGCCAATCAAACTTGGAGATAGCTCGTACTCCCCGAAATGCATTTAGGTGCAGCCTCGAAGCAGAGTGATAGAGGTAGAGCGACTGATAAGATGCGAGGGCTTCACCGCCTATCAAGTCTTGACAAACTCCGAATACTATCACTTGGTCTTCGGGAGTGAGGGCATGGGTGCTAAGGTCCATGTCCGAAAGAGGAACAACTCAGACCACCGGCTAAGGTCCCGAAATAAGGGCTAAGTTGAACAAACGAAGTAAAACTGCAAAGACAGCTAGGATGTTGGCTTGGAAGCAGCCATTCATTTAAAGAGTGCGTAACAGCTCACTAGTCGAGGAGTTTTGCATGGATAATAATCGGGCATAAGCCCTTTACCGAAGCTGTGGATGTCG
>NZ_JH815207.1:0-5000 GCF_000296465.1 Barnesiella intestinihominis YIT 11860
CCCTGCGTGCGGCTCGTTGTGATTCGCTTTCAAATTTGTATCTTTGACATATTAAATACAGCACAATTTGTATAGCAATTTAATAGTCAAACAATTACACAATCAATTAGGATCAAAAATTAAAGCTGTATTTTATCAAAAAGCCGGTTTTTTAACCGGCTTTTTGTTTTTCAAAAGAGTTCGAGCTGTTGAGGTAGAACCTGTGGCTTTACCTCTTTCTTCCCATAGAAAATTTCCATCATACCGAATTGTTTATCAGTAACACAGAGAATACCTACTTTTCCAAACGGCGGTAAAGAAAGCTTCACCCGGCGGATATGTACATCGGCATTCTCCCTACTAGGACAATGCCGCACATAAATGGAAAATTGAAACATAGTAAATCCATCTTGCAACAGTTTCTTACGGAAGTCGGCATACAATTTACGTTCTCGTTTCGTCTCTGTTGGCAAATCGAAAAATACCAATACCCACATAATACGATATTCGCTGAATCTATCCATATTAATTATAATTCTGGATAGATGATTTTACGTAACTCCCCGTTAAAACATTTGTATAAAGAGGCGGTAGTTTGGGCGACAGCGACCATCAAAGGACTACGCCGCCCTTGAATACCTACCTCTACCACCGGTAAAGACAATAACTTTGCTTTCAATTCGGTCGTTAACATCGAATAGTCCTTTCCACTTTCCATGATTTCACAGACCAAGCCATCGACATAGGGGCGATAAGGCTCCATCACATCATCGGCCAAACAATATGCATTATAACGGTTATGATGATGTATGCCCAAAGTAGGTAACAATCCGCTAATAACGAGCGACCGAGCGACAACAGCCCGAAGAATGGCATAACCATAATTGAGTAGATTGTTGGGAGGATCGCCGTCTCTGTCTCTGCGAAAACTATCGAGGTGAGGGAATATACTCGACCAATAATAGGCGGCAGCCCGTGCCTCCATATTATCGATGTCTCCACTACGGACTTCGCCCACCCATGCCCGCATATTTTTGGCTATAATTCCCTGGCTCTCCAAAATTGCAGCTTGATTGGCAATCTTTTGCTGCACTGTCTGTTGCCAAAGTTGCTTTTTCAAAGGTAACGAAGCATTAAGTTGGTCTCGGAACCGTTCGTTTTGTGTCGTGTTCCCACAAAGGGGTAGTATGAGTCCCACAGGCAAACGACTTTTATCGCAAGTGATAATAGCACAATTATTTTCGAGAAGGGCTTCGAGCAATCCTTGTGTGATTGTTATCTGCGAATGATCGAGTACGACCACTCCTATATCTTCGATAGGAATCGTCCGCTCCGCCTCTTTTTTGAAAGTATCGGGTAATGTGTCGTTATTCGACACTTCTGGCAGACGCAGTACTAGCTGTGCATTGCGCAAACTCAGATACGAGGGATTCCCAAAATATAATGTGCGTTTGATCATGATATTTCCTTTATTTCACCCAAAACTGAGATATGCACCTTATGAGGATTTAATCCCAATAACGACTTTATACTCACCCTTTTTAGTTTTCCCATCTGCATAGACAATTTCAAATTGGGCTTTCCATCGTACTTATCTTCGACAGAAGTTTCTGTATGATACCTAAAACTATAATCACTCTTACTTAATTTTTGTACTCGATAAAGATATTTGTTCAACAATGCATAGTCTTGTTGATCCATAGCATAACGATAATCTTCCTCATTCATTCCTAAAATAAACATCTCATTTTGCTGCAATGAAAGAACAAATTGCCATTTTACATCAGGTAAGGATTCTAAAACGTTTTCAGATATATCGTTTCGCTGAAGTATATTATCCCAAATAGTATCTGGTTGAGTGACAATAGCCGGTATACCTACCCGACAGCGATCCACTGCTTCCCAAAATGTAACGGTTCGTTCCTTATACTTGCCATCTTCATCTCTATAAATAGCAACATGATGATTGTTCCCCGGATTGACCCAAGCAACAGGATTTCCCTTATCATCTTTTTTGAGTGGAACTAACGTATTAATCGCCGGCTTCGCAAAACAACGAACCGTGCGAATTGGAATACGACACTCCTTATCTATATATACAGGTTTAGCAAACGCCTCTTTGGGATTATCATTATATTGAGCAAGCCTACCGGAAAGGATTCTATGAATACGCTTGTCCACAACTTTTTCCTTATCCAACATTTCCCGATTAATCGAGGTTATCGGATACTTCATTACAGCACGCTGCTTTTGTATAACATGACCTTGCTCATCTTTCTCCCACACATGAATTACGCCATATACACTCTCTTCGCTCAACGCACCTCGTGGAATTAAAACTGACTGGACGGAAATACGTTTTCGGTTCTTACGAATATATCGCTTGCCGGGAGTCACCGCACGCTTACCGGCTCTAAACGACACTAATATTCTATCAACAGCCTCACGGACTTGTGCAACTGAGAAATGAGGTTGTGACTGTATATAACGTTCCAAACTCATTTTGTTGAAATCCGGTCCTTCTTCTGCTCTCAAATTATTCAAGCGCTGAATATACGCCTGTTTGGTACAGGCAATCGTAAGTGCATCAATGGCATGGTGGCGATGATCGAATCTCTTACTCCAATCCTTTATTTGCTCTCTCCTAATGACACTGCCCCTATGGTTTACCTCTATTACCTCGGTTAAACCCACTTTCTTATATCGGTCAAAATTGAGATCGTGTAATACGGTATCCCAGCCCCAAACATGTCGCAAGAAACTGGTAACCGAACCACTCGTAGCCGTCACATTATAACAAATCGATGTCAGAATCTCTTTGGCTTTCCTTGCTATATACTGACTCTCTCGTAATTGTCGATCTATGAAATCGATAGAAATTTTATCGACTGGGGTTAATAAGTTTTGCCACTTGGTCTTGCTAATTTGGTTATTTGTGTACATTGTGTTAACTCGTTCGACATAGTCGGACAGAGCTTTTTCGCCTTTTGATTTCATATAATCATATGCAGTGCGATTATTTTTCTCTTTATTACAGCTACGACAAGAACAAACTTTATTTGCAAAACTATCGTCGAAATACAATGATTTAGGAATAATATGTTCTACCTCGACATCAAATCCTCGCAAAAAATCCCCCACATCTACCGGTTGCCCGCAATAGATACAACAGTGTTTCGATTCCTCCCACATTTTATATTTCTGTATGCGAGATCGAGTTGGCACACCATATTCAACTATACGTTTAGCAATTTGCTCATTTTCCCTTTGATTCTTATTTATACTTTTATATGTATTAGAACGTTCTTCTTTACTTTGTTTCAATTCACGCGCCAACTCCACACGGATCTCATCGAATCGTCCATATTTTTCCATAAGCGCATTCACCACATTAACCATTTGATTGAGGATCTTCTCAACCACTGGTTGCCGAAGCTCGTTCTTTTTAATCGCCGGTAATCTATCCAGCAAAGCGCGCGCCTCATTTTCAGCCTTTGTATAGTTATTGCTATGGTTATACCCAGCAGCCTCACAAGCCTCTGCATAGTTCATACCCAACTGCAAAAATGGCAATATGCGACGTATAGCCTTGCTCGATTTATTTCCAAAACCGGCTTTCACCAAATCGATGGCGCTCAGCCGTTCTAAAACCTCGTCATCATCAATTCCGAATTTCTGTCGCAACACCGACTGTAACTGCTCCCGATCGTCAATCGAATACAATACATGCCACAGCCGATAAAGCGGTTCCTGCTCAAACGACAGGCTAATCATGGGAATAATCTCACCCGTTTCAGTATTGACCATCGACGAAGATTCCTCTTGAAGATTAAATTGCAACAATCTTTTCTTATCAGGATAATTGCCCAAAGCTCGTTCGATTTCCACTCGGGTTTTGTTCCCCTGTATTCCAGTCTTAAACTGCTCACCCAACCGGTAACCATATGTCTTGGACAAACCCAACAGTTTCAAGAGATCGCTACCTTTGAGTTTCTCGTGAGTATTCAAAAAATCAAACAAAGCTGCTCTTTGCTCCGCCGAAATAAAAACAATTTCATTCCGACGGTCCTTGACTACAATATTATTGATACTCTCCCACAAACGGCATACTTGAAACAATGGAGAAGTGCGTGGTGATACCTTAGGACCAGCTTCGGTCTTTTTACCGGCCGCATTCAGATAGAAACGCTTTTCAAATTCACAGCGCGACACCAAGTATTTGCACGACTTTAACGGTCGTTGGTAATATATAATCTCATCTCTAATACATCTGATTGTCTCATCAGTCAATATATCGGGATAAAATTTTCTTTGACAATTCATAATACAATCAAACTCCTCGACATAAGCCTGACGGGGATATACTTGTTCTTTACAACGAAAAAAAGCATTTTCTGTCAGTCTTCGAAAAAATAATTCCCCAATAGTCAATCTCATCTCTTTCAATTCATCATAACGGGTTTTAACAGTTTTTACATAATCGGTTATTTTCTTATCACCCGAAAAATCACTTTTTATTGACTTATATCCACGTTTTTGATTCAAATGTAACAAAACTCTCCCCAACTCGTTCAACTCGATTCGTTGCGTAACAGCCTTTGCTCTTAATCCCCATAATTGGAGTTTAGGCAAATAAGATAAAGAGTCATCGGGTAACATTCCTAATGTATCCAACTTATTCCTTAACAATGTGCGACGCAATTGATATCTGTCATATCCTTTACGTTGAGTCCTTTTTTGAGTCCTCTGTGAATTTATAGACACCCCATTTCCTTGTGTAAAAGAAGATAGTTCTGCGGCTGTAAGCGATACAACTCGGCTACCCATAGCTACCAACTCCTGTTCTTCTGAATTTTCTCTTATAACAGACCAACCTATACTCGATAAACCTAAATCTAATCCTAAGATGTTTTTCATGCCTACTATATATTTTATGGTATTATTATATTTAATGTGTAAATATAAAAAAATTTATCGAAAAATACAATAGTATTAAAAAATTATATGTATATTTGTCAACA